>CAWULT010000115.1:0-15109 GCA_963923455.1 uncultured bacterium
GAGGCCCCGGACGAGCGCCGCCGGCGGGTGGCCGGCCGTGATCCGGACCGACGCCACCTGGCCGAGCGCGTGGACGCCGGCGTCGGTCCGCCCGGCCCCATGGACGGTGACCGGTCCACCTTCGAAGCGCGCCAGCGCTTCCTCGAGCAGTCCCTGTACCGAGTCGCCTCGGGCCTGGCGCTGCCAGCCCACGAGCCGCGTGCCGTCGTAGGCCAGGGTGATCTTCAGCGTGCGCATGCCACCATCCCGGCAGGGAGACGCGGGCAGGCCCGGCGGTGTTCCGGCGTTACGAGGCGCGGGAGCCCGGCTTGACGACCGGCTGGCCGGCCGCGCACAAGGGGCAGGCCTCCGGCTGGTAGGTCGGCAGCTGCACCGGGGCCAGCGAGTGGTACGGAACGTCGAGCCCCTGCTGGCCGCCGCTCCGGTCGATGATCGACGCCGCCCCCACCACCTGGGCGCCGGCCGCGCGCGCGACCTCGATCGTCTCGCGTGTCGAACCCCCGGTCGTCACGACGTCCTCGACCACGAGCACCCGATCCTCCGGCGCCAGCGTGAAGCCGCGGCGCAGGACCAGCGTGCCGTCCTGCCGCTCGGCGAAGATCGCGCGGACGCCCAGGGCCCGGCCGACTTCCTGCCCGATGACGATGCCACCGAGCGCCGGCGACAGCACGACCGTGGGCGCCAGCCCGCGCACGCGATCGGCGATCGCGGCGCCGCAGGCCTCGGCCTCCTTCGGGTGCTGGAGCACCAGCGCGCACTGCAGATAGCCGGGGCTGTGCAGCCCGGAGGTCAGGCGGAAGTGCCCTTCGAGCAGGGCCCCGACCCGGCGGAAGGCGTCCAGAACATCGTTGGCGTCGAGTAATGGCATGGGAAAGCTCGTTAGTATAACGTGCAGCCGGTTCCCGTCGATGCCCGCCTGCCCGATTGCCCGCCCGACAGAACATCGGCCGCCGAACCGCCGTCTCAGGAAAGAGTCCGGAGCCTCCCAGATGCGCAGACGCTACGTCCACGTCCGTTCCACCGCCGGCCTGCTCGCCCTCGCCCTGGCCTCGCCCCTCGCCACGGCGCCGGCGGGGGCCCAGTCCGTCGGCGCCACCCAGGTCACCGAGGCGCCGCAGGTGCGCCGACTGACCGTCGAGGAAGCGGTGCGGCTGGCCCTCGAGAACAACCTCGGCATCAAGATCGCGCGCTTCGACCCTCAGGTGCAGGACCTGGCGGTCGCCCAGGCGCAGACGGGTTGGGTACCCACCTTCACGAACACGTTCCAGCGCAACAGCCAGGACTCGCCCAACAACAACTTCCTGGCCGGCGCGCAGGGCAACAAGACCAGCAACGACACGTACTCGAACAGCGCGTCGGTGCAGCAGACGCTGAAGTGGGGCGGCACCTACAGCGTGGGCTGGGACTCGTCCCGGCTGACGACCAACAACGCGTTCACGACGTTCTCGCCGCAGCTGCGGTCGGCGCTGTCCTTGAGCTACCGGCAGCCGCTCGTGCGCGGCTTCAACATCGACGCCCTGCGCCAGCAGGTCGAAGTGAGCCTGAAGAACCGCGACATCTCGAGCCTGCAGCTGCAGCAGACGCTCGCCACGACGCTCCGTGCCGTCCGCAACGCGTACTGGAACCTCGCCTACGCCACGGCGTCGCTCCAGGTGTCACGGCAGTCGCTCGACCTGGCGCGGGAATCCCTCCGCAACACCCGCGCCCGCGTGGAGATCGGCACACAGCCTCCGATCGACGTCGTCGAAGCGGAAGCCGAGGTGGCGACGCGCGAGGAAGCGGTGATCCTGGCCGAGGCCCAGATTTCCACCGCCGAGGACACGCTCCGCGCGCTCGTGTTCGATCCGGCGATGCCGGACTTCTGGACGATCCACATCGAGGCGACCGACCAGCCGCCCTTCGAGCCGGCGCCCGTCGACGTCGACAAGGCGGTGCAGACCGCGCTCGGCAAGCGCACGGACCTGCAGCAGTCGAGAAAGTCGCTCGAGGTCAACGACGTCAACATCCGCTTCCTGCGCGACCAGACGAAGATCGACGTCACGGCCGGCATCGACTACGGACTGTCCGGCCTCGGCGGCACGCAGCTGCAGCGCGGGGTCGGCCCGTTCGGTCCCGGCACCGGCGCCGTGATCGGGCAGACGCGGCGCGGCGTGGGCTCGGTGCTCGGCGACATCTTCACCAACGACTTCCCCAACTGGACGGCGTCGGTCGTCGTCAACTATCCGCTCGGCACCAGCCAGGTCGAGGCCAACCTGGCCCGGGCACGGCTGCAGAACACGCAGGCCGAGGCACAGATCCGCAACCAGGAGCTGCAGGTGGCCACGCAGGTGCGGGAGGCGGGCCGACAGGTGCAGACCAACCAGAAGCGCGTCGAGACGACGCGCGCGTCGCGGTCGCTGGCGGAACGGCGCCTCGAGGCCGAGCAGCGGAAGTTCGCGGCCGGCACGTCGACGACCTTCGTCGTCTTCCAGGTGCAGCGCGACCTGGCCCAGGCCCGCAACAACGAGCTGAAGGCGATTCTCGACTACAACCAGTCGCTGGTCGATCTGGAGACGGTGCAGGAAGTGCCGCTCGGCGCGACCGCCGCACGATAGCGCCCGGCACGAGCGCCGCGCCGGCCGCCCGACTCAGGCGGCCGGGGCGGCCGGAGCCTGCGTCGACGTGACGAGCCGCGCCAGGACCGGTCCCGACGGGTCGGGCAGCGCGAGGATCCGCTGCAGCAGGTCGGGCGAGCTCAACGCGAACAGATAGACGGTCTCGTTCACCGGGCACCTCCGCGACGCCTGCACCAGCCGGGGCGGGTGACGACCACGTCTCGACTTATCGGCACGGACCGCCCCGACATTACCCGGCGTTGCACGAGAGCACGGCCCGGCGGGCCGAGGCCTGCCCCGGCCGGGATTCGACGGCGGGCGCCAGGCGCCCGCGGTCCGGACGTAAGATGCGGGGGTGCCAGCCGTCACCGCGACCATCATCAGCCAGGACGAGGCCGCCCACATCGCCGCGGCGATCGCGAGCGTGGCCTGGGCCGACGAGGTGATCGTCGTCGACTCGGGCAGCCGCGACGACACCGTGGCCCTGGCGCGCGCGGCCGGCGCGCGCGTCGAGCACCGTGACTGGACCGGCTACGTCGACCAGAAGAACTTCGCGGCCTCGCTGGCCTCGCACGACTGGATCTTCTCGCTCGACGCCGACGAGCGCGTGTCGCCGCCGCTCGCCGACGAGGTGCACCGGCTGCTGCAGGGCGAACCCGCCTGCCGGGCGTATCGCGTACCGCGCGTGACGTTCCACCTGGGCCGGTGGATCCGCAGCACGGACTTCTACCCCGACTTCCAGACCCGGCTGTACGATCGGCGCGCCGCAGCGTGGCGCGGCCGCTACGTCCACGAGTCGGTCTCGACCGACGGCCCCGTGGGCCGGCTCTCGCAGGAGCTGCTCCACTACTCGTATCGCGACCTGGCCGACCACCTGGACCGGATCAACCACTACACGACGCTCGCCGCGCGCCAGATGCACGAGAGCGGGCGCCGGGCCGGACCGCTCGACCTGCTCGTGCATCCGCCGGCCGCCTTCCTGCGCAACTACGTCCTGCGCCGCGGCTTCGTCGACGGCACCGCCGGGCTGACGCTGTCGCTCGTCAACGCGTACGCGGTGTTCGCGAAGTTCGCGAAGTTGTGGGAGCTGCGGCACGCGGGCCGCGACGCGGACCGCGACGCGGGCTGACGCGATGATCTCGCTGCACATCGACACGGCCCGGACGTGGCGCGGTGGGCAGAGCCAGGTGCGCTACACCGTGCTCGGCCTGCGCGCCATCGGGCAGCGGGCGGTGCTGGTGGCGCACCCCGACGGCGAGCTGCGGCGCCGGCTGTCCGAGGGCGACGACGTCATCCCGCTCGCGCCGCGCAACGAGGTCGACCTGTCGGCCGCCTGGCGCCTCTCGCGCCTGCTGAAGCGCATCCGTCCCGACGTCATCCAGGCCCACGACCCGCACGCGGTCGCGATGGCGTCGATGGCACTGTCGATCTCGGCCCCGGCGCCGAGGCCGGCGCTCATCGCCACGCGCCGCATCGAGTTCCGGATCGCGCGCAACTCGTTCTCGCGGTGGAAGTACGCCCAGGTCGACGCCTTCATCGCCATCAGCGCGGCGGTGGCCGACCGCCTCGTGGCCGACGGCGTCCCGCGCGGCCACGTCGAGATCGTCCACGAGGGCGTGGACGTCGACCGCATCGCGCGCCTGCCGGCCTCCAGCATGCACGCGGCGTTCTTCCTGCCCACGCACGCCCCGATCGTCGCCAACATCGGCGCGCTGACGCCGCAGAAGAACCAGCACGACCTGGTCGAGGCCGCCGCCCTCGTCGTCCGGGAGGTGCCCGACGCCCGGTTCGTGATCCTCGGCGAGGGCGAGCTGCACGAGGCGCTGGCGCACCAGATCAAGCACAAGCACCTCGAGCGGCACATCCTGCTGGGCGGCTTCCGGACCGACGTGCTGGAGCTGCTCAAGGACGTCGACGTGTTCGCGCTGAGCAGCACGCACGAGGGCATGTGCACGTCGCTCGTCGACGCCATGGCGGCTGGCAAGCCCGCCGTGGCCACCGCGGTCGGCGGCGTGCCCGAGGTGATCGCCGATGGCGAGACCGGCTTCCTCGTGCCGCCGCGGGACGTCAAGGCGATGGCGGCGCGGCTCGTGACGCTGTTGAAGGACGAAGGGCTCAGGGCCCGGATGGGTCAGGCGGCGCTCGCACGGGCGCGGCAGCGCTTCACCGTGGAGCGGATGGTGGAGGAGACCGCCGCGGTCTACGCGCGCGTGGTCGACAGAGTCCGCGGAGGGGGCACCGCGCGTCGCCCTGCGCACGACTGAAGCCGCACGCGCTCATCATGCCGACGTGGCAGAGCGAGAAGTCGTACCGGATCGGATCCGCCGGATCGATCGCCCGCAGCGACGCGGTGATGTCGGCGGCCATCCGCCAGCCAGGGCTGCTGTAGCGCGTCAGCCGCAGGCACCGTCCGAGCCGGATCACGTGGGTGTCGAGCGGCACGATCAGCCGGGACGGCGGCACCCGCGTCCAGACGCCGAGGTCGATCGCGTCCCGGCGCACCATCCACCGCAGGTACAGGTTCAGCCGCTTGCAGGCGCCGCCCGACGACGGCCGCGAGAAGAAGTACGCCACGCCGGGCTTCGGCGCCGGGCCCCGCCCGTACGCCTCGCGGACGTCCACGGCCAGCGCGCGGCGCGAGAACGACTCGAGCGCCGGCCCCACGTCCGGCGACGCGGGGTCGTCGCCCTCCAGGAAGAACTCCTCGATCGAGCCAGATGCGCGCAGCATGTGGCGCAGCACGAGCAGCAGCGCCACCAGGTCGCGCCCGCGGATCCACCGGTGCACGAGCGGCTCGATCGGCCCGCGGTCGCGTCCCGGCTCGAAGGCCCGCACGAAGGCCGCGGGGTGCGGCCCCATCGCCGCGAGCAGCGACTCGATCGACTGCAGCACGCTGGCGACGCGCCCGAACGCGAGCCCGGCCGCGACGAAGCCGACGACCTCGCGGTCGGCGGGGTCGGGATACCGTCGCACGACGTGGACGGGATCGGTGGCGGAGGTGACGTGGTCGAACGACTCGTACAGCGCGTCGAGCGCCGGGCGCAGCCGCTGCCCGGAATCCGGCGTGGCCGCGCCGCGGGCGCGGGCGGCTAGAACGCGGTGATCGGCACGCCGGACTGACACAGCGGACAGGCGCTCGACGGGTAGTTCTCGGGAGCCTTGTACTCCGCGAGCGCGAAGTTGGGCGCGTCGGCCCCGACCGTCGCCTCGAGGCGGTCGTAGATCTCCGCCGTCGCCACCACGGTTCCGCCCGCCTGCCGCACGAGCGCCGCGCAGTGCGCGAGCGTCTGCCCGGTGTTGCGGACGTCGTCGACGAGAAGCACCGCGTGTCCCTTGATCTCGCGCTGGTAGAAGCGGCTCAGCGACAGCCCTTGCTGCGGATGGGGTACGAACGGGGCGAACAGCGTCGGCGGCCGGCTCATGCTGCGCCGGCTGTCGAGCAGCCCCGCGACCGTGTGCGCCAGCAGCGCGCCGCCGGTCGCCGGGCCGGCCACGACTTCCACCTGTTCGAGCACCGCGCCGGGGACCACGTCGATCAGGTCCTGCGCGAACTGCCAGATCGTCGACGGGTACCGGAACAGCCGGTGCGGGTTCAGGTAGAGGCTGCCGTGGAACCCGTTGCCGAAGTCGAAGTGCCCCTTCAGCATCAGCACCTCGTACCGCTGAAGGTCCTTCAGCGCCTGCTCGCGGATCTCCTCGACGCGGCTCATGCGCGACCGCCCTCCGCCTGCAGGCCGGCCACCGGCACGGCGGGGTTGGCGTACACGACGCGGCCGCCGACGATGGTCGCCGCCACGCCGCCGCGCAGGTCCCAGCCGTCGAACGGCGTGTTCTTCGACCGCGAGCGCATCGACGCCGCGTCGATCCGCACGCGCAGGTCGGGCGCGATCAGCGTGATGTCGGCGGCCTGGCCCGGCGAGAGCGATCCGCCGGGCACGCGGAGAAGGCGGGCGGGGTTCACCGAAATCAGCTCGACGAAGCGCCGCAGCGGAATCACCCCGGCGTGCACCAGCCGGTCGAGCGACAGCGGCACCGCCGTCTCGAGGCCAACGATGCCGAACGGCGCGCGGTCGAACTCGACCTTCTTCTCGTCGTAGTGGTGCGGCGCGTGGTCGGTGGCGATCACGTCGACGGTGCCGTCGGCGATGCCCCCGAGCATCGCGTCCCGATCGGCCACCTCCCGCAGCGGCGGGTTCATCTTGGTGTTGGTGTCGTACGGAATCGGCGTCGACAGCGCTTCGTCGGTCAGCGTGAAGTGATGGGGCGCCACCTCGCAGGTGACGCGCACGCCGGCGTCCTTGCCCTTGCGAACGGCGCGCAGCGACTGGCGCGCGCTCATGTGCGCGACGTGGAAGGCCGAGCCGGTCAGCTCCGCCAGCAGGATGCCCCGCTCCGCGCCGAGCGCCTCGCACGCGCCCGGGATGCCGCGCAGCCCCAGCTTCGACGCCCAGTAGCCCTCGTGCGCCACACCGTCGCCCTTCAGCGACGGGTCCTCGCAGTGCTCGATGAGCGGCATGTCGAACATGCCGGCGTACTCGAACGCACGACGCATCAGCAACGCCGTGGCCGTCGGGTGCCCGTCATCGGTGATGGCCACGCAGCCCGCCTGCCTCAGCTCGGCGATGTCGGCCAGCAGTTCGCCCTTCGACCCCTTCGACACGGCGCCGATCGGGTAGACGCGCGCCAGGTTCGCCTGCGCGGCCTTCTGCAGAATGAAGGTCGTGACGGTCGCGCTGTCGTTGACCGGGCTCGTGTTCGGCATGCAGGCGACGGCCGTGAACCCGCCGGCCACGGCCGAGGCGACGCCGGTCGCCACCGTCTCCTTGTGCTCCTGGCCCGGCTCGCGCAGGTGGACGTGGATGTCGATGAACCCGGGGCAGACGACGACGCCCGCCGGGATCTCGATCACGGTGGCGCCCTCGACCGGCAGGTTCCTGCCGACCTGCGCGATCCGATCCCCGTCGATCAACACGTCGAAGGCGCCGTCGAGCCCGTTGACCGGGTCGACGACCCGGCCGCCCTTAAGCAGTTGCTTCATGTTCCGTCCCGCCCGCCAGGAGGTACAGCACGGCCATCCGCACCGCGACCCCGTTGGCCACCTGATCGAGGATCACCGACGAGGGACCGTCCGCAACCTCGGACGCGATCTCGACCCCCCGGTTCATCGGCCCCGGGTGCATGACGATGGCGTCAGGCCTGGCCAGCCGTACGCGCTCCCGCGTCATCCCGAAGACGCGGAAGTACTCCCGCAGCGACGGGAAGTACGCGCCTTCCATCCGCTCGAGCTGGATCCGCAGCAGCATCACCACGTCCGCGTCGCGCACCGCGTCCTCGACGACGCTCGTGGCGTGTACGCCGAACCGCCGGATGTCCACTGGAATCAGCGTCGGCGGCCCGCACACCCAGACCTCCGCGCCCATCTTGGTCAGCAGCTGGATGTTCGAGCGCAGCACGCGGCTGTGCAGCAGGTCGCCGATGATGGCCACCTTGAGCCCGGCCAGCCGGCCCTTGCGCTCGCGGATCGTGAAGGCGTCGAGCAGCGCCTGCGTCGGGTGCTCGTGCAGGCCGTCGCCCGCGTTGATGATGGCCGACCGGCAGGTCCGCGCCAGCAGGTGCCCGGCGCCGGACGAGGCATGGCGCAGCACGATCATGTCGGGCGACATCGCCTCGAGGTTGAGCACGGTGTCGACGAGGGTCTCGCCCTTGACGACGCTCGACGAGGCGATGGCGATGTTCAGCGTGTCGGCGCTCAGGCGTTTCTCGGCGATCTCGAACGACGTGCGCGTGCGCGTGCTGGGCTCGAAGAACAGGTTGACCACCGTCCGCCCGCGCAGCGCGGGCACCTTCTTGATCGGGCGGGCGCCCACTTCCTTCATAGCCTCCGCCGTGTCGAGGATCAGCGCGATCTCCTCGGGCGAGAGATCCGCGATGCCGAGCAGGTGCCGGCTTCGCAGCGACGTCAGCGGTGCGCCCGTGCTGCCGGGGGCCTCGGGTGCCGTGCTCATGCCGCACCACCCGCCTGCAGCACGACCTCGTCCTGACCGTCGACCTCCTGCAGCCGCACCTGCACGCTCTCGTCGGGCGTCGTCGGCAGGTTCTTGCCGACGTAATCGGCCTTGATGGGCAGTTCCCGGTGCCCGCGGTCCACCAGCACGATGAGCTGGATGGCCCTCGGGCGGCCGTAATCGATCAACGCGTCGAGCGCCGCGCGCGTGGTGCGACCGGTGTAGAGCACGTCGTCGACCAGCAGGATCTTCCGGTCGTCGATCGAGAACGTGATCTCGGTGCGCCGGACGAGCGGCTGCGGGCCGACCGCGTGGCGCATCAGGTCGTCGCGGTAGAGCGTGATGTCGAGCGCGCCGGTGGGCACGTCGTGGCCGGTGATGTCCTTCAGCGCGCCGGCGAGCCGCCTGGCGATGTGGACGCCGCGCGTGCGGACGCCGACCAGGGCCAGGTCTTCGACGCCCTTGTTGCGTTCGACGATTTCGTGGGCGATGCGGGTGAGGGTGCGGCCGATGCGGTCCGCATCCATGACGACGGGCATGGGGCACCTCTTTGCGGCCTCACGGGACCGCAGTTAAAGAGTCGAGTCATTATAATACTGGTCACAATGCCCGTCGACATCGAGGCACGGGTCATTCGCAACACGCGCCTCTCTCCCGATTACAACGTCCTCGCCCTCGCCGCCCCCGAGATCGGCGCCGTGGCCGCGCCGGGCCAGTTCGTCATGGTGCGGCCCGGCCGCGGACTCGATCCCCTGCTCCGCCGCCCGTTCTCGGTGTTCGAGATCCTGCGCGACGGGGGCCGCGTCACCGGCATCACGATCCTCAGCAAGCGCATCGGCGTGACCACGCGCATGCTGTACGACGCGGAGCCCGGCGACACCATCTCGTGCCTGGGCCCGCTCGGGCGCCCGTTCGAGGTGGTCGATCCGCCCGAGCAGGCGTGGATGGTCGCCGGCGGCGTCGGCCTCGCACCGTTCGCCACCCTCACCGAGGCACTGCGGGAGCGCGGCACGCCGGCGACGCTCTTCTACGGCGCACGCAGCGGCGCGGAGCTCTTCCACCTCGACTGGTTCCGCGAGCGGGGGGTCCGGCTGGTGCTGACCACCGAGGACGGCAGCGCCGGCGAGACGGGCCGCGTCACGGTGCCGCTGGCGCGCGAGCTGACCGCGGCCGGCGACGCGCCGGTCATGGTCTACGCGTGCGGGCCCGAGCCGATGCTCGAGGCCGTCGCACACGCCGCCGGGGCCCACGGCAAGCCGTCGCAGGTGTCGGTGGAGCGGACGATGGGGTGCGGCATGGGCGGCTGCTACAGCTGCGTGATCCCGGTGCGCGACGCCGCCGGCGCGCCGCACTACGTCCGCTCGTGCATCGGGGGCCCCGTGTTCCGCGGCGCCGACATCGTCTGGGACTGACGCCCATGGATCTTTCCGCCCGGATTGGATCGCTCCGCCTCCACAACCCGCTGCTCGCGGCGAGCGGCTGCTTCGGCTACGGCGTCGAGTACGCGTCGACGATCGACCTCTCGACCCTCGGCGGCGTCGTCTCGAAGGGGCTGTTCCTCGCGCCGCGTGACGGCCACCCGCCCGAGCGCATCGTCGAGACGCCGGCCGGCATGTTGAACGCGATCGGCCTGCAGGGCATCGGCGTCCACCGTTACGTGGCAGAGAAGCTGCCGGAGCTGCGGCGGCTCGGCGCGGTCAATGTCGTCAACATCTGCGGCACGACGCTCGACGAGTACGTCGAGCTGGCGCGCATCCTGTCCGACGTCGAGGGCGTGCACGCGCTCGAGCTGAACATCTCGTGCCCGAACATCAAGGAGGGCGGCATCACCTTCGGCTGCAGCCTGCACGGCACGCACGACGTCGTGGCGGCCGTCCGGAAGGTGACGACGCTCCCGATCATCCCGAAGCTGACGCCGAACGTGACCGACGTCGCCTCGATCGCCCGCGCGGCCGAGGAGGCCGGCGCCGATGCCGTCTCCCTCGTCAACACGTTCCTCGCCATGGCGATCGACGTGGAGACTCGGCGCCCGAAGCTGTCGAACATCGTCGGAGGGCTGAGCGGTCCGGCCATCCGGCCGATTGCGGTTCGGATGGTCTACGAGTGCCGCCGCGCGGTGAAGATCCCGATCATCGGCATGGGCGGCATCGCCACGGCCAGCGACGCACTCGAGTTCATCATCGCCGGCGCGACCGCGGTGCAGGTGGGCACGGCGAACTTCGCGGACCCGTTCATCTGGACGAAGCTGCTCGACGGCCTGACCGACTACATGCGCCGCCACCGGGTCGATCGACTCGCGGACCTCGTGGGCAGCCTCGACACCACCAAGCGTGAGAAGGAATGGACAAGCTCCTAGTCGCCCTCGACGTCGACACCGGCGCGCGCGCACTCGAACTCGCCACCGCCCTGCGGGGCCTGGCCGGCGGGTTCAAGGTGGGCAGCCGCCTGTTCACCCTGGAAGGCCCGGACCTGGTCCGGCGGCTCGTGGACACCGGCGCCCGCGTGTTCCTGGACCTCAAGTACCACGACATCCCGAACACCGTGGCGCAGGCCGTCGAGGCCGCGGTGCTGACCGGCGCGTGGATGATCAACGTGCATGCGTCGGGCGGCGCGCCGATGATGCAGGCCGCCGCGAAGGCGGGCGCCGACGCGGCGCAGCGCACGGGCCGGCCCGCACCGCTCGTCATCGGCGTCACGGTGCTCACCAGCATGGACGACGCGACGCTGCGGCAGTCGGGCGTCGATCGGCCGGTCGTCGAGCAGGTGCTGGCCCTGGCCTCCCTGGCCAGGGGCGCGGGCCTGCACGGCGTGGTGGCCTCGCCGCAGGAGACGGCGGCCATCCGCGCGGCGTGCGGGCCCGGCTTCGTCATCGTCACGCCGGGCATCCGGGGCGCCGCAGCCGGCGGCGACAAGAACGACCAGGTCCGGACGATGGGGCCGGCCGAGGCCGTGGCGGCCGGCGCGAGCTACATCGTGGTGGGCCGGCCGATCATCGCGGCGAAGGATCCGGCGGCAGCCGCCGCGGCCATCTCGGACGAACTGCGCCAGGCCTGAGCGCCTGACCACCTGAGCGGCGCCGGGGGGCCGTGCCGCGCCGGCGGGCCCGGCGCCCGGTGCACGCGGCGGCACCTGCCGGCGCTGCCGATCCGTGCACGCCGGCAGGGCGCTGGTCACCGCCCATCAAGCCAGGCGCCGCCGCACCGATTCCTCTCTGGTGGCCCCACGGGCCCGCTCCGAGAGGTTTCGTCCCGATGGTCCTGGCCCCCGTCCGCCGACTGTTCGCCAATTCCCTGACCCTGAAGGTGCTGGGGCCGATCTGGGCGGCCGCCGCGCTGGCCGTCTGCGGCATGGCGTGGCTGCAGGCACGCGGGCTCGAGCAGCGCTTCGAGCAGCACAACGCCGCACGCGCCACGCTGGTCTCGCACGCCCTCGCGCGGGGGATCGTCACGGCGGACGGTCGCGACGCGATCGCCCGCCTGCTGCGGGCCGCCGCCGGGGAGCCGGGCGTGGTCGCGGTGGCCGTCGTGGACGGCGCGGGACGGGTGCTCGAGGCCTCCGGCGCCCCCCGCGGCCACCTGTCGTTCGAAGAGCTCGTGCGTCGAGTCGGCGCGGCGGCCCGCTCCGCCGGCGTCGGTCGTCGTCGTGCTCGACGAGTCGCCGCTGCGCGCCACCATCAACGGCCTGCTCGCGCAGGCCCTGCTGTGGCGCATCGTCGTGTTCTCGCTCGTCGCACTGGCGGCACACCTCCTCATCCGCCGGCTGGTGGTCGGCCGGCTCGATCGCGTCGCGGCCGCCGTCGACCGGCTGCGCGCCGGCGACGAGACCGCCCGGGCACCTGAGGACGGCCAGGACGAGATCGCCAGGCTCGCCCGTGTCCTGAACGAGGCCACCGACGCCCACATGGACATCGAGCGGCGCATGCGCGAGATGGTCGAGCGCACCGACCTGGCGCTCAGCGGCGGCAACATGGGGCTCTGGGACTGGCAGGTCCAGCACGACCACCTGTTCGCCTCGCCGCACCTCTGCGGCCTGCTCGGGCTCGACGACTACGAAATGCCCGAGACGATGGCCGCGCTGCGGGAGCGCGTGCATCCGGAGGACTCGCCCGTCCGGGACGCGGCGCTGCGCGACCACTTCGACTGGAACGCGACATTCGACGTCACCTCCCGCTTCCGGACCGGCCAGGACGAATACCGCTGGTTCCGCGAGCGCGGACAAGGGTTCCGGGATGGATCGGGCCGACCGATCCGGATGGCAGGCTCGCTGTCCGACGTGACCGACCGCAAGGAGCTCGAGGCGCAGCTCTGGGAGGCCAAGGAGGGCGCCGAACGCGCGGCACGGGCCAAGGCCGACTTCCTGGCCACGATGAGCCACGAGATCCGCACGCCGATGAACGGCGTGATCGGCATGACGAGCCTCCTCCTCGAGACGCCCCTCAGCGCCGAGCAGCGCGACTACGCGGAGACGATCTGCCGGTCGGGCGACGCGCTGTTGACCATCATCAACGACATCCTGGACGTCTCGAAGATCGAGGCCGGCAAGCTCCGCCTCGAGCACGCCCCGTTCGACCTCGAGAGCGTCGTTCACGACGTCGTGGAGCTCTTCGCCGAGAAAGCTGCCGAGCGCCACGTGCGGCTGGTGCCGATCGTGCCCGCCGACGTGCCCGCGCAGGTGGCGGGCGACCCGGGCCGCGTGCGCCAGATCCTGATGAACCTGGTGGGCAACGCCGTCAAGTTCACCGAGCACGGGGAGGTCGTGGTACGGGTGACGGTGCTCGACCAGTCGACCACCCGCGCCGCGATCCGATTCGACGTCCGCGACACCGGCATCGGCATTCCGGCCGACGTCCTGCCTGGGCTCTTCCAGCCGTTCGTGCAGGCCGACTCGTCCACCACCCGCCGCTTCGGCGGCACGGGGCTCGGCCTCGCAATCTGCAAGCAGCTCGCCGAGCACATGGGCGGCACGATCGGCGTCGACAGCGCACTCGGGCGCGGCAGCACGTTCTGGTTCACGGTGCCGTTCGACGTGCTGCAGCCGCCGCAGGTCGACCCCGCGCTGCAGCTGTCGGCGGCGGTGGTGCTCGTCCGCACCGACGACGCCGCGGTGTGCGAGGCCCTGACCACGCAGCTCTCGCGCCTCGGGGCCGAGGTGCAGCACCGGCCGGCCGCCGGCGGGCTCCCGCCGACCGGCCGCGTCAATTGCGCGATCGTCGCGGGGCCCGACGGGGCGGCCCTCGCGCCGGAGCCGGCGATCGACGGTGCGTCGCGAGTACCGACGGTCCTGCTGACCGGCCGCGCCACCGCGGATCTCCGTGCCCGTGCCCTGCGGGACGGCTTCGCCGCCGTGCTGGCGGGCCTGCGGGCCTCCCAGATCAGCCGGTGCCTGGCGCCGCTGCTGTCACCCGAGGTGCCCGGACACGCCGAGGGGGCGGCCAGGCCGCCCGAGGCCCTGCAGTCCGCGCCGAAGCCGCATCGCATCCTCGTCGCCGAGGACAACCGCACCAACCAGAAGGTGGCGATCAGGATGCTCGAGAAGATGGGGTTCGCCGCCGACGTGGCCGCTGATGGCCTGCAGGCGGTCGCCATGCACGCCGAGCGGCCCTACGACCTGATCCTGATGGACTGTCAGATGCCGATCATGGACGGCTTCGAGGCGACGGCCACGATCCGCGCGCTCGAGGGCCCGGCCGCCGCCGTGCCGATCATCGCGCTGACGGCCAACGCCCTCGACGGCGACCGCGAGCGGTGCCTCGACGCCGGCATGAACGACTTCGTGCCCAAGCCGATCCGCAAGGAAACACTCGACGCCGCGCTCACGGCGTGGCTGCCGCCTGTCGCGGCGCAGACCGATCACGCCGCCTGAGCCCGCCGCCCGGGGCCTCCGAGGGCCCTCTCCGCTCACGGCCGGTCGACCAGGCGTCACGACGTCCGGGCCGCGGACCGTGCGTGCGCCCGAGACGCGCGAGGCGACACCGCCGAACCGGGAACGGCGCTGAATTGGCGACGAGGGAGAACGCAGGTGAGGTCCGGTGGCGGAGCGGGCCCATCGGCCCACCCCGCCCACCGGTGGAGCGGCGTTACTTGGCGGTGATCACGAAGTGCCCGCGCCGGTTGCGCGACCAGCAGCCTTCGTTCTCGTCACGGCAGACGGGGGATTCCTCGCCCTTGCTGACGGTCACCATGCGTTCGGCGGCAACGCCCAGGCTGATCAGGTAGTCGCGGACCGCAGAGGCCCTGCGCTCGCCGAGCGCGAGGTTGTACTCGTTGGTGCCGCGCGAGTCGGCGTGTCCCTCGATCGCCACTCTGGTCGTCGTCCAGCGCTTCAGCCAGTCGGCGTTGCGCTGCAGCACGGCCCGCTGATCCTCCTTCACGACCGACATGTCGTAGTCGAAGAACGCGTCGGCCAGCGGCATTTCGGCATTCAGCTCGTCGAGCGTCTTGCGCGAGAAGATCTCTTCCTCCGTCAGCGGCCTCGGCGCCGGAGCCGGTGGGGGCGGCGCCGAGGCCGCTG
>CAWULT010000116.1:0-14524 GCA_963923455.1 uncultured bacterium
AGCCGGCGCCCGACGATTGCCATTCCGGCCGGCCAGGTACTGCAGGTGGGCACCGACGCCGGCGGCAGCGCGATCGGCCTGCACCCGCGGCTCACGGGCCTGCGCAACATCTTCAACGACGGGCGTCTGGCCATCGTGCAGCGGACCGGGTACTCGAACTCGAGCCGGTCGCACTTCGAGGCCACCGACATCTTCGGCACGGCCAACCCGCAGGCGACGAGCGGTTCAGGCTGGCTCGGACGCTATCTCGACACGCTGCCGCGTCCGGTGGACGCGCTGACGGCGTGGAACACGGCCGGCGAGACGCCACGCGCGCTGCTGTCGGGGACGACCGGCGTCCCCGCGATCCCCAATGCCACGACCTACACGTACGCGAGCCCGAACCGCGGGTCGGCTGCGCTCGAGGAGCGCGCGGCCGCGCAGGCGATGGCGAGCAACCCCGCGTCGACCCGGCCGCACCTCGCGTTCATCAACAGCACCAACCGCGGTGCGATCGAGACGCTCGACCGCGTGGCGGCGGCCACGTCGTACGCGCCGACGGTGCCGTACCCGAACAACGGCTTCGCGGCGTCGCTGCGGACCGTGGCCGGGGCCATCGCGCGCGGGATCGGCTCGCGCGTCTACTGGGTGCAGACCGGCGGCTACGACACGCACTCGGGCCAGGGGTCGGTCGACGGCTCCTACGGCAACCTGATGTCGACGCTCGGCGACGGGCTCGGAGCCTTCTACACCGACATCCGCAACCAGGGCCTCGCCAACGACACGACCGTGCTCGTCTTCTCGGAGTTCGGGCGCCGCATCTCCGAGAACGGCAGCCGCGGGACGGACCACGGGGCCGCGGGCATCATGCTGGTGCTCGGCGGCATGGTGCGCGGCGGACTGTACGGCACGGCGGCGTCGCTCGCGCCGGGTAGCCCGACCCTCGAGAACAACTCCGGCGACGTGCGCTTCGAGACCGACTTCCGCGCGGTGTACGCGCGCGTGCTCGACCAGTGGCTGGGCGTCAACTCGGTGCCCATCCTGAACGGCGACTTCCGGGCCGGTGCGCCGGCCATCTTCTGACGCGATCGCGACGCTCCCTGTGAAGGTCCCCCCAATGACCACCCTGATTCGAACCTGTGCCACCGCGACGCTGCTGCTGGGCCTGTCCGCTCCGGCGATCGCGCAGCAGTCCGGCTCGGCCGCCCCGTCGAGCTATCCCGCGGTGACGTTCGGCACCCAGTCGTTCCTGCAGTACGCCGCCGAACTCGTGGACGAGCAACACCAGAACGCGTTCGACGTCACCCGCGGGTACCTGAACATCCAGGCGCGGCTGTCGCCGCGCGTCCGCTTCCGGTTCACGCCCGACGTGAGGCCCACGACCGACGCGAGCCTGACCACCAACCTGACGCTGCGGCTCGAGTACGCGCAGCTCGAGGCCGACGTCAGCGACCGCGGCTCGGTGCTGTTCGGCATGCACGAGACACCCTGGCTGGCGTTCGAGCAGTCGATCAACCGCTACCGCGTGCAGGGCACGATGTTCGCCGAGCGGCAGGGACTCATCCCGGGTCAGACCGACCTGGGTGCCAGCTTCCGGCGGCGGGGTGAGCGCGCCGAGGTGCACGTCGGCGTCTACAACGGCGAGGGCTACGGGCGCGCCGAACTGGACCGCTACAAGAGCGTCCAGGGCCGCGTCAGCTACACGGTGCTGGCCGACGACATCGCCGGCAGCAACGTCCGGCTGTCGGGCTTCTACTCCCACGGCTGGTACGCCCGCGATCGCCCGCGCAACCTCGCGATCATCATGGGCAGCTACGAGCACCCGAACGTGGTGGCCACCGCTCAGTACGTGATGTCGAAGGACAACCCGTTCGTCGCGCAGGACATCGATCGCCGCGGCACGTCGCTCTTCGGAGAGGTGCGGCAGGGCCCGACCGGGTGGGCCGGGCTGGCGCGCGTGGACTTCTACGATCCGGATCGTTCGAACGCCAGCGACTCGACGCACCGGTACATCTTCGGCGGCGCGCACTGGAGCCAGCTCGGCCAGGGCCGGTTCGGCGTGGTGATCAGCCTCGACCAGCGGTTCCGGTCGGCCAATGCCGACCGGCTGGAGACGCGCCTGCTCGCGCAGACGCACGTCGAGTTCTAGGCCGCGAGCGCTGGCTCGGCCGGCGCGCTACTGCGCCGGCTCGATCTTCAGCACCGCGCCGAACACCTCGTCGGTCAGCGCGTAGAGGTTGCCGTCGGGGCCGGGCTTGATCTCGCGGATGCGCTGCTTGAGCTCCGACAGCATGATCTCGCGGCCGGTGGGATCGCCCTTGGCGTTGAACTGGACGCGCTGGATGTGCTGCCCGGTGTTGTTGCGCATCCCACCCACGAAGATGTTGCCCTTCCACTGCGGAAACCGGTCGCCGTTGTAGACCGAGAGCCCCGAGATGGCGATGGCGGGCACCCAGAACACGATCGGTTCTTCGTAGCCGGGCGCCGTGAAGCCCTTGCCGACGATCGTGCCGTCGTAGTTGCGGCCCAGCGAGACGACCGGCCAGCCGTAGTTCCTGCCCTTGACGATGATGTTCAGCTCGTCTCCGCCCTGCGGGCCCTCCTCGGTCTCCCAGAGCTTGCCGTCGATCGGGCTGATGTAGAGCCCCAGCGGGTTGCGGTGGCCGCTCGTCCAGATCTCGGGCTTGATCCCGGACTGGCCGACGAACGGATTGTCGGGTGGCACACCGCCGTCGGCCGTCAGCCGGACGATCTTGCCGATGTGCGACGCCATGTCCTGCGCCTTCGGCGGGATGTTCCGATCGCCCAGGCCCAGGAACAGCCGGCCCTCGCCATCGAAGACCATGCGCCCGCCGTGGCTGCCCGTCGGCGGCCCGATGCGCTGATCGGTGCCGGGCCCGCCGTGATAGGCGTCGGCGACGAAGATGTCCTTGCCGTCGGCGAGGGTCGAGCCGCCGTCCCACCGGGCGCGGTAGATGGCGGTCGTGGCGCTGCCGGGGCCGGCGCTGCCGGGCCCGTCGCCCGGCTTCGCGTAGGCGATGTAGATCAGGCGGTTCTGCGCGAAGTTCGGGTGGAGCACCACGTCGAACATGCCGCCGATGCCGCGCGCGTCGACCGTCGGCACCGGCGTGATCGGAGTCGGGTCGACCACGCCGTTCCGGATCACGCGCAGGCGCCCGGGCCGCTCGGTGACCAGCATGTTGCCGTCGGGCAGGAACGCGATCCCCCACGGACGCTCGAGGCCCTTGATGGCGGTGATGTGCATCCGGCCACGCCCGGCGCCGAGATCCCAGGGGCCCGCGCCGAGGGTGTCGCGCGGCGGCGGTGGTCCGCCCCCCGTGCGTCCGCCCTGGGCCGGCGGCTGGGCCGGCGCGGGCGCGGCGGCCTGCTGTGCCTGGCCCGGCGGCGAGGCGAGGGCGACGAAGAGGCCCAGAGCGGCGAACCACGGCAGGGTGATCGACTTCGACAGCATGCGCGTCTCCAATGCCGAGGGACGGGACCCTCCAGCGAGGCAAGAATACCCCGCCCCAGAGGAGTTACGCCACGAGCGGAGTTACCCTGTAGGGCGGGGGTGCGGGTTTCAGTCCGCCCCGAAGGAGCCAGCATGTCCAGCAGCACGCCGTCGAGGAGACGCCTGTGGATCGGTGCCGCGGCCGCGGCGGCCGCGTTCGTCGTCACCGCGCACGGTCAGTCGATCCTCGGCCCGCCCGGCGAGGCGAACCACTTCATCGAGACGCCGAGTGGCTGGGTGCACCCCAAGACCCCGTGGGGCGAACCCGACATCCAGGCCATGCTGAACATGATGCAGGCCAGCGGCGTGCCGCTCGAGCGGTGCGCCAACGCGTACCGGTTCGGGGGCCCGCCCTGCGACATGGGCAAGAAGTGGTACACGGAGGACGAGCACACGCAGCGCGTCGCCGCCGCCGCCGCCCGCGGCGACCGGGGACGGCAGCTGATCGAGCAGGGCAACTTCGGCCAGGCCCTGCTGGCTGGCGTGACCGATCCGGGCACGCCGCAGCGGCAGACCAACCTGATCGTGGATCCGCCGAGCGGGCTGCTCCCCGAACTGACCGCGGAGGGCAAGCGCCGGGCGCTGACGATGGGTAGTTCGTGGGCCCTGCCGGGCGAGGACCCGGTGTACGAGAACCCCCTCAGCTTCGACTTCTGGGACAACTGCCGCTCGCGCGGCATGCCGTCGTCGATGATGCCCTATCGCTACAACGGCGGGTTCCGCATCCTGCAGGCGCCCGGCGTGGTCGTGTTCGACCTCGAGATGATCCACGACTCGCGGATCGTCTACACCGACGGCCGGCCGGCCCTCAACACCGCGCACAAGCAGTACATGGGCGATTCGCGCGGACATTGGGAGGGCAACACGCTGGTCGTCGAGACGACCAACTACAAGGCAGGCCCTCCGATGATCAACCTCGCCGTCGTCGGCTCACCGGCCGGCAACCGGTTCCCGGTGAGCGACAGGATGAAGACGACGGAACGCATCACCCGCCTGAACGCCGACATGTGGCTGTACGAGATCAGGACGGAGGACCCCGTCATCCTGACGCGGCCCTTCACGGTCCGCTACCCGATGCGCAACGATCCGACCTACGAGTGGTGGGAGTACGGCTGCCACGAGGGCAACACGATCATCGCCAACTACGTGACGACGAACCGGCACGAGCGGGAGAATCCCGCGCCGGAGCCGCCGCCGGCGGCCGCGAAGGTTCCGGCCGAGGTCGCCAGCGCCCTTGCCGGCCGCTGGGTCGGGCGGCCGCGGATCGTGACCATCGACGTGGACATCGAGCTCGAGTTCACCAGGAACGCGGACGGGACGGTGCAGGGCAAGCTGATCGGCACGAACCTCGGCCGGATCGACAAGGGCCTGCGTGAGTTCAGGATGGACGGGCGGCGCATGAACTTCGAGCTGCCCAACACGCAGCCCTGGACGTTCGCGGGCGAATTGTCCGCTGACGGCGCCGCACTCACCGGCGTGGTGAGCAGCGCGCAAGGTGGGATGCCCGTGACGTTCCGGAAGCGCTGAGCGCGATGGTCGAGGGGGATGTCGGTCAGGCCGGCACCTCGGTCGAGTCGCGGCCGAGGCGGCTGGCGCGCCCGATCCTCGCGTCGTTCCTGTTCACGTTCATCGCGGCGCGCGTTCTCGTGTTCCTGATCGTCGCGCGCCGCGTGCCCGACATCTACCTGCGGCTGGGCGGGACGCACGTCCATCACCTGAACTACGGGATCTTCCTCCTCTCTGGCGTCGGGGCCTACCTGCTGCTCGCCGCCCCGGCGTCGACGGGCACGAGGCGGGCGGCGAGTGTCTACGGCATCGGTCTGGCGCTGACGTTCGACGAGTTCGGGATGTGGCTGCACCTGGGAGGCAGCTACTGGCAGCGGGCGAGCTTCGATGCGGTCGTCGTGATCGCGGGACTGCTCGCGCTGGTGGCAGCGGCGCCGGCGTTGTCGCGATTCCGGCCGCGTCACTGGATCACGGCGGCTGCCCTCGTGATCGCCGTGGCGGTGTTCGGCGTGTTACTCGCCGATTCCTTCACGTACGCGGATCGCCTCCTGTTGCGCATACAGGTCATCGAGGCGTCGCAGCCCCCACTTCGATGAGCCAGCCGTCCTTCCGCGGTGCGGCGGCTCGCGCATGCGCCTCTGGGCCACGCTACTGGCCGATGGCGACGCGCAGCCGCCGTCGGCCGAAGTGGCCCGGTCCCTCGGCGAAGCGCCCCGCGACGGCGGTGCCGCAGTCCGGGCAGCGGCCCTGCGCGTCGAGCCGGTACTCCAGGATGTCGTACCAGTCGCGCGCGATGACGACCGCGCCGCAGCCCGGGCAGTGCGTGGCGTCGCCCTCGCGGTCGTGCACGTTGCCCACGTAGACGTACCGCAGGCCTTCCTGCATCGCGCGGGCACGCGCCCGCCGCAGTGTCTCGGGCGGTGTCGGCGGCACGTCGAGCATCTTGAAGTCCGGATGGAAGGCCGAGAAGTGCAGCGGCACGTCGGGCCCGAGGTGCTCGGCAATCCACTGCACCTCCTCGGCGATCTCCCGGTCCGAGTCGTTGTGGCCCGGAATCACCAGCGTGGTCAGCTCCAGCCAGGCGCTCGTCTCGTGCCGGATGTGGACCAGCGTGTCGAGCACGGGCGCCAGATGCGCGCCCGTCAGCTTCACGTAGAACTCGTCGGTGAAGCCCTTGAGATCCACGTTCACCGCGTCCATCACCGCGTACATCTCGCGCCGCGGCTCCGGGCTGATGTACCCGGCCGTCACGGCCACCGTCCTGACGTCGCGCTCGCGGCAGGCGTGGGCGACGTCGATCGCGTACTCGGCGAAGATCGTCGGGTCGTTGTAGGTGAAGGCCACCGAGCGGGCGCCCACGCGGAGGGCCGCGTCGGCGATGCCCTCGGGGGTGGCCGTGTCCACCAGCCGGTCGAACTCGCGGGCCTTGCTGATGTCCCAGTTCTGGCAGAACCGGCAGCCCAGGTTGCAGCCCGCGGTGCCGAACGACAGCACGCTCGACCCCGGGTAGAAGTGGGCGAGGGGCTTCTTCTCGATCGGGTCGACGCAGAAGCCCGACGAGCGGCCGTAGGTCGTCAGGATCAGGCCGTCGCCTTCCCGCGCGCGGACGTAGCAGAAGCCGCGCTGCCCGTCGGCCAGGCGGCACTCGCGCGTGCACAGGTCGCACTGGAGGCGCCCGTCGTCGAGCGTCGACCACCAGCGGGCCGGGTAACGGGATTCGTACGGAACGATCGCTTCCTTCATGTCGTGGTGAGGCGCGCCGGCGCCTCCGCTGCCTCGGCGAACGCGTCGCAGGTGAACACGTGCAGTTCGACGGTCTCGGACCAGAAGGTCGGCGGCAGGCCCGCCTTCCGCTTCAGGTGCCGCAGGAACTCGGCGGCTTCGGGCACCGACTCCCACACCTGCGGCAGCAGCAGGCCCTGGCGCCTCTCGTGCCTCAGCAGAACCCCTGGCCGCGTCCGCGCGAGCTGCTGACAGGCCTCGGTTTCGTCGTGGACCGGCAGCCGCGCCAGCGGCGACAGCACGCTGACGTCGAGCCGGACGCGTGACAGCTCCGCGTACGACAGCGGCTCGAACCGCGGGTCGTCGAACGCCGCGGCGCGCGCAGCCGCCACGACGGCATCGCCGAGCGGCAGGCGCGCCTCGATCGATCCGATGCAGCCGCGCAACTCGCCGTCACGCTGCGTGCGCAGGGTCACGAAGACCGCCGCGGGGGTCTGCAGCCAGGGCTCGGCCGGCGGCGCGACCTCGCCGCCGAGGAATGCGCTGCCGATGGCCTCCCGCGCCAGGGCGAGCAGCACCGCGGCCTCGTGCGTCATGCCCGCCACCCCGTCGCGTGTCATGCCGGCCCCTCCGGCTCGTAGAACGCAAACGCGCCGTAACCCACGACGCGGTCGTGCGGGCCGGCCGTGTCGCCCGAGTTGCGCAGGTCGAGCGCCTCGGCGCGCAGGCCGCGTCGTTTCGCCGTCACCAGCAGCCCGTTGATGGGCGTGGCCCCGCAGGCCTGATCGTGCGTCAGGGACGCGTCGAGCGCCTCGATCTGCGCCGCCGTGCCGGCGTCCAGCCGCCGGGCCTCGTCCCAGTCGTGATAGTGCGAGAGGTCGCTGCTGACGAGCACCAGCGTTGCGGCATCGCCCCACAACGCGTCGAGCACGTCCGCGACCGATTCGGGCGACGCGTCGCCGACGAGCAGCGGCACCACCTCCACGTCGCCGAGCACACGCTGCAGGAACGGCAACTGCACCTCGAGGCAGTGTTCGTCTGCGTGCGCGCGGGCGCTGGCAAACACGTGCGTGTTCCGCACATCGGCGGCGCGGACGCCGCCGAGCGGCGTGTCGAGCCTCTCGGCGTCGGCGCCGGCCAGCCCTTCGAACCAGACCCGGTGGGCCGGCCCGATCAGCACGACGCGCGTGATGTGGCCGGCGGCCGGCGCGAGCGTGGCGTACGCACTGGCGGCGACCGCGCCCGAGTACACGTATCCGGCGTGGGGCACGATCAGGGCCTTGGGAACCGGGCGATCCGGAGGAGGCGCCGCCTTCGCCGCCGCAACCAGGCCGTCGACGAGCGACCGCAACACGGCGGGGTCGTCGGGGTAGAACGCCCCGGCAACGGCGGGGCGCCTGGCGCGCGGGCTGGCGGGGATGCGGCTCATCCTTCGAGCTCCTGCATCCCAGCATACGGCCAGGTGTCGGATCGCGCTCGCGGCCCGGCGCCGGCCTGGGGGAGTGACGCCGGCGGCGCACGGCCCCCGGCGGCGGGGCCGCGCGGAGGTCACTTCGGCTGTCTGGCCAGCTCCTGGAACGCGATGTTCACGTTGATCACCGCGCGCGAGAGCGGCGTGCCGCCGTATTCCATATCCTTCAGGAGGTTCTCGTGCGTGAACACCGGGAATCTGGGTTTGAGGCCGGCCGCCACCGCGTCGGCCGTCTGCGCGCCCATGCCCGCCTTCGAGGCGTCGAGGAGCGCCCGGTTGAACGCCGCGTACTCGCGGAAGCCGGCCCACGTGTTGACGTCGCCGTGGCCCTCGATGACCGTGTCGACACCAGGGATGCCCTTGACGGCCTTCTCGAGCGTGTCCGGCAGCGCAATGACGCTGCCGCCCGCGTTCGGGTCGATGAGCGGCGCCATCTTCCACGCCATGATGTCGCCGGCGACCATCGCGCGTACCGACGGGAAGACCACGAAGGCGTCGCCGTCGGTGTGGCCGGCGCCGAACCAGTAGAGGTCGATCCGATCCCGGCCCGTGCCCAGCGAAGCCTTGTCGGTGAACGTCCGGTCCGGCATCACCACAGGGTTCGACGCCACCCGCGGGTTGGCGGCCATCCACTTCTTCGTGTTCTCGTGCGTGACCACCTCGACCGCGGCGGGGAAGTAGTCGTTGCTGCCGATGTGGTCCGGGTGCGAGTGCGTGTTGATGATCGTCGTCACCGGCTTGTCGGTGACAGTACGCACCTGCTTCAGGATGGCCTCGCCGTTGTTGGCGAGCTTGGTGTCGACGAGCACGACGCCCGCCTGCGTGACGAAGACGGTCGTGTTGCCGCCCTGCCCGGGGATCACGTAGAGGTTGTTGCGGACGTGCGCGATCGCGCCGGTGGGCGGAATGCGCGGGCGCTGCGGCGCGGGCGCCTGCTGTTGCGCAGCCACGGCGGCCACGGCCAGGCCCGTCAGAACGATTGCCGTCAGGGTTCGCGCACGCGTCATCGAGATCCTCCTGAGCCACGCCGGCTCGTCGGCGCAGAGTAGCACGGCGTGCTAAGCTCCGCCGCATTCGCATGGCCCAGTCAGGGGTGTCCAGCGTGCCGGGCCTGCGCCGGGTTCTCGGGGTTCGCGACCTCGCCCTGTTCTACTTCGCCACGACCTTCAGCCTGCGCTGGATCGCGGCCGCCGCCGGCGCGGGCCCGAGCGCCCTGTCGTTGTGGGTGTTCGCCGCCGCCGCGTTCTTCGTGCCGCTCGCCTTCGCCGTACTGGACCTGTCGGCGAGGCATCCCGAGGAAGGCGGCATCTACGTGTGGAGCCGGACGGCCTTCGGTCCCTTTGCCGGGTTCCTCACGGGATGGGCGTACTGGGCCGCGAACCTGCCCTATTTCCCGAGCCTGCTGTACTTCGGCGCCGCCAACGCGCTGTTCATGGGCGGGCCGGAGACGCAGCAGGCGCTCTCGGGCAGCAGCAGCTACTTCTTCGGCGTGGCGCTGGCCGGCATCGGGCTCGCCGCCGGCCTCAACATCCTCGGGCTGGGCGTCGGCAAGTGGATCACCAACGCCGGCGGCCTGGCCATCTGGATCGCCGTGAGCTTCCTGCCGCTGGCCGGCGGGTACTGCTGGTGGCGCTACGGCTCGGCGACCGCGTTTCCGCCGTCGTCGTTCCTGCCGGGCACGACGCTCAAGGACTTCGTCTTTCTCTCGACCATCGCCTTCGCGTACGGTGGCCTCGAGGGCGCCTCGACGATGGGCGACGAGATCGCCGAACCGGCGCGCACGGTGCCACGCGCCATTCTGTGGGCCACGGGGCTCATCACCGGCTTCTACATGGTGGGGACGGCGGCCATCCTGCTGGCGTTGCCCAGGGAGCAGGTCACCGGGCTGCAGGGCTTCATGCAGGCCACGCAGGCCATCGCGCTCAAGGTCGACGCGCCGTGGCTCGTACCGTTCCTGGCGCTCTGCGTGACCGTGGCCACCTTCGGCGGCGTGGCCGGCTGGTTCGCCGCCACGGCGCGGCTGCCGTTCGTGGCCGGCGTCGACGCGCTGCTGCCGCCTGCCTTCGGCCGCGTGCACCCGCGGTGGCACACGCCGCACGTCGCGCTGATCGTGCAGGCGGTCGCCGCGGTCGGGTTCATCTGGCTCGGGCAGGCGGGCACGTCGGTGCGTGGTGCCTACGAAGCGCTCGTGAGCATGAGCATCATCGTCAACTTCGTGCCGTTCCTGTTCATGTTCGCGGCGGTGTTCCGGTTCCAGCGTGAGCCGCTGCCGGCCGGCGCCGTACCCGTGCCCGGCGGCCCGGTCGTGGCGCGGCTGCTGGCCGTCGTCGGGTTCGTCGTGACGGCACTCGCCATCCTGCTGGCGTGCGTGCCGGGTGACGCCGAGCCCGACAAGGCCCTCGCGGTGATGAAGATCGTCGGGGCGTCGAGTGCAATCCTGCTGCTCGGCGCCGGGCTCTACTGGTCGCGGTCGGGATCGCGCCGAGGCTGACCTATTGCGGGGGCGCCCCGCCGCGCCCGCCGGCCGGCGCAATCCCAGGCGGCGGGTTCCCGCAGTCGATCTTGCAGGTGGCCGGCGGCTTGTAGGTGTCCTTGAGCCCCTTGCGGTACTCCGGATACATCGTGGCCGGCCCGCCGAGCGTGGCGTCGAGCGGGATGCCGCGGTTCTGCGTCAGCTCGTTCACCCACGGGTTCCTGCCGGGCAGGTAGTGCGGCACGAGCGCCGGGTTCTCGTGCAGGGTCGGCAGTTCCTCGATGGGCTCGCACGCCGTCAGCGGGAACGTCTGGCCGCCCGTGCTCAACCGGAAGATGTCGGTCAGCACGTACGGCTCGGCCAGGTACACCGGGTCTTCCAGGATGCCGGTGACCGTCAGCAGGTCGCCGTACCGGGTGAAGCGGTAGGTGATGGTGGCACGGTCGCTGTTGAAGCTGGTGTGGCGCTTGATGTCGCCCATCTTGACGTGGGTCGTCACCGCCACCAGGCTGTTGCCCTCCCACCGACCTGTCGTGAAGCCGCCGTGCGTGTGGGGCGCGTACTCGGACGGATGCGGCCGGCCGTCCATCCAGATCGTCGTGACGTCGCGGTCGATCCAGCCGTCGATGGTCCAGGCCACCAGCTTCTGCGTGATCGGGTCCTGCACGCTCGAGATCCGCAAGCCGAACGGGCCGGTCAACGCGTAGAAGGGCGGGTACATCTGGCACTGCCGCTCGGTGGCCGAGAGCGCCGCGATGTCGTAGCTGAGGGCCTTGGCCCGGCCGTCGGCGCTCACGGGAATGCCGAGCAGGTCGACCGGCTCGCGCGAGTAGCCGTTGTCGGTGTCGCCCTCGCGCGACCAGTACCCGGACAGCTCGACCTGCGCGGACGCGGGCGCCGCCGTCAGGAGGCCCAGCGCCGCCATCACGGCGGCCGCGGTGCGGAGCAGCAGATGTCGTGTCATGGCTGGCCTACCATCGCGCCGAGCAGGGCGTCGGATCCCACGCGGCGCCGCCGGCTTCCTTCTTGAACGGAATCGCGACCATGCGGGTCTGGCGCAGGTACTTCGGATCCTCGACGAGCGTCGTGATCGTCAGCCACTGCTCGCCGTTGTCGCGCTTCAACACTTCCCAGTACTCGGTCAGCACCGTGTCCTCGCTGTACGGCACGCCGTTCTTCCGCAGGTAGCCCGCGCGCAGGTTCGTCGTGACGACCTTCAGCGTGCCGCCGCGGCCGATGGCCGGGGGCGGCACGCCGGGCGTCCGCTCGGCCGGGCGAAGGTTCAGCGGCGCGTTGCCGCGCGCGACCTGCCACTCGGCCGCCGAGTCGCCCTGCCAGCTCCGCGGGGCGCGTCGGGCGCCGGGCTGGCTCTTGAAGCGCAGCAGGCGCGTCTGCGTGCCTGCGTCGGTCTCGACCTTCAGCGTTTCGGCATCCTGCCAGCTGATGCGCACGCGGCCCGGCACGCTCATCAGCGCCGGGGCGCCGTACGACTTGCACTGTTCGCCCGCCTTCTCGTCCCGGGCCGGGTCCCATGCCTCGGCCACCTTCCACGCCTCGGCGGTCATGGGGATGCCGCGGTAGTCGCCCTTGGGTGGCGTGATCATCCGCCACCGCCAGTCCTGCGTGACCATCGACACCCACTGGCCGGTGAGGTCGACCGGCGCCGCGGCCTGCGCCGTGGCCGTCGGCTGCGGGGCGCCCCGCTGCGCGTACAGCGCCGCCGACGGCGCCATGAGTGCCAGCGCGAAGCCGGCCACGGCGGCGCCGGCACGCACGCCCTGCCGGCGGACGGCGGCGCGGGCGCCGGTGCGGGTTTCGTGGCGGCTCATCGCGCACCGCCCTTCCTGGCGGCCAGCTCGCGGTACACCACCTCGACGAACATGTCCGTCGTCCAGGGGCCCGACTCCGCGCCGTACTGGCTGCGATAGCCGAGCGTCGGGTTGGCGGCCTTGACCTGCTCCAGGGTCTTCCCGTCGTCGATCAGGGCCTGCACGCGATCGCGGATCACCGTGAGGGCGTCGCGATACTCCAGCAGGTCCAGCTTGTCGTAGACGCGGCCGTGGCCGGGCACGAGCAGCGTCCGATCCGCTTCCCACTGCAGCGGCAGGTTGTAGACGGTCAGATCCATCAGGCGGTTCAGCGCGTCGATCTCCCCCTGCACGCTGCCGCCGCGCGCCACGTCGATGACCGGGAAGCGCCGCGTGTCGATCAGGTCGCCCGTGGCGATGACGTCGCTGCGGCGGAAGTAGACGACGGTATCGCCGTCGGTATGCGCCTTCGGCATGTGGATGACCTGGATCCCGTCACCGTTCAGGTACATCGAGTACATCCGGTACTGGAACGTCTTGGTGGGCCAGAGCGCCGTGGGGAAGGGCGCCGTCTCTCCCGTGGGGGCCGACATCCGCGTCAGGACGTTCTCATGCGCCAGTACGCTGGCCGCGCCCGCGTTGGTGACCAGGGTGTCACCCAGTCCCGCGCCCGCGGCGAGTGCGCCAGCCAGGATGGTCATGCCGGCCTTGGAAAGCTTCTCGTTGCCCCCGACGTGGTCGGCGTCCATGCCGGTGTTGATGATGTAGCGGATGGGCCGCGGGGTCAGCCGCCTGATCTCGGCCAGCACGCGATCGGCGGCGTCGGTGGTGCCCGAGTCCACGAGAATCACGCCCGCCGGCCCGATCTGGACGAGGACGTTCCCGCCCGCGCCGCCGATGACGTAGACGTCCTTCCGCAGCTCGACGACGGCCAGCGGCCTCGTGCCGTTCGCCGGCTGTTGCTGTGCCACGACCGCCGGTGCGGCCCAGACGGCCAGCACGAGCAGCAGGGCCGCGGCCGACCGGCCTGCCGCCAGTGTGCCGCGGGTCACGCGTGAGTCCATCGCCCCTCCCGGTGCGCGACTTGTATCAGGGATCGAGGTGCTGCCGCAATCGGTCGACGTGAGGACTACCCAAGCTGGGGATGCCGCGATTCAGACCGCGCATGCCCCCGCGGAGTGAGGCATTGACCTGCCGTCGTGACCGGTGAGACGCTGGGATCGGACCGCCGCCGCGCAGCGGCACCGGAGGGGGCATGCACCGCATCCGCCAGGAGGAACTGCCGTGCAGCGGAAGCTCGTTTCAGTTCGTCGGCGCCGAGCAGGGCGGCACGAACGTCTCCGTGTTCCTGTTCAACGGACGGAAGGGTTCCGGTCCCGGTCCGCATCGCCATCCCTACGACGAGATCCAGTTCGTCCAGCACGGACGCGGCCGGTGGAAGGTCGACGGGCTGGAGTTCGAGGGCCGGGCCGGCGACATCTTCGTGATCAAGGCCGGCGAGGTCCACGAATTCACCTGCATCAGCGACGAGCCGCTGGTGCAGCTCGACGTGCACCTCAGCCCGCGGTTCATCCAGGAGAATCTCTGATGTCGTTCGAGCGCCTCGCCGAGAACCGCATCCGCGAAGCGATGGCGGAGGGGGCGTTCGACGACCTCGCCAACGCGGGCCAGCCGCTGGACCTGGAGTCGTACTTCGCGCTGCCGGCGCACCTCCGGATGGGCTATTCGATCCTGAAGAGCGCCAACTGCCTGCCGCAGGAGGTGGAGCTGCTGAACGACGTGGCCCGCCTCGAACGGGCCGTCGCCGAGGCGCCGACCGAGGAGGCGAGGGCCGCTGCGCGGAAGGCGGCCAACGAGCGGCGCCTGCAGTTGTCGATCCTGCTCGAACAGCAGAAGCGGCAAGCGCGCATCGCCGCGCTGTAGCGGCGCGCCTTCGACGTACAATTGACGCCGCGGCGCGGCCGCGACCCGATGCCTGGCGGTCGACCATTCCACGGAAGCAGCCGGCCCGACACCCATGCGCGGGGCCCCCGATGCGCCTGGTGGTGTGGCCT
>CAWULT010000117.1:0-14496 GCA_963923455.1 uncultured bacterium
CGTTCGAAACAAGGCGGGGGAGTACGCCGTGTGGTACGGGCTGTTCGCGCGCGAGGCCGCCTCGGTGGCCGCGCTCGTGGCCGGCGGCGAGGTGCAGGGTGTCACACGCTGATCCCACGGGGATCCCGCGTGCCGCCGCGGCCGCGCCGGCCGTCGGCAAGAAGGACGCGGCGCGTCTGGCCGCGACGGCCTGGGCGAGGTATCTCGACCTGCGGGACCGCCTGCGGCCGCTGCGCGAGGCCGACCGGGACGTCGAGTGGAGCGACCGCGAGCAGCGGCTGCGGGACGGCCTGGCGCCGTACTGGGACGCCACGCCCGAGTCGATCGCGGACCTGCGCGAGTGCGGCAAGGTGGTCAGCGGCGTGCGCCGGTCGCAGTACAAGGGCGAGCGGGCGGCGCTGCTGCAGGCGCAGCTCGACAAGGATCTCGAACGCCTGCTGGACAAGGGGGATGCGTCCCTGCTGCAGGACGAGCCGCCGGTGCTCGGCGGCTTCGGTTTCGCCAGCCTCGGCAAGCGCTACAACGAGGACACGCTCCGCTACTTCCGGGTGCTGTCGCTGCTGCAGGACGCGGCCCTGCTCGAGGACTGCCGCCGCCAGCCACGGCGGACGATCTGGGAGGTGGCGGGCAACTGGGGCGGCCTGGCGTTCCAGTTCCACTCGGCGTGCCCGCAGGCCGCCTACCTGATGACCGGCCCCGCCGAGCTGCTGCTCGTCTCGTCCGTGTATCTCGGCACGCTGTTCCCGGACGCGCGGCTGCGCGTCTGGGAACCGGCGCGCCCGGACGCGTTCTGGCACGCGTGGGACGAGGTGGACTTCGCGTTCGCGCCCGAGTCGGCCGTGCCGGCGCTGGCGCCGCCCGGCCTGCTGCTGACGCTCGACCTGGGCGCCCTGGATCAGATGACGCCCGCCCGCGCCGACGCCCACGTGCGCCGGGCCCACGAACTGGAGTGCCGGTACGTGTTCTCCGTCTGCGCGCCCGGCCAGCCGGACCCGGCCCAGGCGACGGCGGTGGAGCCCGTCCTGGACCGGTGGTACTGGCGGCATCCCGTTTCCACCGCGGCGGGGCTGGCCAAGCGTCTCGCGCTCGGGCCGGCGCGGCGGGGCGCCGTGGACCGGACGTACCGGCTGTCGTGGCGGCGGCTGCTGGCGTGACGACCTCGCCGCGCGTCGTGCTGGGCATGCCGGCCTACAACCGGCCCGAGACGCTGCCGCGCACGCTCGAGTCGCTGTTCTCGCAGACGTGCCTCGACTTCGCCCTGGTGATCGTCGACGACCTGCCGTCGCCGGAGGTGGCCGCGGTGGTGGACCGGTACCGGTCGATCTTTCCGCGCCTCCACTACGAGGCCAACACGACGCGGCTCGGGATGGTCGCCAACTGGCGCAAGGTCTTCGAGCGGGCACGGGCGCTCTATCCCTCGGCGCCGTACTTCGCCTGGGTGTCGGATCACGACCTCTGGCACGCGCGGTGGCTCGAGGAACTGGTGGCCGTGCTCGACGCCGAGCCCGGCGTCGTGCTGGCCTACCCGGAGAACCTGCGGATGCTCCCGCATCGATCGGAGATCGCGCGGAAGGAATTCGAGACGGCCGGTGTCACGAGCCGGGCCGAACGGATGCGCCGCTCGTCGCGGTTCATGCTGGCCGGCAACATGATCTACGGCCTGGTGCGCGCGGAGGCGCTGGCGGCCGCCGGCGTCTTCCGCGCGGTGGTGACGCCGGACCGCCAGGTGCTGCTCGCGCTGTCGCTGTTCGGCCAGGTCCGCCAGGTGCCGGAAGTGCTCTGGTACCGCGAGATCCTGCGGGGGTTCGACATCGATCGGCAGCGCAGCGTCTTCTTCCCCCAGGGGGCGCCGTTCTACGTGTACCTGCCGTCCCACCTGCAGCACTGGGGCGTGCTGACCTGGGACTTCGCGATCCGCGGGCGCGGCCGTCCGGCGTTCGGCCGGCTCGCGGGTGCGTGGTACGCGGCGATCCAGCTGGCCAACGCCGTGGTTCGGCAGCTCGTGCTGCCGAAGTCCGGCTGGCGCCGTGCGCTCGGCCTCCGGGCCGCGGATCCCTCACCGGAAGGCGACTAGCTCAGATGAAGATTCTGTTCGTCATGCGGCACTCGGGGTACGTGCGGAACTTCGAGTCCACGCTCCGGCTGCTCGCCGGACGGGGCCACACCGTGCACCTCGCGTTCCAGATCGCCGGGCCGCACGCGTTGCTCGACGCCGCCGACGTGGCCGGCCAGCTCGAGCGGGAGTATCCGACCTTCTCGCGCGGCGTCATTCCGGTGCGGGACGACGCGTTCGGGTACGCGGCGCGCGAACTGCGGCTGAACCTCGACTACCTGCGCTATCTGGCCCCGGAGTACCGGCACGCCCCGAAGCTGGCGGCCCGCGCCGCGCGCGAGGCGTCGAAGGCGTTCGTCGAACGCGTCGCCCAGCCGCGGTACCGGAGCGCGGGCGCGCGACGGCGCCTGGCGTCCTGGCTCGGGTTGCGGCATCGCGCCGTCCCGACCGACTCGCGGATCGACGCGTACCTGCAGGCGCACAAGCCCGACGTGATCGCGGTCACGCCGCTCATCGAGCCCGGTGCGCCGCAGGCCGAGGTGCTGCGCAGCGCCCGCCGGCTCGGGCTGCGGACCGCGCTGTGCGTGGCGAGCTGGGACAACCTGACGAACAAGGGCCTGATCCACGGCCCGGTGGACCGGGTGATGGTCTGGAACGAGGCGATGAAGGCGGAGGCCGTGGCGCTGCACGGCGTGCCGCCGTCTTCGGTCGTCGTGACCGGCGCGCAGCCGTTCGACCACTGGTTCACGTGGCAGCCGTCGACGACGCGCCGGGAGTTCTGCGCCCAGGTGGGGCTGTCCCCGAACGACCCGTACCTCCTCTACGTCTGCTCGTCGCGGTTCATCGCGCCCCAGGAGGTGCCCTTCGTCCGCCAGTGGATCGAGCGGATTCGCGAGTCCGGGTCCGCGCGGTTGCGGCAGGCGGGCGTGCTGATCCGTCCTCATCCGCAGAACGCGGACCAGTGGGCGCAGGCCGACCTGGCGGGGCTCGACGGGGTGACCGTGTGGCCGCCGGCCGGGCGCGCCCCGGCCGACGACCAGAGCCGCGCCGACTACTTCGACTCGATTCACCACGCGGCGGCGGTCGTCGGCATCAACACGACGGCCGAGATCGAGAGCGCGATCATCGGGCGCCCCGTGTTCACCGTGACGGCGCCCGAGTTCAGGGAGACACAGGAAGGCACCCTGCACTTCGAGCACCTGCGGTCGGCCAACGGGGGGCTGGTTCAGGTGGCGCCCGACCTCGACGTGCACGTCCGGCAGCTCGACGAGGCGCTCGCCGCGCCCGGAGAGGACCAGGGACGGGGGGCCCGGTTCGTCGACGCGTTCGTCCGGCCCTTCGGACGCGACGTGCCCGCGACGCCGAGGCTGGTCGATGCGCTCGAGTCGCTGGCGCAGGGCCCGGCCCCGGCTCCCGAGCCGCCGCCGCTGCTGGCGCCGCTGCTGCGTCGCTCGCTGGCGCGGGCCGGGGCGAAGCTGCAGCTCGAGGCGGTCCGCAAGGCCGAGGGGCGCCTCGCCCGGTCGGCCGCGAGTCGCCGCAAGGCGCCGCCGGCCGCGGCGCCCGCGGACCAGCCCGCGCCGGAGGCCGAGGCCGCCGGTGCCCCGGCGGCCCGGCGCGCGATCCGTAACTGGAAGGACCTGGCGCGTGCCTATCGCGCGATGGACTACCGGCAGCGCGTCTACTTCGGCCGCGCCACGCTCGACGACACCCCGGGGGAGCTGTTGCACTCGGTGTTCGAGCACACGAAGCCCGAGCGACTCGACTTCCCGGACGCCGACGTGTTCCTGCGGATCACGTCGAAGGCCGAGCGGATGCGGCTGCGCGCGTGCGCGAAGGAGCCCTTCACCGTGGAGTGGCTGCGCGAGCACGTGGGCGCCGGCGACGTGCTGTTCGACATCGGCGCGAACATCGGCGTCTACTCGCTCATCGCCGCGAAGAAGCCCGGCGGCGGTGCGCGGGTGTTCGCCTTCGACCCGAGTTACGCGAACATCGCGTCGCTCGGGGCCGGCATGGTGCTCAACCACGTCGAGGACGCCGTCACGCCGATCCCGGTCGCGCTCTCGGACCGCACCGGCCTGGCCGTCTTCAACCTGCGCTCGCTCGAGCCGGGCAGCGCGCGGCACTCGCTCGGTGACGACCCGGCCGTGGACGAGGGGCCGGTGCTGTTCCGCCAGCCGGTGATGACCTTCCGGCTGGACGACCTGGTCCAGCTGGTCGGGTTGCCGCTGCCCAACCACGTCAAGCTCGACGTCGACGGCGGCGAACTGGCCGTGCTGGAGGGCGCGTCGCGGACGCTGTCGTCGCCGGCGCTGCGGACGGTGCTGATCGAGGTCAGCACCTCGATGTCGGAGGCCGTGTCCGCGGTGCTCGCGCGGCACGGCCTGGGGCTGCACGCGAAGGTGCACGTGCAGAACCGCGCCGGGGAGTACCTCGTGTGGTACGGGCTCTTCGTGCGCGGGGCGTCCGGCGAGGCGCGGCCGGCGGAGGTGCTGACGCGGTGAACGTGCTGTTCGTGATGCGCAGCACGATTTACGTGCGCAACTTCGAGTCGACGCTGCGGACGCTCGCCTCGCGGGGCCATCGCGTCCACGTGCTGGCCGAGCGCCACCTGCCCGAGTCGAACGACCTGATCGCGCGGCTGTGCGCCGAGCACGACGGCATCACGTGGAGCGTGCCGCCGCCCGTGCCGTTCTCGTCGTGGTCGTGGCTCGGTCGCGACCTGCGGCGCGCCGTCGACTTCCTGCGTTACCTCGGATCCGAGTACGCCGATGCACCGAAGCTCAGGGCCCGGGCGGAGAAGGGCGCGCCCCCGTTCGTGCTCGAGTGGCTGAAGCACCCGCGGCTGGCCTCGCCGCGCGGGCGCCGGTGGCTGACGCGGGTGCTGCGGCTGGCCGATCGCGCGATGCCGACCAACCCCGACATCGACGCGTGCGTGGCCGGGGCCGACCCGGACCTCCTGCTCGTGACGCCGCTGGTCGAGCCCGGCTCGCCGCAGGCGGAGTACCTGCGGTCGGCGCGCGCGCGCGGCGTGCGCACCGGCCTCTGCGTCTACAGCTGGGACAACCTGACCAACAAGGGCCTGATCCACGACCCGCTGGACGTCGTGACCGTCTGGAACGACGCCATGCGCCAGGAGGCCATCACGCTGCACGGCGTGCCGGCGGGGCGGGTCGTCGTGACGGGCGCCGCCGCCTACGACCACTGGTTCACGTGGAAGCCCAGTCTCGACCGGGAGGCCTTCTGCCGGCTGGTGGGGCTGCGCGGCGATCGGCCCTACCTGCTCTACCTGTGCTCGTCCAAGTTCATCGCCCCCGCCGAAGTGGCGTTCGTGCGGAAGTGGGTGACCGAGCTGCGGCGCCTCTCGCCCGTGCTCCGCGACTGCGGCGTGCTGGTGCGCCCCCACCCGCAGAACACGGACCAGTGGGACGGCGTGGCGCTCGAGCTCGATCAGGTGGTGGTCTGGCCGCGCGGCGGCGCCAATCCGATGAGCGCCGCATCGCGCGCCGAGTACTTCGACTCGATTCACCACGCCGCCGCCGTGACCGGCATCAACACCAGCGCGCAGATCGAGAGCGCCATCGTCGGCCGCGCCGTCTACACGATCCTCGCGCCGGAGTTCGCGGCGACGCAGGAGGGCACCCTCCATTTCCAGCACCTGCGGCAGACGCTGCTCGTCGCGGCCGACTTCGCGGAGCACGCGGCGCACCTGGAGGCGGCGGTCACCGGCGGTGGCGACGCCGAGCGCTGCCGCCGGTTCGTCGAGTCGTTCGTCCGGCCCCACGGCCGCGAGGTGCCGGCCACGCCGGCCCTCGTCGACGCGCTCGAGCGGTTGGGCGCCCAGGGCCGCGCGCGCCCGGACCGGGGCCCCTGGTGGGGGCCGGTCGTCCGGCTGGCGCTGCGGCCGATCGTGCGCCGCCGCGCCGACAGCGACCGCGGGCGTCAGGAGCGGCTCGCGTGGCAGGAGAAGCTGCGGGAGCGCCGGCAGGCCGAGGTGGCGCACCAGCGGGCGTCGCGCGGGGATGCGCGCCGTGTGGCGGCCGAGGCGCGCGACGAGCGGAAGCGCGCCGACGCCGCGCGCCGTGAGGCGGCGTCCCGGGCGAGGGCCGCGCTCGAGGCCCGGGCCTGCGAGAACTACCGGCGCATCCGTGACTGGGCCGTGCGGCTCCGCCCGGCGGCCGGCGACGGCGATGGCGCCGGCTGCCCGCGGCTCGAGGCCCTGGCGCCGCTCTGGGCGGCGACGCCCGAGATGATCGCCACGCTGCGACGACAGGCGGCGCCGATCGGTCTGAGCGCGCCCGACGAGTACCTGTCGCGCGACACCGAACCGATGCAGCGGCTGAAGCGCGACGTGGCGCTGCTGCGCAAGCAGGCCGGGTCCGGCCTGTTCGTCTACGAGCCCCCGGACCTCGGTGGATTCGGGTTCGCGGAGCAGGGGCAGCTGTTCAACAGGGACACGGTGCGATTCTTCTCGGCGATGGTGGCGCTCGAGGACGGGGCGGTCATCCAGGACTTCCGAGCGGGCGCCGGACGACGGGTCGTCTGGGAGATCGGGGGCGGCTGGGGCGGCTTCGCCTACCAGTTCCGGACGCTGTGCCCCGACGTGACGTACGTGATCAGCGGACCGCCCCTCCTGCTGCTGGTGTCGGCCACCTACCTGACGACCCTTTTCCCCGACGCGCGGTGCCGCTTCGAGGAGGCCGACGGCGGACGGATGGAGGCCGGGTGGGACGCAGCCGACTTCGTGTTCGTGCCCGAGTCGGCGGTGGGTGCGCTGACGCTGCCCCGGCTCGACCTGACGGTCGACCTCGGCGTGCTCGCCGAGCTGGGCGAGGCACGGGCCGCGTTCTACGTGCGGCGTGCGTACGACCTGGGGTCGCGCTTCCTGTACACGCTCGGCGGGGACGACGACGCGCGGCTCGCCGAACGGATCGAGCCCGGGTTCTGGGCGCACCCGATTCCGCCGCGGCGCGACCGCAAGCGGCTGGACGAGGACGGAACGCCCGCCGACCCGCCCGATCGGCACGTCGTCGGCTGGAGGCGAATCGTCGCATGAGCGCGCCGCCGAGGATCGTGTTCGGCATGCCGGCGTATGGCCGGCCCGAGGCGCTGCCGCAGGTGCTCGAGTCGCTGCTGACGCAGACGCGCGGCGACTTCGCGCTCGTGATCGTCGACGACCAGCCGTCGCCCGAGGTGCGGGCGATCGTCGACCGCTACGCGGCTGCTGATCCGCGCATCGTCTACGAGGCCAATCCGTCCCGGCTCGGCATGGTCGGCAACTGGCGCAAGGCCTTCGACCGCGGGCGCGCGCGCTTCCCGGACGCCGAGTTCTTCGCCTGGGTCAGCGACCATGACAGCTGGCATCCACGCTGGCTCGAGGTGCTGGTCGACGCGCTCGACCGCCGGCCCGAGGCGGTGATGGCCTATCCGCAGATGCAGCGCGTGTTCCCGGACGAGCGGCGCGCCGTGACGCGCCTGTTCGGCACGGCCGGCGTGGGCAGCCCGTTCGCGCGGTTGCGGCTCGCGACGAGCGAGATGACGGCCGGCAACTGCATCTACGGGCTGTTCCGGGCCCGCGCGCTGGCGCAGGCCGGCGTGTTCCGCCCGGTGCTGATGCCCGACCGCCAGGTGCTGCTGGCGCTGTGCCTGCTGGGCGAGTTCGTCCACGTGCCGCAGGTGCTGTGGTACCGCGAGGTGGCCGGCGTGTTCAGCTTCGATCGGCAGCGGCGGATGTTCTTCGCCGGCCGTGCCCCGCTCTACCTGTACCTGCCGGCCAACGTCCAGCACTGCGCCGTGCTGTTCTGGGACTTCGCCGTGCGCGGCCGCGGCCGGCCGGCCGCCGGCCGGCTCACCGGCGCCAGGTTCGCGGCGTGGCAACTCGGCTGCTCGATCTGGCGGGAGGTGACGCGGCACGACGCGGCCTGGCGGGTGTGGCTGGGACGGACGGCGATCGGCCGCCGGTGGCTGGGCGGCGTGTCCGGGCAGGCGCAGGAGTCCGCGGCAGGGATGGCTCGATGAAGATTCTGTTTCTGATCGGCGCGACGAGCCGGATCCGCAACTTCCACGACGCCCTGACCACGCTCGCGGACGAGGGGCACGAGATCCGCCTCACCGGGCGGCTGCGCAAGGGCGCGTTCGAGCTGCCCAGGACGGTGCAGCACCCCCGGATCACTGGGCGCGTGAACCCGACGCAGCGCGTCGACGCCTGGAAGGACTTCGTCGACCTGCTGCGGGGCGCGCGGGACTACGTGCGCTACTTCGACCCCCGCTACGGGCAGGCGACGCGGCTCGTCCGGCGCGCCTATGAGATCGCGCCGACCGAGTTCGTGCTCTTCTGCGAGCGGCACCCGTGGGTCAAGCGGCACTGGCAGGCCGTCTCGCGCGCGCTGGCCCTGGCCGAGGCGCTCATCCCGACCGACCCCGGCTTCGAGGCGTTCGTCCGCGAGGAGCGCCCCGACCTGATCGTCGTCACGCCGCTCGTCACCTTCGAGTCGTACCAGACCGACTACGTCAAGGTCGCCAACAAGCTCGGCATCCCGGTGGTGTTCATCCCGTTCAGCTGGGACAACCTCACCAACAAGGGGCTCATCCGCGAGCAGCCCGACCGGGTGATCGTCTGGAACGACGTGCAGCAGCGCGAGGCGATCGACCTGCACGGGTGCCGGCCGGAGCAGGTGGTCGTGACCGGCGCCGCGCGGTTCGACGACTTCTTCACCCGCACGCCGTCGACGTCGCGGGAGGCGTTCTGCGCCGAGTACGGCCTCGACCCGTCCAGGCCCCTGCTGCTCTACCTGGGGTCGTCGCAGCTGACCGGACCGAACGAGATGGAACTGATCCGGCGCTGGGCCGAGTCGATCCGTGCGTCGTCGGATCCGGTGCTGCGCGGGGCGAACATCCTGCTGCGCCCGCACCCGGCCCTCCGCAACTCGTACGTCTCGGCCGACTACTCGGACCTCGGTGGCGTCGGCGTGTCGCTCAACGCGAGCCGCAACGCCGACCAGGAGCTGTACGACTCGATCTGGCACGCCCACGCGGCCATCGGCCTCAACACGAGCGCGATGCTCGAGGCGGCCATCGTCGGCCGCCCGGTGCACACCCTCGTGATTCCGGGGTTCGACGAGGGGCAGGTCGGCACGATGCACTTTCACTACCTGGTGGAGGCCTACGGCGGCCTGGCCACCATCGCGCGCAGCCTCGAAGAGCATCAGGCGCAGCTGTCGGCGGTGCTGCGCGAGGCGCCGCAGGTGTCGCCGCGCAGTCGCGCGTTCGCGGGGCGGTTCCTGCGCCCGCACGGCATCGGCGAGCCGGTGTCGCCGCGGCTCGCGCGCGCGATCGCCGACGCGGTGGCGGTGCCGAAGCGGCCCGCGGCGCCGGCGCCGTTCTGGCACCGGCCGGCCGCCGCCCTGCTCCGCACCTGGTTGAGCCGCCGGCGCACGGTGTCGACCGCCGTGGCCGACTCGACGGTCGTCGCCACGTCGATGTCGCTGCGGCCGGTGCGCACGGCGCTGGAGGAGATTCAGCAGGGCACCGCGCCGGTGTTCGTCGGGCCGTGGGGCGACACGACGGGCAACGAGCTGCTGTACTGGATTCCGTTCGTCCGGTGGATCGCCGCCACCTACGGCCTGCCGCCGGAGCGGCTGATCGTGCTGTCGACGGGCGAGGCGCTCAAGTGGTACGAAGGCCTCGGGCTGCGATCCCTCGACATCGCGACCCTGTTCTCGCCGCCGGAGCTCGAGCACTGGCGGCACCGCACCGTGCCGCAGGGCGAACAGGATCCGAAGCAGGCCGTGATGTCGCCGTTCGACGCCGAGATCATCGAGCGCGCCGTCCGGGCCTTCGAGCTCTCCGATCACCAGGTGCTGCATCCGTCGCTGCTGTTCCGCGTGCTGGGCCGCCTGCACAAGGACCGGGCGAACGCCCAGCTGGCCGATCTCCTGCGGTACCGGCCGGGTGCCTACGCCGGCGACCCGGTGGACGGGCTGCCGCGCGCGTTCGTCGCGCTCAGCCTGGCGTTCACCGAGGCGCTGCCGCGCGACGAGGAGAACGCCGCGATGCTGCTCGACCTCGTCACCCACGCGGCGGCCGACCGCGACGTCGTCATCGTCGACTGGCCGGTGCCCGACGGCGCCGTCCTGCCGGCCTCCCCGCGGGTCCATCGCCTCGACGCGCTGCCGTGGGGCGGCGATCCGCGCGCGCTGCAGGCCCGCGCCCTCGCGCGCGCCGACGCCTTCGCGGGCGGGCACGGCGACCTGGCGATCCTGTCCGCCTTCTGCGGCACCCCTGCGCTGACGTTCCACAGCGAGCGCCTGCCGGTGGACCGCATGGACCGGCTGGCGATGGCCGCGTCGGGCGGCTGGGCGCCGGTCACGCTCGAGCGGGCGCGCCGGTTCAAGTCGTTGAAGCTGCCGCGGAAGGCACGGGCCTGATCTGATGCGAATCCTCTTCGCCGTCACGCACGACGGCTTCCTCAGGAACTTCGAGTCGACGCTGGCGCTGCTGGCGTCGCGCGGCCACACCGTGCACCTGGTGACGGACCGCAAGTCCAGGCCGGGCGCCGTCACCGACGGCGCGCCGATCCTCGCGCGCCTCCAGGCCGGGGCGCCCGAGGCGTTCACGCAGGAGACGGTGGCCGCGCCCAAGGGCGACCGCTGGCACGCGGTGTCGACCGTGGTCCGCGAGGGGCTGAACTACTACCGCTACCTGACACCGACCTTCGACGAGTCGCCCGACCTGCGGGCCCGCGGCCGCTCCCAGGCGCCGGCGGCGGCCGTCCGGCTGAGCGAGCTCCCGCTGATCCGGTCCCGGGCGGGCATCGGCGCGCTGCGCGCGACCTTCCGCGCCGTCGAGCGCGCAATTCCGGTGCGGCCCGAGGTCGAGGCGGTCTTCGATCGCTACCGGCCCGACGTGGTGCTCGTGACGCCGCTCCTGTACTTCGGGTCGCGGCAGGTCGACTACGTGCGTGCCGCCCGCCGGCGCGGCGTGCCGAGCGTGCTCGGCGTGGGCAGCTGGGACCACCTGACCACCAAGGGCCTGATTCACGAGCTGCCGGACCGCATCGTCGTCTGGAACGAGTTGCAGCGCACGGAAGCGGTGGAACTCCACGGCGCGCGGCCGGAGGCCGTCGTGGTGACCGGGGCGCAGGCCTACGATCACTGGTTCGCGACCGAGCCCTCGACCACGCGCGAGGCGTTCTGCGCCCGGACGGGCCTGCCGGCCGACCGGCCCTACCTGCTGTATCTCTGCTCGTCGCCGTTCATCGCGCCCTACGAGGTCGACGTGGTCCGCCGGTGGGCCGAGGCGGTCCGGCGCGCGGCCGACCTGCAGCTCCGGACGGCGGGCCTGCTGGTGCGGCCGCATCCGCAGAACGCCGCGCAGTGGAGCGACGTCGACCTGTCGGCCTTCGGCGACGTCGCCATCTGGCCGCGCGCCGGCGCCAACCCGGTCGGGCTCGACGCGCGGCGCGAGTACTACGACTCGATGTTCCATGCGCACGCCGTCGTCGGCGTCAACACGAGCGCGCTCATCGAGTCGGGCATCGTCGGGCGCCTGGTGTTCTCGATCCGCGTGCCGGAGCTCTCGGGTACGCAGGAGGGCACGCTGCACTTCCGGCACTTGCGCCGAGAGGGGCTGCTGCGCATGGCCGACGATCTCGACGAGCACGTCGCACAACTGGCGGCATCGTTCGCGTCCGCCGGGCAGGACCGCGAGCGCATCCGCGGGTTCATCCAGCTGTTCGTCCGCCCGCACGGGCTCGACGAGCCCGCGACACCGCGCGTGGTCGAGGCCATCGAGGGCGCCGCCCGGCTGCGCGTGCCCGCCGTCGCGCCCACGGCCGGCACGCGGCTGCTGCAGGCGGGCCTGCGCGCGGTGGTGGCCGCCGGGCTCGTCCCCGGAGGGTCGGGCCGTGCGTGAGGGCCCCGCGCGGGCAAGGGCACCACGAGACATCGAGGGTCGCGGCGCTTCTCGCCGCGTGGGAGGGTTGAGATGAGTGAGCACGACGCATCGGCGGACGGCGCCGCGGACGGAGCGCCGTCGGAGAGCCCCGAGAAGAAGAAGCGGAAAGCGGGGCCGCCCCGCGACCCCGAGCTCTGGATTCACCGCTCGATGGAGAAGTACCGGAAGACCTGGCATGCGCACCGGTACCGTCCGAGCCCGGAGTTCTTCGAACTGGCGGACGCGGTCGTCGAGACCGGTCGAACCCTGCTGGGCTACGACCGGCTGTACGTGTTCTGGCAGGTCGTCCAGAACGTGGCGAAGCTGCCAGGCGTGGCCGCGGAGATCGGCACCTACCAGGGGGGGTCCGCGTACTTCATCGCCGCGTCGTTCGTCGGGCTGGCTGGCGCGGAGGTGCCGTTCCACGTGTTCGATACGTTCGAAGGGCACCCGGCCAGTGCCATTTCCGAGCAGGACGAGTTCCAGACGGCCGGAAAGTTCGCCAAGACGAGCTACGACGACGTCAGCGCGTACCTGTCCCCTTTCAAGGAGATCCGGCTCTACAAGGGCGACGTACGTACCTCGATGCCAGGACTGGCCGAGGCCAGCTATCGGTTCGTGCACGTCGACACCGACCTGTACGGGCCGACCAAGGCCTGCCTGGAGTACTTCGCGCCCCGGATGGTGCCCGGCGGCGTCTTCGTCCTCGACGACTACGCGTCGCCGAAGTGTCCCGGCGTCCGCGCGGCGCTGTCCGAGTTCGTGGACCAGACCGACGCCTTCCAGGTGTGGGACCTGCGCACCGAGCAGCTGATCCTGGTCAAGCGGTGACGGCGGTGAAGGCGCTCTTTCTGATGGACTCGCCCGAGTACCTGCGCTTCTACGACTCGGTGATCGAGGAGTTGGCGGCGCGCGGACATCAGGTGGCGATCGCCGTCAACAACCAGAGCGCCAAGAAGCCGATCGGCCTCGCGGGACTGCAGGCCGCCTACGGCGACCGGGTGCGGGTGCTCGGCCTCGTGCCCGAGCGCACCGGCCTGTGGAGCGAGGTGGCGCACACCCTGCGCGCGACGATGGACTTCGTCCGGTTCCTGCACCCGACCTTCGCCGGCGCCCCGACGCTGCGGGCGCGGATCAAGCGGAAGGTGCTGCCGCGCGCGTATCACGGCCTCGACGCGATCCGGACGCTGAGCGCGGCCACCGTCGGCCGCATCGAACGGGCGCTGATGGCGGCCGAGCGCGCGATCCCGGTCTGCCGTCCCATCGCCGACTTCCTCTCGGCCCAGGCGCCCGACGTGTTGCTCGTGTCGCCGCTCGTGGCCGCCGCCTCGGAACAGGTCGACTGGATCATGGCGGCCCGCGCACGCGGCATCCGGACGGCGGTGTGCGTGGCCAGCTGGGACAACCTGACGAACAAGGGCCTGCTGCGCGTCGAGCCCGACCTCGTGCTGGTGTGGAACGAGGCGCAGCGCCGCGAGGCGCGCGAGTACCACTACATCCCGGAGGCCAAGGTCCGGGCGACCGGCGCGCAGCTCTTCGACAAGTGGTTCACGCGCCGGGTCACGCGCGACCGCGAGGCGTTCTGCCGCCACGCGGGCCTGCCCGACACCGGGCCGTTCGTGCTGTTCACCGGGTCGTCGAGCTTCATCTCCGAGTCGAGCGCGGAGGTGGCCTTCGTGCGCCGGTGGATCGAGGCCCTGCGCGAGAGCCCATATCCGGAACTGCGCGCGGTCAACGTCCTGGTGCGGCCCCATCCGTACAACTTCCACCGGTGGGGTGACGACCCGGTGGCGGATCTGCCGGGCGTCGCGGTCTACCCGCGCCAGGGCTACAACCCCGTGGACCCCGAGAGCCGCAACGACTTCTTCGACTCGCTCAGCCACTGCGCGGCCGTGGTCGGCATCAACACCAGCGCGATGATCGAGGCCGCCATCGTCGGGCGCCCCGTGTGCTCCATGCTGGCACCGGAGTTCGCCGGCTCGCAGGAGGGCACGATTCATTTCCGGCACCTGCTGCCCGAGAACGGCGGCTTCCTGCGGATCGCCGCGACGCTCGAGGCGCACGTGGCGCAGCTCGGCGCCGTCCTGCGCGACCCCGCGACCACGCGGGCCGAGACGGAGCGCTTCGTCGCCGCGTTCATCCGCCCGCACGGCGTCGAGCGGCCGGCCACGCCGATCTTCGTCGACGCGGTGCTGGAGCTCGCCGCGCGGCCGGCGCCGGCGCCAGAGGCGCCGCCCGCGTGGCGGTTCCTGGTGCGGCCACTGCTCCTCGCGGCCGGACTGCCGGCGCTCGTCGTCGATCGGGCGGCCGATCCCGGCTGGCTGCCGCGGCTGCGCAAGCGCGCCGGGTCGGCGGCCCGCCACGCCGCCAAGCGCGGCGGCAAGGCCGCCGCCCGCTGGCGCAAGTACCTGCGCAAGGCGTGGTGAGCGTGGATGATGGATCGAGGATGGACCCGGTGAGAGGCGGGCGGGGCGCATGACGGCCGGCGGGGCGGCGGTCGAGGCGGCGGGCGG
>CAWULT010000118.1:0-14365 GCA_963923455.1 uncultured bacterium
TCGCCGTTGCCGGCTGGCTGCTGACGCGCGTGAGCGGCGTGTCGTTCGTCGACGTCGCGAAGGCAGCGGGCGTGTCGTTCACCCACGTCGACGGCGCGAGCGCGCAGAAGTTCCTGCCCGAGACGATGGGGTCCGGTGCGGTGCTGTTCGACATGGACGGCGACGATTTCCTGGATCTGTTCGTCGTCGACGGCGGCGCGCTTGCCGACCCGGCGGCTGCCGCGCGGGCGCGTCACCGCCTCTATCGCAACCAGCGAGACGGCACCTTCCGCGACGTCACGGCGGGCTCCGGCATCCGCCACCGCGGGTACGGCATGGGCGCGTGCGCGGGCGACGTCGACAGCGACGGACGGGCCGACCTGTACGTGACGGCGTTCGGCCCGAACACGCTCTACCACAACGACGGGGGCGGTGCGTTCACCGACGTCACCCGCGCGGCCGGCGTCGGCCTGGACCGATGGAGCACGAGCTGCGCGTTCCTCGACGTCGACCGGGACGGCGATCTCGACCTGTTCGTGGCCAACTATCTCGAGGTGTCGCGGACGATGAGCCCGTTCTGCGGCGACCCGGCGCGGCGCCTTCGCGTGTACTGCCATCCGCTCAACTTCACCGGGCTGACCAACGTGCTCTACCGGAACGACGGCCGCGGCGTCTTCACGGACGTCAGCGGCGAGTCGGGGGTCGGGAGCCACGTCGGCAACGGGCTGGGCGTCGCCGTCGGCGACTACGACGACGACGGATGGCCCGACGTGTTCGTGGCCAACGACGCCGTGCCGAACTTCCTGTTCCACAACGAGCGCAACGGCCGGTTCACGGAGGTGGCGCTGGCCGCCGGCGTGGCCGTGGCGCGCGACGGCAAGCCGCGCGCCGGGATGGGCACCGAGTTCGCCGACGTCAACGGCGACGGCCGGCTCGACCTGATGGTGACCAACCACGAGTTCGAGACGCACTCGCTGTACCGGAACGACGGCCGCGGCGTCTTCACCGACGTGACGGTCGAGACCGGCCTCGGGCCCCCCACGCTCCCGCACGTCGGGTTCGGCGTGGCGTTGTTCGACTTCGACAACGACGGGGCGCTCGACATCGCGATCGCCAACGGGCACGTCATCGACAACACGAGCGAGTTCCGTCCCGGCTCGACGCACGCGCAGCGGAAGATCCTGCTGCGCAACGCCGGCCGCCGCTTCGTCGACGTGGGCCGGCAGGCCGGTCCGGGCTTCGCCGACGCGGTCGTCGGGCGGGCGCTCGTCGCGGGCGACCTGGACAACGACGGTGACCTCGATCTGGTCGTGACGCAGAGCGGGGGGCCGGTGCAGGTGCTGCGCAACGACGGCGGCAACCGCCGCAACGCGGTCGTGGTCCGGGCGGTCGGCACGCGGAGCAATCGCGACGCGCTCGGGGCGCGCGTGACGATCGTCACCGCCGCGGGCACGCTGACCCGCGAGGTGAAGTCTGGCAGCAGCTACGAGGGGCAGGGCGACATCCGCGTCCATGCCGGGCTGGGTGAGGCGCGCCAGATCGAACGGATCGACGTGCGGTGGCCTGGCGGCGGCGTGGAGCGCATCGAGCGTCCCCCCGTCAACCACCGCCTGACCATCGAGGAAGGGAAAGGGCTCACGGCGGCCGTGGCCTTCGTGCGGCCGGCGTCGCCGGTGGCCCCAGCCCGCGGGCAGCGCCGCTGAACCGGGGTTGCCGTCGCGGGCCGGCTATTCCAGATGGATGATGCCGCGGCGCAGCGCGACCGCGACCGCCGCGGTCCGCCTTCGAAGATCGACAGCAACACCCCGCTGATGCTGGCGGCGGCCGCGGCCGGCGGCAACGGCTCCGTCAACCCCGATCGTGGCACGGCGGTGCGGGCCGTCGAGGCGCTGCGCATCTGCCTGGAGTCGGGGCGGTGCGTTCAATGTCCATGCAAAGTTGGTATGGCGCTGCGCATATCCTTGACTTCACGGATGCGGGCCCGTACCGTCTTACGGTTCGATTCGTGTCATTTCGTGACGGATCCGCCTCAATCAGTCCCTTCATCGGGTGAGTCGCGTTCGGTCCCTTGGAGGTTCAGGAATGCGTGGTTTGTTGAAAGCAGTCTTCTGGTGCGCCGCGGTCCTGGCGCTGCCGGCGTCGGCGTACGCCCAGGCGACAATCGCCGGCACCGTGCGTGACACGTCCGGCGGCGTGCTGCCAGGCGTCACGGTCGAGGCGTCGAGCCCGGCCCTGATCGAGAAAGTGAGAACCGCGGTCAGCGACGGCTCCGGGCAGTACCGAATCGAGAACGTACGGCCCGGCACCTATACGATCCGCTTCTCGCTCGAGGGCTTCACGTCGGTCGCCCGCGAGGGCGTCGAACTGACGGGCGGTGCGACGTCGCTCGTCAACGTCGAAATGCGCGTCGGGTCGCTGAACGAGACGATCACCGTGACGGGTGAGGCGCCGGTGGTCGACGTGCAGAGCTCACGACGACAGACCGTGCTGACCAACGAGGTGATCAACTCGATCCCGACGGTGGGCACGTACAACTCGCTGCTCGTGCTCGTGCCCGCCGTGATGGGCGGCCAGCAGGACGTCGCGCAGGGGCCGTGCAACTCGTGCACGTTCAGCGCCCGCGGGACGCTGCTGTCGCTCGGCGGCAACCGCGCCAACACCGACGGGCGGTTGCTCGTCGACGGCATCAGCATCGCCGTGCCCCAGGCCGGCGGCACCAACTACCTGACCGACACGCGCAACGCGCAGGAGGTCAGCTTCACCACGTCGGGCAGCATGGGCGAGGTGGAGTCGGGCGGCCCGGTGATGAACATCATCCCGCGCTCGGGCGGCAACACCGTCTCCTTCGACGGCTTCGCCTCGTGGGCGAACGGCTCGATGCAGGGCGACAACATCACCGACGCGTTGCGCGCGCAGCGCATCACCCCGAGCCCGCTCATCAAGAGCTACGACCTGAGCGGCGCCGTCGGCGCGCCGATCAAGCGCGACCGCCTCTGGTTCTTCGGCACGGCGCGCGGGCAGGGCAACTCGGCGTACATCACGAACATGTACTACAACCTGAACGCCGGCAACCCGAACGCGTGGCTCTACGCGCCCGACCTGTCGCGCCAGGCCTTCAACGACAAGACCTGGCAGAACGCCAGCGGCCGGATCACCGCGCAGGTGACGCCGCGGAACAAGGTCAACGTGTTCTGGGACGAGCAGCAGGTCTGCACGAAGTGCCAGAACGGCGGCAACTACGCCAACGCCACCACCTCGCCCGAGGCCAACGGTTTCGGTGACCTGCACCCGATGCGCTTCCAGCAGGCCACGTGGACCTCGCCGGTCAGCAACAAGTTCCTGCTCGAGAGCGGCTTCGGCTACTTCTTCTCGCGCTGGGGCGGGCGCGCGAAGGGCACGCCCGGCCGGCCCTCCGACGAGCCGTACACCGAGAACCTGGTGCGCGTGATCGAGCAGTGCGCGGCAGGCTGCGCGGCCAACGGCAACATCCCGAACCTGATGTACCGGTCGCAGACCACGGACCTGTTCAGCGACGGCCGCAACAAGAACATCACGACCTCGTGGCGGGCGTCGGCGGCCTACGTGACCGGCAGCCACAGCATGAAGGTGGGCTACACGGCCAACCAGCTCGGCGACCTGCGCTCGGCCAACCGTGGCGAGAACGACCTGCGCTATCGCGTCAACAACGGCGTGCCGAACCAGCTGACGCAGTACATCCACAACCAGCAGAACGACCTCTGGATGCGGAATCACGGCCTGTTCTTCCAGGAGCAGTGGACGGCCGGCCGCCTGACCGTGCAGGGCGGCATCCGCTACGATCGCGCGTCGAGCTGGGCGCCGGACCAGCGGCTCGAGAGCCGCTTCTTCTCGGCCCCGCTGGTGTTCGGCCGGACGCCGGTCGTCGATGCCTACAACGACGTCACGCCGCGCTTCGCGGTCGCCTACGACGTCTTCGGCACCGGCAAGACGGCCATCAAGGCCACTCTCGGCAAGTACCTCGAGTCGACGGTGACGGCGTCCAATTACGGCCTCGGCAACCCGACCTCGCGCATCGCCACCAACGCCAGCCGCACCTGGACCGACGCGGACGGCGACTGGACGCCGGATTGCGACCTCCGCAACGCCGGCGTGCAGGACCTGCGCGCGACGGGCGGCGACTTCTGCGGCGCGCTGTCGAACCAGAACTTCGGTACCGCGAACTTCGCCAACACGATCGACCCGAACATCCTGAAGGGCTGGGGCGTCCGGCCGTCCGACTGGAACTGGAGCGTGTCGATTCAGCAGGAAGTCCTGCCCCGGGTGTCGATGGAACTGGGCTTCTTCCACCGCGAGTTCTTCGGCTTCGCGGTCACCGACAACCTGGCCGTTTCGGCGGCGGACTTCACGGCGTTCTCGGTGACGGCCCCGCAGGACTCGCGGCTGCCCGGCGGCGGCGGCTACTCGGTCGGCAAGATCTACGACCTGAACAACCCCGCCCTCTTCGGCGTGACGCGCAACTACATCACCTACGCGGACAACTACGGCGACGTCTACCAGAAGTACAACGGCGTCGACCTGACCTTCAACGCGCGGCTGCGGAACGGCCTGACGGCGCAAGGCGGCTTCTCGGGCGGCTACTCGACCTCGGACAACTGCGCCGTGCGTGAGCAGGTGCCGGAGATCGCCCTGACCAACCCGTTCTGTCACATCGAGACGACGTTCATGCCGCAGTACAAGGGCCTGGCATCCTACATCGTGCCGAAGGTCGACGTGCAGCTGAGCGGAACCTTCACCAGCAAGCCCGGCATCAACGTCAGCGGCTTCGGCACGCCGGTCACCGGCGGGGCCTTCGCGGCCAACTACACGATCTCGAACGCCGTCGTGTCGCAGATCATCGGCCGGAACCTCGCGGGCAACGCGCCGAACATCACGGTCAACATCCTGGAGCCGTACGCCGAACTCGGGCAGCGCGTCAACGAGCTCGACCTCCGGATCGGCAAGGTGTTCCGGTTCGGCCGCAACAAGGCGAACGTGGGCGTCGACATCTTCAACGTCCTGAATGCCGCGACCCCGCTCAGCTACAACCAGGCGTTCATCCCGAACGGGGCGTGGCTGACGCCGACCTCGATCCTGTCGGCGCGTTTCGCGAAGCTGAGCATGCAGTTCGACTTCTAGTCCGATCGTCGTCAGGTCCGGGCTGCCGCTGTGGCGGCCCGGACCGCGTGCCCCCGTTTCCGCCCGATTCCCGCCTCCCGTCGGCCCACGCGTGGGTCATGGTTTGTCCGGCCCGCCGGCTCTCGGCATTCATGGAGTCCGCCCGCGCAGAACGGCTTCGGCGCGACCCGCCAGCGGCAATTCGCGGGGGCTTGCCTGCTTATGGGATTGACAGGCTCCAGGCTTGACACTAGACAGGCGCGGCGGATACCTTCACTCGCACTTCGGCGCAATGAGAAGTGCTCTTCGCATTGCGAAGAAGACTCAGGATCCACTCGGCGTTCGGCATTCGGGGAGGAGAGCATGCGAAAGCTTGTAGGGGTACTGCTGCTGGTCCTTGGTACCGTCGGCGTTCCCGCGATGGCGTGGGCGCAGGCGCTGGGGACGCTGGCGGGTACCGTCAAGGACACGTCCGGCGCCGTGTTGCCAGGCGTCACGGTCGAAGCGTCCAGCCCCGCGTTGATCGAGCGCACGCGGACGGCCGTGACCGACGGATCCGGTCAGTACCGCATCGTCAACCTGCCCCCGGGTGCCTATTCGGTGACCTTCACGCTGCCCGGGTTCGCCTCGGTCAGACGCGAGGGCGTCAACATGTCGGTCAACTTCACGGCGACGATCGACGCCGAGATGCGGGTGGGCGGCCTCGAGGAGACGGTCACGGTCACGGGTGAGACGCCGATCGTCGACGTGCAGTCGGCGGCGCTCACGCGGTCGGTGACGGCCGAGGTCTTCAAGGAGATTCCGTCGGGCGGCTCGTGGATCCAGATGGCCGCCCTGGTGCCCGCCGTGCGTGCGTCGAACACCGACGTCGGCGGCGTGCTCGGGGACCAGACGGGCGCCACCGTGTCGGCCCACGGCAGCCGCGATCAGGACGGCGTCTCGATGCTCGACGGCCTCCGGATCGGCAACATGTACCAGAGCTCGAACCTGACCAACATGAGCCTGTCGCCGCTGCTGTTCGACCAGGTCGACGTGCAGTTGTCAGGACAGTCGGGTGAGACGGGCACCAACGGCGTGGTCATGAATGCCATTCCCCGGACGGGCGGCAACCGCTTCAGCGGCAGCGCCCTCGTCAACGGGTCCCGGCCGTCGCTGCAGGGCAACAACGTGACGGACCGCCTGCAGGCGCGCGGGCTCTCCGGCGCGTCCACGACCCTCAAGACGCTGCACGACCTCAATGGCGCCGTCGGTGGCCCGATCGCCAAGGACAAGGTCTGGTTCTTCGTCACCTCGCGCTACTTCACCAACGAGTATTTCCTGGCCGGCAACTTCTTCCCGGTGGACGCCGCGGCGATTCGCCGGCAGGACGACACGTCGAAGCAGGCCTACGGCGGCACGTACACCTACGACAACAACGGCCGCGTGACCTGGGCCATCTCGCAGAAGCAGAAGTTCTCGGGCTGGTACGCGTTCCAGTACAAGGTCGACCCGTGGTGGGTGATCAACGCGACGGTGTCGCCCGAGGCGGCCCGCAAGACTACGTGGCACACGCAGCTGTCGACGTTCAAGTGGACCTACACGGCGACCAACCGCCTGCTGTTCGAGGCCGGCTTCGCGCCTGGTGAGAGCCCCGACACGATCCTGGCCCAGAAGGATCGCATTGCCGGCATTTCGATCACCGAGCAGGGGAGCCCGGTCGGCAGCACGCTGAACGTCCGCCCGGTCACCTATCGCGCGCCGACGGGCTTCGACTTCTACGACGAGCTACCGTCGCAGAGCTACACCGGGTCGGTCAGCTACGTCACCGGATCGCACAGCGTCAAGGTGGGAGCGGAGCTCCAGCGTGGCTGGTTCCAGCGCGGCGACAACAACGACTCGACGGGCGGTATCTGGTACCGCACGCGCGAGTTCGTGCCGAACCTGGTCACGATCCAGGCGCCGAACGCCGGCTGGAAGAACAACCTCGACTACAACATGGGCATTTACGCCCAGGACCGCTGGACGGCCGATCGGTTGACGCTGACCGGCGGCCTGCGCCTCGACCTGCAGAAGGAGTCGTACTCGGACTTCACCGCGCGGCCGCATCGGTGGCTCCCGACACGCAATCAGTCCTTCCCTGGCGCCACGGTGCTGAGCTGGAAGGACGTCAACCCGCGCGTGTCGGCGGCCTACGACCTGTTCGGCAACGGCAAGACGGCCCTGAAGGCCAGCGCGAGCCGCGGCGTGGAGCAGGACTCGATCCGGTACGCGTCGGCCAACAACCCGGCGGCCACGCTGGTCACGTCGGTCAGCCGCGTGTGGACAGACGGCAACGGGAACTTCTCCCCCGACTGCGACCTGCTGAATTCACAGCCGAACGGCGAGTGCGGCATCTGGCAGGACCTCGGCTACGGCAGCGCGCGGCCGACCACCTTCTACGACCCGGCCATCATGAACGGATGGGGCAACCGGCCGTGGAACTGGGAGTTCTCGGCGGGCGTCCAGCAGCAGCTGGCGCCGCGGATCTCCCTGAGCCTCGGCTACTTCCGCCGTATCCAGGGCAACTTCTACGTGCTCGACAACGAGGCCCTGAGCCCGTCCGACTTCACGCCCTACAGCGTGGTCGTGCCGACCGACTCACGGCTGCCGCTCTCGGGGCAGACGCTGAGCGGCTTCTACGACCAGCGGGCGGCCGTGGCGAACCGGCAGGTGGTCAAGGCCGCGTCGAACTTCGGCAACCAGTACGGGCACTGGAACGGCGTGGACATGAGCGTGGACGCGCGCCTGCGCGGCGGGCTGTTCCTGCAGGGCGGCTTCAGCACCGGCAGGACGATGAGCGACATCTGCGACATCATCGACGACGTACCGGAGGCGCTGAACTGGGCTGCGCAGCCGGCCGGCATCCAGCCGCTGGTGAATGCGGCCGTGGGCGTGGCGACGTCGGCGAACTACTGCCACCAGCAGACGCCCTTCCTGACGCAGGTCAAGGCGCTCGCCTCCTACGACCTGCCCCTCGGCGTGAGGGTCAGCGGCACCTGGCAGAGCCTGCCGGGCCCGCAGATTTCGGCCAACCAGATCTACGCGGGCACGGTGCCGTCGCTCGGCCGCCCGTTCACGTTTGCGCAGGCGACGGTCAACGTGGTGGAGCCCGGGTCGCTGTACGGGGACCGGCTGAACCAGTTCGACTTGCGGTTCACCAAGGTCGTCAAGGTTGGCGTGGGCAGCCTCGACGTCAATGTCGACCTGTACAACGCGTTCAACTCGGACGCCGTCCTGACCCAGCAGAACGCCTACGGCGCCGCCTGGACGCGGCCCCTGACGGTGATTCAGCCGCGATTCGTGAAGTTCATGGCCCGCTGGGACTTCTAGTCCCGCGCCCTGTCGGTGGCCCGGCTGGGAGTACTCCCTGCCGGGCCGTCCCGCCGAACCGTCTCCAGGCGTCCTGTCAGGCACGTTCCTTCTTCTCTTCCCGCCCTTCAAGAACCGCCACCGCCCTTTGCCGTGCCCATCCGGAGGCGCCGTCTCGGGCATCCAGGACCGGGATGCCATCCCGTCGGCGTCGCCTCTTCGGAGTGGAGGCACCTACCGCGATCGAGGTAGGGATGCCTGCCATCCCAGGGGAGGAATGCTTGACAGGTATGGCAAGAAAGACGTACAAAACCTGGCGCGACATTCAGATACGTCAGCGTTACACGAATGAGTCATAGGCGGTTCGCCTGTCGGCGGGGTGTCTAGGAGATGTTGAACATGCGTTCATGTGTGAGAGTACTGCTGCTCGCGGCCGGGCTCGTCCTGGCCGGTCACTCGGCAGCATGGGCCCAGGCCGCGCTCGCGGGCCAGGTGAAAGACGCGTCCGGGGCGGTGCTTCCCGGCGTGACCGTGGAAGCCGCGAGTCCCGCCCTCATCGAAAAGGTCCGTACCGCGGTCAGCGACGGCACGGGCCGGTACCGGATCGAGGACCTGCGCCCTGGCGACTACACCGTGACGTTCACGCTGCCCGGGTTCGCGACGGTCAGGCGTGAAGGGCTCGTCGTCAGCGGCTCGACCGTCGTCAACGTCGACGTCGAGATGCGGGTCGGCGGCGTGCAGGAGACGATCACCGTGACCGGCGAGGCGCCGGTCGTGGACGTTCAGAGCACGAAGCGCGAGATCACGCTCGACAACGAGACGATGCGCAGCCTGCCGAGCGTCCGCAGCTACAGCTACCTGCTGAGCGCCGTGCCCGGCCTCCAGACCAACAACAACAACGTCAACACCGGCCCGGTCTTCGCGATCTTCCCGATCCACGGCGGCCGCGGCGTCGAGTCGCGCCTGACGGTGGAGGGGCTGAACATCAGCAATCCGCCCGGCGGCAACCAGCCCCCGAACTTCACGGCGGACGTCGGCAATGCCCAGGAAGTCACGATGACGACCTCGGGTGGTCTCGGTGAGATGGAGACCGCCGGCCTGACGATGAACATCATCCCGAAGCAGGGAGGCAACCGCTTCTCGGGCCTCGGCTTCGCCTCCGGTTTCTCGAAGGGGATGCAGGCGAGCAACTTCACCGACGAGCTGAAGACGCGCGGCGCCACGCAGCCGACGCCGGTGACCCGCGTGTACGACGTCAACATCGGCGTCGGCGGTCCCATCGTCACGGACAAGCTCTGGTACTACATGAGCATGCGTCAGCAGGGGAGCCGCCAGAACACGCTGAACGTCTACCGCAACCAGAACGCGGGCAAGGCGAATGAGTGGCGCTACGTGCCGGATCTCTCGACGCCGGCCTACTCGGACCGCACGTGGGAGAACTACACGCCGCGCATCACTTGGCAGGCGACGGCTCGCAACAAGTTCACGGGGTCGTGGGACGAGCAGCCCGTCTGCCGCAAGTGCACGGGCACGACGTCGCTGACGGGCACGCCCAACTTCATCTTCCCGACCTCGCCCGAGGCGGACGGCCACGGCGAGTTCAGCCCGCAGCGCGTGCAGACGGCGAAGTGGACCTCGCCGGTCACGAACCGCCTGCTGCTCGAGGCGGGCTTCGGCACCACCTACTACGAGTGGGGCGGCAAGGAGACCGACTACAACGCGAGCAATGCGCGTAACCTCGTCCAGGTCGTGGACGTCGCGACGCCGATTGCCCCTGGCGTGACCACGGCGATGCGGTACCGCTCGCAGAGCTGGCTGAACAATCGCACCCGCGGATCGTCGTGGTACGGGTCGGCGTCGTACGTGACCGGCTCGCACAGCATCAAGATCGGCTACCAGGGGAACTACTGGCGCGACGACCGCGAGATCTGGAACAACAGCCAGGCGCTCCAGTACCTGTTCTTCGCCGGCACGCCGCTGCAGATCACGCAGTACGCGCAGGGCTACAACGTGAACGCGCGCGCGATGCAGGCGTCGCTCTTCGCGCAGGACCAGTGGACGCTGGGCCGACTGACGCTGCAGGGCGCGCTCCGCTTCGATCACCCGTGGAGCTGGTTCCCCGAGCAGGTGCAGCCGGCGTCGCGCTTCTTCCCGGGTGCGACCTTCGCCAAGACCGATGGTGTGACCGGCTACAACGACATCACCCCGCGCATGGGCGCCGCCTATGACGTGTTCGGCAACGGCAAGACCGCGCTGAAGGTCAACGTTGGCAAGTACCTGCAGGGTGCCAGCGTCAGCAACCTCGCCTACGGCGCCAACCCGTCCCTCCGGATTCCGGGCGGTGGCGGCGGTATCTTCGCCCCGTCGGTGACCCGCACGTGGGGCGACGCGAACGGCAACTACACCCCCGACTGCGTGCTGGAGAACCCGCTCGCCAACGGCGAGTGCGGTCAGATCAGCGACCTGCGGTTCGGCAGCAACCAGCTGATCGGCGCTCAGTTCGACAAGGGCCTGTTCAGCGGCTGGGGCGTGCGTCCGTCCGACTGGTCGTACGGCGTCTCGGTCCAGCAGCAGCTCTTCCCGCGCGCGTCGGTCGAGGTCGGCTACTACCGCCGCACGTTCAGCCAGTTCACGACCGGCGGCACGGTGACCGACAACCTGCTCGTCTCGCCGAGCGACGTGGCGCGGTACTCGCTGACCGTGCCGACCGACTCGCGCCTGCCGAACAGCGGCGGCCGGGTGACCGACCTCTACAACCTGAACCCGAACGTGTTCGGGCAGGTCAGCAACCTGATCAGGTCCACCAAGGACGTGGGTGACGACACCCGCGTGTTCAACGGCATCGACGTCAACATCAACGTCCGTGGCGCGCGCGGCTTCACCTTCCAGGGCGGCACGAGCACCGGCAAGGTGGCCAACGACTGGTGCGACATCCGGGCGGCGGTTCCGGAGAGCTACCTCCTGAACCCGTACTGCAAGGTGGAGTCGCCGTGGCAGACCTCGTTCCGGTCGCTGGCCAGCTACACGATCCCGAAGATCGACGTGCTGGTGAGCTCCGTGTTCCAGGACAAGCCGAACATCGGCACCGACCAGCTCGGGTCGCTGGCGGCCAACTACACCCTGACGGCGGCCGACCAGGCGGCGATTGCGGCGCAGATTGGCCGCCCGATGACGGTGGCCGGACAGCTGCAGGTCAACCTGCTCGCGCCGGGCGCGGAATACGGTGACCGCATCCGCCAGCTGGACTTCGCCGCCAAGAAGATCGTGCGCTTCGGCAGCCAGCGGCTCACGTTCGGTGTGGATATCTACAACCTGGCCAACAACAACGTGACGCTCGGGTTCAACCCGGCGTTCGTGCCGAACGTGGCGGGGTGGCAGGGCCCGACCTCCTACATGAACCCGCGCGTGTTCCGCCTGAACGCCGAGTACGCCTGGTAGGACCGGCTGGGCCGGTCGTCTCTGTGCACCCCGGAATCCGCGTGGCGGATTCCGGGGTGTTTTCGCGTACGGGCAGTCGGTGTCGTTCGCGGGGCAGGGAGGGGTCACGCGGGGACGGATGGCGACCGGCCTGGCGACTCCGTTGTGCTCGCTTTGACTGGAGCGTTCACCACACCGTGGTCCTGCCGGCGCCTTGACTCGTTCGTTCCACCGGACGTATACCTTCTGCGCTGGAGGAAGCGGATTTCGCTCCACGAGACAGGAATCACAGGACAACATGCACGTATCGATGCGACTGATGGCGGCGGCGCTCGTGTGGGCCGCGCTCGGCGGCACGGCCTCCGCGCAGGTCGACTTCTCGGGCGAGTGGACTGTCGTCCGGTCGATGGACAACACCGAGAATCCGTGGGTCGGGGAGTGGCTGGGGCTGCCGCTCAACCCGGAGGGCGTGGCGCGGGCGGAAGGCTGGGATGCCTCGCTGTTGAGCCTCCCGGAGTATCAGTGCCGGCCGCACGGCTGGGCCTACATCTACCGCGGCCCGACGCAACTGCGCATCTCGAAGGAAGTCGACCCCTTCTCGCGCGAACTCGTCGCCTATCAACCCGAGTGGCACCAGTCGACCAACATGCCGGTCTACCTGGACGGCCGCGACGGGCCGCCGGCAGAGGCCAACCACACCTGGGGCGGGTTCTCGAAGGCCACCTGGGAAGGCGACATGCTCCGGATCACGACCGACCACCTGAAGGAGGACTACGTCCGCCGCAACGGTGCGATGGCCAGTGACCAGGCCAGGGTGACGACCTTCTGGATCCGGCGAGGCGACTACCTCACCTGGATCAACATCATCCACGACCCGATCTACCTGGCCGAACCGCTGATCCGCAGTTCCGAATACCGCCTGACCGTCAACTCGCAGGTACCGGCGCATCCGTGCACGTCGGTCTACGAGGGGCTCGAGAAGGGCGCCGTGCCGCACTACCTGCCGGGCGAGAATCCGTATCTGAAGGACGTGCGTGCGCGCTACGGCCTGCAGCCCGGAGCGCCGACTTCCGGCCCGCAGACGATGTATCCCGAATACCAGAAGACGCTGAGGCCGAGCGACTGGTCTGCCGGCGACAAGAAGGGCGCGAGCGGGGTGGCCCAGTGAGGCGCCTGAGCGTCGCGCTTGCCGTGGTCGCGCTGGCCTGGACCGGTGTCGGGACGGCCCAGACCAGGCCGGGCGACGCCGACCTCAGGGTGCTGCCGTTGCGCGGGAACCTCTACCTGATCTCCGGCGCCGGCGGCAACGTCGCCGCGTCGGTCGGCAAGGACGGTGTCCTGCTGGTCGACTCGGGTGCCGGCGACCGCTCGGCGCCGCTGCTCGCGACCGTGCGCGACCTGTCGCGGCGGGTGACCGCCGCCCCGCACGCGCAGCAGTCGTGCGTCGGCCAACCCCAGGGCTGCACGTGGTGGAACAGTTCCGAGTTCCTGCCGACGACGTCGGGCCCGCGGGCGCCACGGCCGATCATCGGCATCATCAACACGAGTGACGACCCGGATCACGTCGGCGGCAACGCCGTGCTGTCCGCGGCGGGTCGCACCTACGGCGTGCGCAACATCGACGGCACGCTGCCGGGGGCGTGGATCGTGTCGCACGAGAACGTCAACACGCGTCTCGTCGCGGCGGGCCAGACCGCGCTGCTCGCCAACGAGAGCTACGGCAGCGACGAGAAGAAGCTGAACTTCGTCAACGGCGAAGGGGTGGTGGTCACGCACATCCCGGCCGCGCACACCGACGCCGACAGCCTGGTGTACTTCCGCGGTTCCGACGTCCTGGTGGCGGGCGACGTGCTCGACATGACGCGGTATCCGGTGATCGACCTGGCCCGCGGTGGCAGCGTCGAGGGCGTCGTCAAGGCGCTCAACTGGATCCTCGACGTCGCCGTCGTGGAGCACATGATGGAAGGGGGCACGCTGATCGTTCCCGGCCATGGCCGCATGGCCGACACCGCCGACGTGGCGTACTACCGCGACATGGTCACGATCATGCGCGATCGGGTGCGGGAGATGATCAAGCGCGGGATGAGCCTGGACCAGGTCAAGGCCCGGAAGCTCACGCGGGACTACGACGGACGGTACGGCAAGAGCCCGAGCTGGACGCCGGACATGTTCATCGAGGCGGTCTACCGCAGCCTGGCCTCCAAGTCGTAGGGACCACAATGAGATTGTTTCTGATCGCGACGACGATGGTGTGCGCGTTCGTGTCGTTGGCCGCACAGGGGCCGGCGCGGGGCGGGCAGGCTCCGGCCGGGCCGGGCGGTGGCCGCGGTGCGGCCGCGCCGCCGAGCGGACGGGCGCAGGCGCCGTGGGACCTCTCCGGGCAGTGGGTTTCGCTCGTGACCGACGACTGGCGGTATCGCATGCTGACGCCCCCGAAGGGCAACGCCGACTACATGCCGGTCACCCCTGAGGCGCGGCGGGTCATGGGCGAGTGGGATCCGGCGAAGGA
>CAWULT010000119.1:0-14202 GCA_963923455.1 uncultured bacterium
GACCCGGCGGGGCGGCGGTCGAGGCGGCGGGCGGGGGCCGCCGGGTCCTCGTCATCCGGCCCGACGCGTCACCCGGGACGTGCAGCGTCGAGATGCTGTCCACGCTGGCACGCGCGCGCCACGCGTCGGCCGCGGCCTGCTTCCTGACGCCGGAGGGCGAGAGCGCCGCGCTCGTGGCCGGCGTGACGGCGACCGACGTGCCCATCGTCCAGCCGGACGCCTGGCGCGGCGCCTGGCTGCGGGGCCGCTGGCGCGCGGCCGTGGCGGTCCGGCGGGCCCGGGCGCGCTGGCGCGAGGCCGCCGCGTCGGTGCAGCACGAGCTCTACCGCGAACTGCGGCGGCACGCGGGCGACGAGCGCCTGCCGGCGGACTTCCGCCGCGTGCTGCGGGAGACCGCGCACCGCTGCTACGACCGGTCGGTCGCCCGCCGCGCGGGCGCAGGGCCGTTTCCCCGCCGGCTGCTCGAAGCGCCGTCGACGTTCGTCTGGCCGCCGGCCGCGACCGAGCGTGCCCGCGCGGACGCCGCCGCCCGCGGGGTGGCGCCCGGTGCGCCCGTGGTCGCGTTCGAGGTGTGCACCCGGCCCGACATCGCCGCGGCTGCGGTGCGCGTGCTCGAGGCCGAGGGGTACATCGTCGTGCGGGTCGGCGACCGGGCCCTGTCGGCCCCCGCCGTGCCCGGCGTCGTGGACCTCGCGCGCGGGGAAGCGCCGGCGCGGCTCGACCTGTACGTGCTCTCGATCGCGCGCTTCGCGGTCTGCGGCTCGGCGTGGCTGCAGCAGATGACGTACCTGACCAACACGCCCTCGCTGACGATCACCGCGACCGATCCGTTCTCGGCGTACCCGGTGCGGGCCAACGGCACGTTCCTGTTCCGGACCGTCGTGGACCTGGATTCGGGCCGCACGCTGGCGTGCGCGGAGCTGCTGGGGGAGCCGTACTTCCGGAACCGGCGGAACTGCGGGTTCCGCGACGCGACGGCGGCCGATCTGATCGCGGCCCTGCGCGAGATGCACCACGGGGTCACGCGGGGCTGGGACGACAGCGACGCCCAGCGGGCGTTCCGGGCGAGGGTCGTCGAGGCCGCCGCCGCGCTCGCCCCGAGCGTGGCGCTGGCGGCCGACTGGGGCCCCGACGACGGCTTCATCGGCCACGGCCGCCTCGCGCGCGTCCAGGCGGAGCGTGTAGCATGAGCCGCATCCTGTTCGTGATGCTGCACCCGGGCTTCGTGCGCTACTACGACGACGCGCTGCAGGCGCTCGCCGGCGCGGGGCACGAGGTGCACGTCGCGTTCGAGGTGAGCCGGACCAAGCTCGGCGAGGACGAGACGGCGAGGCGCCTCGCGGCCAGTTCGCCGCGCATCACGTGCGGCACGACGCCCGAGCGGAGCCAGAGCGTCCGCGAGTTCCTGGCCCGGTCGGATCGCACGGCCGTGCGAACGGGCGAGGACGATCGGCCGCGGACGCGCCGCGACGCCTGGGAGAGCCTGGCCACCACGGTGCGGCTGCTGGCCGACTACCTGCGCTTCTTCGAGCCGGAGTTCCGCGGTGCCGACAGCCTGCGCGCGCGCGTGGAGAAGCGCCTGCCGCCGATCTACCCGGCGGCCGTCCGGGCCGTGGCCGGCGTGGCCCCCGCCCGCGCGCTCGTCGCCGCGGCGCTGCGGGGCCTCGAGCGCGTCATTCCGACCGGCGGCGAACTCGCCGCGTTCCTGCGCGAGCAGCGCCCCGACCTGTTGATCGTGACGCCGCTCATCGAACTCGGTTCGCAGCAGGTGGACTACGTCAAGGCCGCGCGGGCGCTCGGCATCCGCAGCGCGCTGTGCGTGGCCAGCTGGGACAACCTGACGAGCAAGGGCCTGATCCGCGTGATTCCGGACCACGTCGTCGTCTGGAACGACGCCCAGGCTCGTGAGGCCGTCGAGCTGCACGGCGTGCCGGAGGCGCGGATCACGGTGACCGGCGCGCAGCTGTTCGACCGCTGGTTCTCGATGAAGCCGACGCGCTCGCGCGAGGCGTTCTGCGGGGCGGTGGGGCTCGATCCGGCCAGGCCCTTCCTGCTCTACGTGGGCTCGTCGGTGTTCATCGCCCCCGACGAGGTGCCGTTCGCCGAGCGGTGGCTGGCGACGCTGCGCGGCTCGGCGGAGCCCGGCGTGGCGGGCGTGGGCGTGCTGTTCCGCCCGCACCCGGCCAACGCCCGCCAGTGGCGCGCGCTCGACGCCGGCGCCTTCCCCAACGTCGCGGTCTGGCCGCCGATCGGGACCGACCCCACGTCGCCGGGCTTCAAGGACGACTACTTCGACTCGCTCCATCACTGCGCGGCCGTCGTCGGCATCAACACGAGCGCGCAGATCGAGGCCAGCATCGTCGGCCGGCCCGTGCTGACGGTGCGGTCACCCGAGTTCACGCACTCCCAGGACGGCACGCTGCACTTCCGCCACCTGGTGCGCGACGGCGGCGTCGTGCAGGCGGCGGTCTCGCTCGACGAGCACGTCCAGCAGCTCGCGGCGCTGCTGGCCGGCGACGAGGGGTGGGCGGCCCGGAACCGGGCGTTCGTGACCTCGTTCGTCCGGCCCCACGGCCTGGACGCTCCCGTGGTGCCGCGGTTCGCCGCGGCCGTCGGCGCGCTCGCCGCGCAGCCACGAACGGCGGCGCGGCCGGACGGGCCGGGCATCGGAATCGCGCGCGCCGCGGCGCTGCCCCTGGCGTACGCGGCGCGGACGCTCGCCGAAGGGCGGCCCCTGTGGGTGTTCGCGGCGCGGCCGCTCGTGACCGCCGGGGTGTGGACGATGGCGGTGCCCTACGGCGCCAGGAGCGGATGGGACGCGCACGTGCGGCCGGTGCTCAAGCGCGCGCGCCGCGGCGTGTGGACCGCGTGGTACGAGTCGACCCGTGAGCTGGCGCACCGCCGGCGCCGGGTGATCAAGCGGGTGGGGCGGCTGGTCCGCGAGGCCGGCGGCGCCGCCAAGCGGGCCGTGAGGCCTCGATGAGTCCGCGGAGGCGGATCGCTTCGTGAAGATTCTGTTCATCGCGCGACACTATTCCTACCTGCGCCTGTTCGAGTCGGCCATCGGCGCGCTCGCGGCGCGCGGGCACGCGATCGTGCTGGCCGCCGACCGCGAGGAGACCCTCGGCGGGCGGCAGATGGTGGAGCGGATCGCCGCCTCGTACCCGAACGTCCGCCTGGCGGACGCGCCCGGGCGCCACGCGGGCGCCTGGTCCGACCTGGCGCGTCGCATCCGGCTGGGCCTCGACTACCTCCGGTTCCTCGGACCGCGCTACGCCGACACGCCGCACCTGCGGCGCCGGGCGCGCGAGCGCGCGCCCGGCATCGTGGTCCGGCTGGCCGAGTCGTCGTCCATCGGCGCCTGGCTGGGCGGCCCCGCGGGCGTGGCGCGCCTCCTGCGGTGGCTCGAACGCGGCCTGCCCGGAGCGGGGCAGTCGGAGGCGTTCATCGCCGCGCAGCAGCCCGATCTGGTGCTGATCACGCCGCTCGTCGACATGGGGTCGCCGCAGCTCGATCACTTCGCGGCGGCACGCCGGCTGGGGATGCGGACCGTGCTGCCGGTCGGCAGCTGGGATCACCTGTCGAGCAAGGCGCTGCTGCGTCACTGGCCCGATCGCATCACCGTCTGGAACGAGGCGCAGCGCCGCGAGGCGGTGGAACTCCACGGCGTGCCGGCGGACCGCGTCGTCGTCACCGGCGCCCAGTGCTACGACCAGTGGTTCGACCGGGCGCCGGCGCTCGGCTACGCCGAGTTCTGCCGCCGGGTGGGCCTGCGTCCCGACCGGCCGTTCGTCCTCTACGTGTGCTCGTCGCTGTTCCGGCACACCGCGAGCGAGCCCGCGTTCGCCGAGCGGTGGATCCAGGCCGTGCGCGCCAGCGCCGACCCGCGGCTGCAGGACATCGGCATCCTCGTCCGCCCGCATCCGGCCAGGCTCGACGAATGGAAGGGGGTCGACCTGACGGGATACCGGAACGTGGCGTTCTGGGGCGCCCATCCGGTGGACGCCGAGTCGAAGGCCGACTACTTCGACTCGCTCTACTACAGCGCGGCGGTCGTCGGCCTCAACACGAGCGCGTTCATCGAGGCGGCCGTCGTCGGCAAGCCGGTGCTGACGGTGCTGCTGCCGGAGATCTCGGAGGCGAACCAGGAGGGCACCCTGCACTTCCGGTACCTGCTCGAGGTGAACGGCGGGCTGCTGCGCGTGTCGCGCGGCCTCGAGGAGCACGTGCCGCAGCTGGCCGAGGCGCTGGCCGGGCCGGGCGGCGGCGACGTCAAGGCCGGGCGCTTCGTCGAGGGTTTCGTGCGGCCGTTCGGCCGGACCGAGGCGGCCACGCCCCGGTTCGTCGCGGCCATCGAGTCGGCGGCCGCCCTGCCGGCGCCGGCGCCCGAGCGCCCGGGCGCGTCGGGCCTGCTGGCCTTCGCCGCGCTCTATCCGGCGGCCGCGCTGGTCTCGCTGAACCTGCGCAGCCAGCCCTGGCGGAAGCGCACGCGGAGCCGGCTGCGCAAGCAGTACGAGAAGCGGAAGCTGGCCGTGCTGCGCGCGGTGAAGCAGCGCGTCACGGACCAGTTCATCGCGTCGGGCAAGAAGCGGAAGGTGGCGGCGCCGGTCGTCGAGTCGTCGTTGACGCCGAAGGCGGGGCGCCAGCGCGACCCGGCCAAGACGCTCGCCGGCACCGAGTTCCGCGAGGCGAGGGAGACGCGAGAACTCGTCACGGTGCTCGGTCGCAGCGGCCGCCCCATCATCCTCGGCCCCTGGCTCTCGGAGACGGGGTTCGAGCTGCTGTACTGGATCCCGTTCCTCGCCTGGGCGAAGGCGTATGGCAACTTCGACCCGGAGCGGCTGGTCGTGGTCTCGCGCGGCGGCGCGGCGTCGTGGTACGGTCACATCACGTCCCACTACGAGGACATCTTCTCCTTCTACACGCCCGACGAGTTCCGCACGCGCAACGAGCAGCGGATCGCCGAGCAGCATGGACGGCAGAAGCACGTCGAGGTGACGTCGTTCGATCGCGAGATCCTCGACAAGGTGATCGCGAAGCGCGGCCTGAGCGGCGCCGAGGTGCTGCACCCGTCGCAGATGTACCAGCTGTTCGACCACTTCTGGCTGCAGCGCACGCCGGTGACCCTGATCGAGGCGTTCTCGCGGTTCGCGCCGATCCCGCCGGCCCCGCCGACGGGCCTCCGCGCGCAGCTGCCCGCGCGCTACGTCGCGGCGAAGTTCTACGGCAACGTGGCGCTGCCCCCGACGCCCGAGAACGATGCGTTCGTGGCCGAGTACCTGGGCACGCTGGCCGCCAACGTCGACGTCGTGCTGCTGAACACCGCGCAGCGCTTCGACGACCACAGCGACTTTCCGCCGGCGCTGAAGGGCCGGCTGCACACGATCGATCACCTGATGACGCCGGAGACGAACCTCGCGGTGCAGACCGAGGTCATCCGCGGCGCCGAGGCGTTCGTCGGTACCTACGGCGGCTTCTCGTACCTCGCGCCGCTCTGCGGGGTCAACACGCTGGCGTTCTACTCGCACGCGAGCGGCTTCCGGTTCGACCACCTCGAGGTGGCCAAGCGCGTGTTCTCCGCGCTGCGCTGCGGGACCTTCACCGAGGTGGACGTGCGCGCCACCGAGGCACTGCGGCTCGGGTTCGGCACTGCGCCGCGGACGCCGGTGGCGGCGCCGTGAGGCCGGTCCGCGTGGGCATCCACTCGTGAGCAAGGACATCTGGACGGCGGCCGGGAACCTGGCCGGCAAGTACGGGCGGCGCGCCGGCCGGCGCGCCCGCTGGGCGGCGGCCGTGACCGAGGAGGGCGTCAAGGACGGCATGCACGCCACCCGGAAGGCGGGCGAAGCCGTGCGTGACTCCGTCGTGAACCAGGCCAAAGGGGCTTTCAAGGCGATCCGCAAGCCGATCCGGGCCGCCGCGCGCCGCCGGAAGCAGGTGAGGGAGCAGGCGGCCTTCAACCAGGTCGAGTGGCAGGTCGAGGCAGAACTCGACGCGCTGATCGGCCGGGGGCGTCCGCTCGTCGTCGGCCCATGGCTCTCCGAGGTCGGCTTCGAGGCCCTGTACTGGGTGCCATTCCTCCACTGGATCAAGACCGCCTTTCACCTGGATCCGGCGCGGGTGACCGCGGTGTCGCGCGGCGGCGTCGGCGCCTGGTACGCCGGCGTGGCCGACCGTTACGTCGAGATCTGGGACCTGATGGAGCCGGCCGAGTTCGCGCGGCGCAACGCGGCCCGCGGCGTGACGAAGCACTACGAGCGGTCGCCCCTCGACGAGGACGTCCTCGCCGGCGTCGCGCGGCACCTCGGCACGACGGAGTTCGACGTCGTGCATCCCGGGCTGATGTACCGGCTGTTCACGCTCTACTGGTCGGGCCAGCGGGCGATGGGCTTCGTCGACGCGCACACGCGCTTCGAGCCCGTGCCGCCGCCGCGGATCCTCGATCCGTCCCTGCTGCCGCCCGAGTACATCGCCGTGAAGTTCTACGCGGCGCGGTCGCTGCCCGACACGCCCGCGATCCGCGAGTGGATGCGCCGCACCGTGTCCGAGCTCGCCGAGCGGCTGCCAGTGGTGCTGCTCGACACCGGGCTCGTGCTCGAGGACGACCACGCGGACTTCGTGATCGCCTCGCGCGGCCGGATCGTCAGCGCGCGCGAGTGGATGACGCCGAGAGAGAACCTCGGCATCCAGACCCAGATCGTCGCCGGCGCCCGGGCCTTCGTCGGCACCTGCGGCAGCATCGCCTGGCTCGCGCCCCGGCTGGGCACCGACACGTCGGCCGTGTTCGTCGACCCGAAGTGGCTCCACGCGCACCTGCCGGTGGCGATGCGCGCCTACCACCGGATGCACGCGGGGCGCTTCGCGGTGGCGGACCTGCGCGCGGTCGACCCGCTTGGCGCGCTCGCGGCGCCGGCGCCGCCAGCGGACGACGAGGCATGACGGTTCTGTTCGTCGCGCGGCACTTCACCTACTTCCGGAACTTCGAGTCCGTCGTGGCCGCGATGGCCGCGCGCGGGCACCGCGTCCATCTGGCCGCGGACCGCGAGGAGGCGCTCGGCGGCCGCGACCTGGTGGACCGGCTGGCGGCGCGCTTCCCCGGCCAGGTCACGGTCGGCTTCACGCCGATCCTGCAGTGGGGCCGCTACCGGCGCCTGTCGAGCGCGCTGCGGCTCGGCCTGGACTACCTGCGCTACTCCGACCCGCGCTACGAGACGACGCCGAAGATCCGCGAGCGCGCCTACGAACGGACGCCGTTCTTCGTGCTGGCGCTGGCGCGGCTGCCCGTCCGCGGGCTGGTCACGCGCGCGCTCGAGCGGATCGAGCAGGCGGTGCCCCGGCAGGCCGGGGTCGACGAGTTCGTCCGGGGCCTGCGGCCGGACGTGCTGCTCATCACGCCGCTCATCGAGCTCGGCTCGCCGCAGCTCGACTACGTGCGCGCGGCCCGCGCGCTGGGCATCCGCAGCGCGCTCTGCGTCTGGAGCTGGGATCACCTGTCGAGCAAGGCGCTCATCCGCGTCGTACCGGACCGGATCGTGGTGTGGAACGAGACGCAGCGCGACGAGGCCCGGCGCTTCCACGGGATTCCGCCCGAGCAGGTCGTCGTGACCGGCGCCCAGTGCTTCGACCAGTGGTTCGACCGCGAGCCGTCGCGCGACCGCGACGCGTTCTGCCGGCGGGTGGGGCTGCCAGCCGGCCAGCCGTACCTGCTGTACGTCTGCTCGGCCCTCTTCAAGCACAGCCCGTCCGAGGCCCGGTTCGTCCTCGAGTGGATCCAGGCCATCCGGCGGTCGCCCGACGCGCGGCTGCGCACGGCGCCGATCCTGGTGCGGCCGCACCCCCAGCGCGCCGAGGAGTGGCAGCCCGAGGACGTGCGGCAGGGGCTCGCGGCGCTGGACGGCGTCGTGCTGTGGGGCTCGAATCCGATCGATCCCGACAGCCGCGCCGACTATTTCGACTCGATGTTCCACGCCCGCGCGGTGATCGGCCTGAACACCAGCGCGCTCGTCGAGTCGGCCATCGTCGACCGGCCCGTGTTCACGCTGCTCCTGCCCGAGTTCCGCGACAACCAGGAAGGCACGTTCCACTTCCACCACCTGCTGAACGTCGGCAACGGGTTCCTGAACGTGTCGCGCTCGCTCGAGGAGCACGCGGCGCAGCTGGCGTCGATGCTGGGCGGCGGACCGGTGCGCGCGAACAGGCCCTTCGTGGAGCAGTTCATCCGGCCCCGGGGCGCCTCGGTGGCCGCGACGCCCGTGTTCGTCGAGGCCGTCGAGCAGATGGCGGCCGGCGAGCGGCCGGGGCCGATGGCCGCGCCGTTCTGGGTGCTGGGGCTGCGCCCGCTGGTGTACGCTTTGGTGCTGGCCGGCCGGGTGCCGCTGCTCGAGCGGATCTACTGGAACCCCGTCAAGCGGCGGGAGTGGGCGCACAACGTGCGGGCGATCTGGCACAAGGACGTGCAGCGCAAGGCGAAGCGCCGCGACAAGGTGTCGCGGCTCCTGCGCCGGGTGCCCCGCCAGGCCGTAGTGCGGCTGAAGACCGTCGCCAAGCAGGCCCTCGGCGCCGCCGGACTGATTCGACAGCCATGAGCACGTCTCCGCACACGCACCCGGCGCTGGCCGGCCTCGGCACCGGACGGTGCTTCGTCATCGGCGAGGTCGCGCTGACGCACGACGGCAGCCTGGGCCAGGCGCACGCCTTCGTCGACGCGATCGCCGACGCCGGGGCCGACGCGGTCAAGTTCCAGACGCACATCGCCGCGGCGGAGAGCACGCCGGCCGAGCCCTTCCGGGTCCAGTTCAGCCGGCAGGACGCGACCCGGTACGACTACTGGAAGCGGATGGAGTTCACCGAGGACGCGTGGCGCGGGCTGGCCGCGCACTGCGGCGACCGGGGCGTCGTCTTCATCTCGTCGCCGTTCTCCCTCGAGGCCGTGGACCTGCTCGAGCGGGTGGGCCAGCCGATCTGGAAGATCGCGTCGGGCGAGGTGTCGAACGCCGCCCTGCTGGATCGGGTGCTGGACACGGGCGCGCCCGTGCTGCTGTCCACCGGGATGAGCCCGCTGGCCGAGACCGACGCCGCCGTCGGGCGGGTCCGGGCGCGCGGCCGGCAGGTGGGGGTGCTGCAGTGCACGACCGCCTACCCGTGCCCGCCGGAGCGTGTCGGGCTGAACCTGGTCGAGGAGTACCGCGCGCGGTACGGGTGCTGGGTGGGCCTGTCGGACCACTCCGCCACGATCTATCCGGGGCTGGCCGGCGCGGCGCAGGGGATGGACCTGCTCGAGGTGCACGTCGCGCTGTCGCGCCAGATGTTCGGGCCCGACGTCGTGGCGTCGGTGACCACGGCGGAGTTGCGCCAGCTGGTCGACGGCGTGCGCTTCATCGAGCGGATGCGGGCGCACCCCGTGGACAAGGACGCCTCCGCGCGCGATACGGAGCCGCTCCGGCGGCTCTTCACCCGCAGCCTCGTCGCGCGCCGCGCCCTGCCGGCCGGTGCGGTCCTGCAGCGCGAGGATCTGGCGATCAAGAAGCCGGGGACGGGCCTGCCGCCCGACCGCCTCGCCGACCTCGTCGGCCGGCGGCTGGCCCGGCCGGTCGCCGCGGATCAACTGCTCGCCGCCGAGGACGTCGACGGGCTGGCGTAGCCCGCCGGAGCCGCCTGCGTCGAGGGAACCGTCGCTCGAGAGAGACCGCCTTCAGGGACACCGCCCTTCGGAAACACCGTGCCGAAACGAAAAATCTGCGTCGTCGTCACCGCCCGGCCCAGCTACTCGCGCATCCGGACCGCGCTCCGGGCCATCCACCAGCATCCGGACCTCGAGCTGCAGCTCGTCGTCGCCGCCTCGGCGCTGCTCGAGCGCTACGGCAACGCCATCCAGGTGATCGAGCGGGACGGGTTCCCCGTCGCCGCGCGGGTCTACATGGTCGTCGAGGGCGAGAACCTCGTCACCTCCGCCAAGTCCACCGGGCTGGGGCTCGTCGAACTGGCCACCGTCTTCGACAACCTCCGGCCCGACGCGGTCGTGACGATCGCGGACCGCTACGAGACGCTCGCCAACGCGGTGGCCGCGTCGTACATGAACATCCCCGTCGTGCACATCCAGGGCGGGGAGGTCACCGGCTCGATCGACGAGAAGGTGCGGCACGCGGTGACGAAGCTGTCGAACCTGCACCTGGTGTCGACGCGGGCCGCGGCCGAGCGCGTGATCCGGCTCGGCGAGGAGCCGTCGACGGTGATCGTCACCGGCTGCCCGTCCATCGACATCGCGGCCGAGGTCGCCGCGAGCCCGGCGCTCGACTTCGATCCGTTCGTCAAGTACGGCGGCGTGGGGCCGAAGACCGACCTGTCGAAGGGCTATCTCGTCGTGATGCAGCACCCGGTCACGACCGAGTACGACGAGGCCCGGCAGCAGGTGGAGGAGACGCTGTACGCGGTCAAGGAGTCGGGTCTGCCGGTCCTGTGGTTCTGGCCCAACGTCGACGCCGGATCCGACGGCACCTCGAAGGGCATCCGCGTCTTCCGCGAGCGCGAGCAGCCGGAGAACTTCCACCTGTTCCGCAACATGGCTCCCGAGGACTTCCTCCGGCTGCTCGCCAGCGCGACGGCCATCGTCGGCAATTCGAGCGTGGCCATCCGCGAGTGCTCGTTCCTGGGGGTGCCGGCGGTCAACGTCGGGTCGCGGCAGCAGGGCCGGGAGCGTGGTCCGAACGTGATCGACGTCGACCACGATCGGGCGGCGATCAGCGAGGCCATCCGCGCGCACGTGCGGCGCGGCAAGGCGCCGGCGGACCACCTCTACGGGGACGGCCGCGCGGGCGCCCGCATCGCGGACTGCCTGGCCACCGTGAACCTGACCATCGAGAAGCGGCTCACCTATTAGCGAACCGGCGTCGAGCCGGGTTGCCGGACACTGCCACATGCAGACGACGATTCCCCCCGAGCGCCGCCAGCGCATCGACGCCCTGGGCTTCGATTACGCCACCCAGCCGAAGGACCGGCTGCCGGCCTGCAACCTGTGCGGCGGCACCGTCCTCGTGACCCTGACCCATCGCGATCGCTACGGCTACCCGGCCGAGGCCAGCGCGTGCCGGCGGTGCGGCCTCGTGTTCCTGAACCCGCGCATGACGGCGGCGGCCTACGGCCGGTTCTACGACGGCGTCTACCGGCCGCTCGTCAGCGCGTTCCACGGGCGGCTGATCGACGCGCAGACCATCCAGGCCGAGCAGCGCGACTACGCGCTCGATCGCGTCGCGATGGTGCGGCCGTTCGTCGAGGGCGCGCGCCTCTCGACGATGCTGGACATCGGGGGGTCGACCGGCGTGGTCGCCGCCGAGTTCACGCGGGCGTTCGGGCTGTCCGGCACCCTGATCGACCCGGCGCCGCTCGAGGTGGAGGAAGCGCGCCGCCTCGGCCTCGAGACGATCACCGGCCTCGTCGAGGAGTACGACTTCGGGGCCCGCCGCTTCGATCTCGTGCTGATCTGCCAGACGATCGACCACCTGCTCGACGTCGGCGGCACGCTGCGCCGCTGCCGCGAGCTGCTGACGGCGGGCGGCCAGCTCTTCGTCGACATCGTCGACTTCCGCGCGGCCTGCCTCCGCAACTGGTCGGTTGAGGACGCGACCAAGATCGACCACCCGTACTACCTGACGCAGGAGACGATGGCCGCCTACCTGCGCCGGGCTGGCTTCGCCGTGACGCGGATCGACTACGCCGCCGACCACCTGCACGTCAGCTACCTGTGCCGGCCGGCCGCGCCGGAGCCGGAGGCGCTGCCGCCGGCGGCCGGCGTGGAGGCCTTCTTCCACGAGGTGCGGTTCGTGCAGAACGCGCCGCGCCCCCGGTGACGGTGCGAGCGTGACGCGATGACCGCGACCAGCGGAGGCGTCCTCGCGATCGTGCCCGCGCGCGCGGGCTCGAAGGGCGTGCCCGGCAAGAACGAGCGGCCGCTCGCCGGGCGAACCCTGCTCGACTACACCGCGCGCGCCGCGCGCGAATCGGGCGTGGTCGACCGGATCGTGCTGAGCACCGACGCGGAGTCGATCGCCGAGGCGGGCCGCCGCGCCGGGCTCGAGGTGCCGTTCCTGCGCCCGGCGGAGCTCGCCCGGGACGACACGCCGATGCTCCCCGTGATCCGGCACGCGGTCGCCGCCCTCGCCGCCGGCGGCTGGCTGCCCGAGATCGTCGTGCTGCTGCAGCCGACCTCGCCGCTGCGCACGCCGGCCCACGTCCGCGACGCCGTGGCGCTGCTGCGGTCGACGGGGGCCGACTCGGTGGTCACCGTCGTCGAGGTGCCGAAGCACCTGTCGCCAGACTACGTGATGCGGATCGAGGACGGCCTGCTGAAGCCGTTCCTGCCCGAGGGAGCCCGGATCACCCGCCGGCAGGACGTGCGGCCGGCCTTCTCGCGCGAGGGCACGGTCTACGCGTTCCGCCGCTCGACGCTCGAGCGGTACGGGAGCATCTACGGAGAGGATTGCCGGCCCCTCGTGATCGATCCCGCCGAGTCGCTGTCGATCGACACGCCCGAGGACTGGGCCGAGGCCGAGCGCCGGCTGCGGAGCCGGGAGGGGCGCGGGTGACGCGGGCGCTGCGCCACCTCGTGCCGCGCGCCGTCCGGCACGGCGTCAGCGCCCGGCTCGCGCGCCTGCAGGCCGCGCGGCTCGAACGCGACCTGGCCGCGGTGGCGGCCGGCGAGGGTACCATCGTCGCCGGACCCTGGCTGGGGGAAGTGGGGTTCGAGCTGCTCTACTGGGTGCCATTCGTCCGCTGGTTCGCCGAGCGGTTCCGCGTGGCGCCCGAGCGGCTGCTGGTCGTGTCGCGCGGCGGCACGGCCGCGTGGTACCGGCCGTTCGCGGGCGGGTACCGCGAGATCTTCGAGGACCTGACGCCGGAGCAGTTCAAGGCGCGCCACGACGAGCGCGTGCTCGCCAACGGCGAGCAGAAGCAGACGCAGGTGCTGGCGTTCGAGCGCCAGCTGCTGCGCGAGCTGGCGCCCGACGTGACCAACCGGACCATGCTGCACCCGTCGAGCATGTATCGCCTGTTCGCGCCGTTCTGGTGGGGCCACGTCGGCCCCGAGTGGGTGCACCGGCACGCGCGGTACCGGCGGATCGAGCCGCCCGCGATGGCGCTGCCGGGACTGCCCGCGCCGCCGTACACGGCCGTGAAGTTCTACTTCAACGAGTGCTTTCCGGCCACCGACGCCAATCGCGCGTTCGTCCGCTCGACGCTCGCGCAGCTCGCCGCGCAGGGGCCCGTGGTGTCGCTGGCCACCGGCCTGCGGATCGACGATCACGGCAGCGACGACGCCGCGATGCCGGGCGTGACCTCGCTGCCCGCGCAGATCGACCCGCGCGAGAACCTGGCGCTGCAGACGGCGGTCGTCGGCCGCGCGACGGCGTTCGTCGGCACCTACGGCGGGTTCTCGTACCTGGCGCCGTTCCTCGGCGTCCGGGCGACGGCCTACTTCAGCAACCCGGACGGGTATTCCGCGCGCCACCTGCTGATGGCGCAGTCGGCGCTGGCGAGCCTCGGCGGCGAGGGCCTGCTCGACGCGCGTCCCGTCTCGACGTCACCGATCATCCACTGACCCTCGACCGAGCGACACCACCATGCCCATCCGCCACATCCTCGTCACCGGAGGCGCCGGCTACATCGGCTCGCACCTCGTGGACGCCCTGGTCGCGCGCGATTACCGCGTGACCGTGCTCGACAGCCTCGAGCCGCAGGTGCACCGGTCCGGCACCTGGCCGTCCTACGCCAACCCGAAGGCCCGCTACGTCCGGGGCGACGTCCGCGACCGCGCCGTGTTCGAGCCGCTCGTGCTGGAGGCCGACGCGGTCGTGCACTTCGGCGCGGCGGTCAGCGTCGGCCAGTCGATGTACCAGGTGGACCGCTACGTGGACGTCAACACGCGGGGCACCGCCGTGCTGCTCGACATCCTGGTGAACGCCAGGCATCACGTCGAGAAGGTGCTGGTGGCGTCCTCGATCGGGGTCTACGGCGAGGGCGCCTACCGGTGCGCGACGCACGGCCCGGTGGCGCCGACGATCCGGTCCGAGGCGCAGCTGGCGGCGCGCGACTGGGAGCAGCGCTGCCCGGCCTGCCACGAGCACGTCGTGTCGATCCCGACGCCCGAGGACAAGGCCCTCTACCGCGACAACATCTACTCGATGACGAAGTACCACCAGGAAGAGATGGTGC
>CAWULT010000120.1:0-13552 GCA_963923455.1 uncultured bacterium
CACTGCTTCACTACCTTCATTACCTTCATTACTACCCGGCCCCCGTCGCCCTCCCCCGGTGCCGGCGCTGCCGCACGGCCTCGAACAGGGTCACCCCGGCCGCCACCGAGACGTTGAGACTGTCGACGTGGCCGTGCATGGGAATCGAGGCGAGGAAATCACATTTCTCCCTCACCAGGCGGCGCAGGCCGGCGCCCTCGGCACCCAGCACCAGGGCCGTCGGCACCGTCCAGTCGATTCGATCGTAGGCCGTCGCGCCCTCGCCCGCCAAGCCGACCGTCCACACGCCGGCGGCCTTCAACTCCTCCACCGCTCGGGCGATGTTGACGACCTCCGCGATCTTCACGTGCGCGACGGCGCCCGCCGACGCCTTGGCGGCGACGCCCGACCGCGCGGCGGACCGCCGTGACTGGATCACGACGCCGTCGGCGCCCGCCGCGTCGCACGACCGCAGGATCGCGCCCAGGTTGTGCGGGTCCTCGATGCCGTCCAGCACCACGATGAGCGGCACGCCACGCGCGCCGCGCACCAGGTCGGCCACGCTGTAGCCGGCAGCCTCCGCGACCTCGGCCACCACCCCCTGATGCACGCCGCCCCGCGCGTCCCGCGCGAGGACGTCGGCCGGGACACGCCGCACGGCGACCTGCCGCTCCGCCGCGAGCGCGAGGATCTCGCGCACGCGGTCGTCGCCGCGATCGGCCACACGGACTTCCGTCACGCGGCCGGCGCGCAGCGCCTCGAGCACGGGGTTGATGCCGAAGAGCACCATCGGCGTCCGTCTCAGATCCGCGCCGCCGCCGCCGCGAAGGCCGCGGCCCGATCGCGCGCGCTCGGGATCGGGCGGAACCCGGTCGGCGCGACGCGCGCACCGCGCTCGATGGCCGGCACGGCGACGTCGAGTTCCAGCCCCTCGGCCTCGCCGGTGAGCACCAGCCGCAGCGGATGGAAGAGCGCCTTCCCCTTCTGGCCCGTCCGTTCGCGCACGCGCGCGGCCACGGCGCGGAACGCGTCGCGGTCGCGCATCGGCTCGGCGTGCGCCAGTTCCTCGGCGAATGCGTCGATCACCTGGCGCGACGCGCGGACTTCGTCGCGCAGGCCTGGATCCGCGCAGACGCGCTCGGCGTCGTACTCGAACAGGAATCGCAACCGTCCCGGTACCTGGTCGAGCCGATCGACGGCGCCCGCCACGGCCGGCACGACGGCCGCGAGGAACGCCCGGTCGTCGGCGGTGGCCTCCGCCAGCCAGCCCTCCCGCTGCAGGTAGGGCACGACCAGCGCGACCAGGCGGTCTGGCGCCGCGGACTTGAGGTAGTGCCGGTTGACCCACGCGAGCTTCTCGGCGTCGAACACGCCCGCGCTGTGGCCGACGTTCTCGACATGGAAGCGTGACGCCAGCACGTCGAGCGGCAGCAGTTCCTGCCCCTCGCCGGGCGACCAGCCGATGAGCGCCAGGTAGTTGGCCAGCGCCTCGGGCAGCACGCCGCGGTCGCGGAACTCCTTCACCGACGTCGCACCATGGCGCTTCGAGAGCGGCGTGTGGTCGGGCCCCATCACGAGCGAGACGTGCGCGAACACGGGCGGCGTCCAGCCGAAGGCCTCGTACAGCAGGATCTGGCGCGGCGTGTTGGAGATGTGGTCCTCGCCGCGGATCACGTGCGTAATCGCCATCATCGCGTCGTCGATCACGACGGCGAAGTTGTAGGCCGGCCAGCCATCCGACCGCACGAGCACCGGATCGCCGATCACGTCGGTGCTGAACCGCACCTCGCCGCGGACGACGTCGTGGAACACGACGTCCCGCCCATCGGGCACCCGCAGCCGGATCACCGCGGCCTCCCCCCGCTCCACGCGGCGGCGGGCCGCGTCGCGGTCGAGGTCGCGACAGCGTCCCGCGTAGCGCGGGGGCTGCCCGGCCTCGAGCGCGGTCCGCCGGTCCGCCTCGAGCTGCTCCGCTGAGCAGAAGCACCGGTAGGCCAGGCCGCGCGACAGCAGTTCCACGGCGTACGCGCGGTAGATGTGCAGGCGCTCCGACTGACGGTAGGGCCCGTGGTCGCCGCCCGCGTCGACCCCCTCCGTCCAGTCGAGCCCGAGCCACCGCAGGTCCGCGAGGATGTGCTGTTCGGACTCCCGGGTCGACCGCTCGGCGTCGGTGTCCTCGATGCGCAGGATGAACGTGCCGCCGACGCGGCGCGCGAGCAGCCAGTTGAAGAGCGCCGTCCGCGCGTTGCCGACGTGCAGGTGACCCGTCGGGCTCGGCGCGAACCGCAGGCGGACTCTGCCGCTCACGCCCTCGCTCCCACCTGCGTCAGCAGCGCGACGGCGTGGACGGCGATCGACTCGCCGGCCCCCATCGAATCCACGCCCTCGTTCGTCTTGCCCTTGACGCTCACCCGCGACGCGCCGCAGCCCAGCACCTCGCCGAGCCGCGCCCGCATCGCGTCGACGTGTGGCGCCAGCTTGGGGGCCTGGGCGATCACGGTGACGTCCACGTTCACGATCTCGAAGCCGGCCCGCCGGACCACGGCGACCGCGGCACGCAGCAGTTCGACGCTGTTGGCGTCCTTCCAGGCCGGGTCGGTGTCCGGGAAGTGACGCCCGATGTCGCCGGCGCCCGCGGCGCCCAAGATCGCGTCGGTGACGGCGTGACAGACCGCGTCCGCGTCGGAATGCCCCTGGAGACCACGGTCGTGGGGAATCGTCAGGCCGCCCAGCACCAGGGGACGGCCCGGCGTGAGGCGGTGCAGGTCGTACCCGTTGCCGATCCGCAGCGCCGCAACTCCGGCGGCGCCAGCCAGCCGCTCGGCGGCCTCGAGATCGCCCGGCGCCGTGATCTTCATGTTCCTCGGATCTCCCTCGACCAGCCGCACCGGGAATCCGGCGCGCTCGGCCAGCATCGCTTCGTCCGTGGCCTCGCCCTGCACGGCGAGCGCCGCGCGCAGCACGTCCACCCGGAAGGCCTGAGGCGTCTGCGCCAGGAACACCTCGTCGCGGGGCAGCGTTTCGCGCACGAGGCCCGCGCCGTCGCCTCGCTTGACGGTGTCGGTTGCGCGCATCGCGGCGAGCGCGGCGCCCGACTCCCCGGCAGCCGTGATGGTCCGCGTGATGACGTCGGCCGGCACGAGCGGTCGTGCGGCGTCGTGGATCACGACCACCGAGGCCCCTGGCGGCACCGCCGCAAAGGCGTTGGCCACCGAGTCCTGGCGCCGCGCGCCGCCTTCGACGACGCGGACCGGCTTCTCCCGGTCGCGGAGGTAGGCCGGCAGGTCGGCCAGCAGGTCCGGCGGCAGCGCGACGACGATATCCATGACGAGCGGATGGCCCAGATAGGCCTCGACGCTGTGCTGCAGGATGGGCCGGCCGCCGAGCATCAGGAACTGCTTCGGCATCGACGCCCCGAGGCGAGTGCCGCGGCCGCCGGCGGCGATGATGGCTGATACGTGCACGGTCAGATCGGTCCGCACGGCTGCCGCTGGAAGACCGACGGGCGCAGCGGCCGGGTGATGGTGCGATTGTAGCCCGACCGCGAGGGTATGATCCGGGAATGACGATCGCGGAGCGGGTGACCGGCGTGCTCAGACTGGACGCCGCGGCGTTCGAGGAGATCGAGGCCGACCGGTCCGCGACCCCACAGGCGCTCGCGATAGTCATAGCTGGGAGTCTGGTCTACGGCCTTGGTTCAGGCGCGCAGGCCGGCCCGGCCGAGATGGTCTACCAGACACTGATCTCGGTGGTCGGATGGATTCTCTGGGGTGCCGTGACTTACGTCGTCGGGGCCATCCTGTTGCCCGAACCCGAGACCCAGTCCGACCTGGGAGAACTGTTGCGAGTCCTTGGCTATTCTTGGGCGCCGAACCTCTTCTCGTCCCTGGCGCTGGCGACCGGTCCTCAGCGCCTCCTGTCGACAGTGATCGAACTGTGGATCATGAGCGCCATGGTCGTTGGCGTCCGACAGGCCCTGGACTATCGCTCAACGTTCCGGGCTGTCGCGGTTGTGCTGAGCGGCCTTCTGGTCTTCGTCCTGATCACCGAAATCGCTGGTGACCAAGGCGCGCCATAGGCTGCCCTTCAGCCCGCAATCCACCGCTGCACCTCCCGGCACGCCGTGAACGCGGCCATCCGCCGCGAGGTCTCGTCGAGCACGTCATTCAGCCGCGCGGTGTCCATCCCGGCCGGGGCGAACACCACGACGAGCGCACCCGTGGTGGCGGTGGTCACCATCGTCCGCGCGGAATCGGACGTCGGGTTGCCGAACGGCCCCAGACGGTCGGACAGGGTCAGCCGTCCCTCGACGTGCACGTCGTCCTTCCGGATGCCGGGATACGACTCCCCCGGCCGCCCGAGCCGCAGTTCGACGTCGCCATCGACGGCCGCCAGGTCGTACAAGCCGTACGGCAGCTGGAACTCCAGCGAGCACCAGTTGCAGACGTCCACCATCGCGTTGATGCGCGGCAGCGCGCCCCCGTTGCGGACCCGCCGGAGCAGCGCCTCCGACGACGGGCGCGTCTTCGTCGGGTCGAGCCCGACGTCTTTGTACATGGTGCGGACGGCCGTTCGCTGTTCGGGTGGATGCGCCCGCACGGCGGCCTCGGCCGAGGCAAGGGGCGCGTCGAGCCGTGCGTCGTGCTCGAGCACCGTGGCACCCTCCAGCCAGGCCGCCGCCGGGCGACAGACGCGCGCGAGGCTGGCCGCGACCGAGAACGTCACAGCGTGGCCGCCATGGGCGCTCAGCCCTTCGACGTGAGCCGCGCCAGCGTTCGTTCGATGCGGCTGCGGACGTCGTCGGACATCTCGACGAATCGGGCGGCGTACCCGTAGTCCTCGCGGGAGTAGATCGTCTCGGCTTCGAGGCGGACCCACCCCTCGCGCGGCAACTCGAGTTCGAGCGTGAACTGGCGGCCCGGCAACTGCGGGTACTGCGCCTCGATCAGGCAGCCGCCCATGCCCAGGTCGTAGACGCGGAGCGGCAGCGTCAGGTCGCCCACCCACCGTCCCTCGAACGGTCCCCTGACCCGGACGCCCATGCGCGCATCGGCCACGGTGCCCGCGGCAAAGTCCGTCTTCTTCTCCATCCCGAGTTCCTGTCTCCGTCCCGCTGGTGGATCGTCCCGGCCGGCCGTGCCGCCCCTGGCGCCGGGACGGCCCTTCGATTCTCCGGCACGGGGCCTGAAGCGACCGACCCCGTGGGCTCACTCGTGTCTATCGGCCCATGATGTCCGCGCGACACCGCCTCGGTGCGTGCCTAGGGGTTCGCGCAGGGGCCATGGCCCCGGGAGTGGCTACTTCGCAGCGGCGGGGGGCGGCGCGGACGCGCGACGCCGGGCCGACTCGACCTCGTTCACCTGCTGCTGAGCCGGAGGCGGTGCCGGCGTCCCGGACGGGGCGGACGCACCGGCAGCCGGCGTGCCGGCCGCCGGGGGGGCCCCAACGGACTGGTCGATGAAGCGGCCGAAGATCATCTTGCCGGCCGTGGTCTGCAGCACGCTGGTCACGACGACATCGATCGTCTTGCCGATCAACTTGCGCGCGTTGTCGACGACGACCATCGTCCCGTCGTCGAGATACGCGACGCCCTGATTGAACTCCTTGCCTTCCTTCAGGATGAAGACGCGCATGATCTCGCCCGGGAGCACCACCGGCTTCAGCGAGTTGGCGAGTTCGTTGATGTTCAGCACCTCGATGCCGCGCAGTTGGGCAACCTTGTTGAGGTTGAAGTCGTTGGTGACGATCTTGCCCTGCAGCGAGCGCGCCATCTCGATGAGCTTCAGGTCCACCTCGCGAACGTCCGGGAAGTCGAGGTCCGAGATCAGCACCTCGACGTTGGCCATCTTCTGCATCTTGTGCAGGATGTCGAGGCCGCGGCGGCCGCGGTTGCGCTTCATCGAGTCGGATGAGTCGGCCACCAGCTGGAGTTCCTTCAGCACGAACTGCGGCACCACCAGCGTGCCATCGACGAAGCCGGTCTCGCAGATGTCCGCAATCCGACCGTCGATGATGACGCTGGTGTCGAGCACGCGGTACTGCTTCTGCGGCGCCGCGGTGCGGAACAGCCCGGCGAGGCGGGCCGGCTCGAGCCACTCGCCGTTGCGGCCGCCGATGGCCAGGCCGAGATACGGCAACGCCAGCAGGATCAGGCTGTGCAGGAAGACCACGCGCGGGTCGTCGATGTTGGCCCAGTACATCGCGGCCGAGATGGTCCCGGCCGCCGCGAGGCCGACCGCCCCGCCGAGGATCGCGGTCAGCAGGTGCAGGACCGAGATGTCGCGCAGGCGCGCCTCGACGCCGACGATCACCAGGCCAATGGCAACGCCCAGCCCCAGGTTGGCGAACGGTCCTCCCGCGACCGGATGCAGTTGGACCGCCGAGTAGGCGAGCGCCGAGACGAACACGACACGGGCGAGCAACAGCCAGGCCATGGACAACCCCCACGAGCCCCTGGCTCGCGCATCGGATCGGACAGATGAACGTTAGAGCCCCACGGGCCGAAAATCAAGCAATCAGGACGTCGAGCGCCTCTCCGACGCTCCGGACGCCGACGAGCTGGCACCCGTGCTCCCGCGCCGCCGGCTCGTCCGGGTCGACGTTGGCGGCCGGCATCACGATGCGGGTGAACCCCATCTGGACGGCCTCACGGATCCGCAGCGGGGCCTGCGGAATGCCACGAACCTCGCCGCTCAGCCCCACTTCGCCGAAGACGGCGGTCTCGGGGGCCAGACCGCGGTTCCGCACGCTCGAGGCAACGGCCGCGACCACGCTCAGGTCGGCCGCCGGCTCCTCGATCGTCATGCCCCCGGCGATGTTGACGTAGACGTCATCGCCGGCCAGCGACAGCCCGGCGCGCTTCTCGAGCACGGCCAGCAGCAGCGACAGGCGCGCCGCGTCGACCCCGATCGCCATGCGCCGGGCATTGCCGTAAGTGGACGTCGACACGAGCGCCTGCACCTCGACCAGAATGGGACGCGACCCCTCCACGCAGCACAGCACCGCGGACCCCGGCGTGCCCGAGGCCCGCTCCGACAGGAACAGCTGCGACGGGTTGGGCACGGGCCGCAGCCCGGTGCCGGTCATCTCGAACACGCCGAGTTCGCTGACCGCGCCGAAGCGGTTCTTGACCGCCCGGACGACGCGGTGCGCGTGGTGCCGCTCCCCTTCGAACGACAGCACCGTGTCGACCACGTGCTCGAGCACCTTCGGTCCGGCCAGGCTCCCTTCCTTCGTCACATGACCGACGAGGACGGTCGGCACGTTCTGCCCCTTGGCCGCGAACAGGAACTGCGTCGCCGCCTCCCGCACCTGGCCGATGCTGCCCGGGGCCGACTGAAACTTGGCCGACCAGACCGTCTGCACCGAGTCGACGATCACGAGCGCCGGGCGCAGGCGGGCGACCTCCTCGAGGATCCGCTCGATGCACGTCTCCGACAGGATGTACAGCGGCGCGTTGCCGACGCCGAGGCGGTCTCCCCGGCTCTTGATCTGGTGCTCCGACTCCTCGCCCGAGGCGTACAGGACCGGGCCGACGTCACGCGCGACGCGGGCCGCGGCCTGCAGGAGGAGCGTCGACTTGCCGATGCCGGGCTCGCCGCCGAGCAGCACCAGGGAGCCGGGCACGATGCCGCCGCCGAGCACGCGGTCGAACTCGTCGATACCGGTGGGAATCCGGACGGCGTGGGTCGTCTCCACCTCGGCGTACAGCTTCGCCGTGCCGGACGTCCCGAGCTTCGCGTAGCGGTTCGCGGTGGGCACGGCCGCCTCGGGGGCGGCCCGCTCCTCGACCAGCGAGTTCCAGGCCCCGCACTCCGGGCAACGGCCCAGCCACTTGGGCGACTGCGCCCCGCATTCCTGGCAGACGAACACGACCTTCGATGCCTTCATGCCGGCGTCCCGCCCTCGGTGTAGTTGCGCTGGATCCGCGTGCCCAGCCGGCAGACGATCTCCCATGGGATCGTTCCGACGGCGGCCGCCATCTCGCGCGCGTCGATGTGCTGGATGGCCTGGTCGCCCTGGCGGCCCAGCATCACGACCTCGTCGCCGGGCTGCACGTCCAGCCCGGTCACGTCGGCCGTGAGCATGTCCATCGACACGGCGCCGACGATTGGTACCCGCCGGCCCCGGATCAGCACGACGCCGCGGCCGCCGAGGCGCGTGTCGAGGCCGTCGGCATAGCCGGCCGGAATCACGGCGATCGAGCGCGGCGATTCGGCGCGGAAGCGCGACCCGTACCCCACGCCTTCACCGGGCCGCAGGCCCTTGACCGCCACGACCCGGCTCGTCAGCGACATCACCGGCTCGAGCGGCAGCGTCGACGCCAGCGGCGGCGGCACGATGCCGTACAGCAGCAGGCCTGGCCGCACGGCGTCGAACCAAACGCGCGAATCGCGCAGCAGCGCGGCGCTGTTGCAGGCGTGGCGGGCGACGGGGCCAGCCCCCAGGCCGGCCAGCGTCCGCGTGGCCGTCTCGAAGTGCTGCCGCTGCTCGTCGAAGAGCGGACTCTCGGGCACGTCGGCCGACGCGAAGTGGGTGTACACGGCCTCGAGCTGCAGGTTCGGACTCGCCAGCACCCCGGGCAGCGTGCGCCGGAGGTTGTCGTGCCGGAAACCGAGCCGGTTCATCCCGGTGTCGATCTTCAGGTGATACCCGATGGCCACGCCCCGTGCGGCGGCCGCCTGCTGCACCGCTCGCGCGGCCGACGGCGTCGAGATGGTCGGCGTCAGCCCGTAGTCGAACAGGCCGTCGAGGCTGCTGACGCTGAGCGCCCCGAACACGAGGATCGGCACGCGGACGCCCGCGCGCCGCAGCACCATGCCCTCCTCGATGTCGGCGCAGGCCAGCATCGTCGCGCCGGCGTGCTCGAGGGCCAGCGCCACACGCTCGGCCCCGTGCCCGTACGCGTTGGCCTTGACGACGGCGATGATGCCCGGCACCGCGCCGCCCCGCTCGGGATGCGCGTGGACGCCGGCCGCCAGGAAGGCCTGGATCGCGTGGAAGTTGGCCCGGAGCGCCGCCAGGTCGACGTGGGCGAACGTGCTGCGGATCATCGAGCGGCCCAGGCCCGATCAGGCGCCGCCGCCGGCGAGATTCGCGAAGCGGGTCTGCTCCCGCAGGAACGCGAGCTTGACGGTGCCGGTCGGGCCATTGCGCTGCTTGGCCAGGATCAGCTCGGCGGTGCCGGCCTCGGGGTTGTTCGGGTCCTTGTTGTAGACGTCGTCGCGGTAGATCAGCACGACGAGGTCCGCGTCCTGCTCGAGGGCGCCCGATTCGCGCAGGTCCGAGAGCTGGGGCCGGTGGTCCGAGCGGGTCTCGGGCGCGCGGCTCAGCTGCGACAGCACGATGATCGGGACGTTGAGCTCCTTGGCGAGGCCCTTGAGGGACCGGGAGATCGCCGCCAGTTCGAGGGTCCGGTTCTCGAACCGCCCACGGCCGCTCATCAGCTGGATGTAATCGATCACGATGAGCGTCAGCCCGTGCTCGGACTGCAGGCGCCGGGACTTCGCGCGCATCTCGAGCACGCCGATGCCCGGCGTGTCGTCGATGTAGAGCTTCATCGCGCTCAGCGACTCGAGGGCGTGGGAGATCTTGCCGTAGTCCTTCTGCCCGATGGCGCCGCTCAGCAGCCGGTGGCTGTCGATGTGCGCCTCGGACGTGAGCAGGCGCAGGAACAGCGACTCCTTCGACATTTCCAGGCTGAAGAAGCCCACCGAGTGGCCCGGCTGCACGGCGACGTACTGCGCGATGTTCAGCACGAGGCTGGTCTTCCCCATCGAGGGACGCGCCGCGACGATGATGAGGTCCCCGGGCTGCAGCCCGCGCGTCATCTCGTCCATGTCGTCGAAGCCGGTCGGCACGCCCGTGATGAGCTTCTTCTGCTCGAAGAGCTGCTCGATCTTCGGGAAGCTCTCCTTGACGAGCACGCTCATCGGCACGAAGCCGGCCTTCAGCCGGTCGTCGGCCACGGCGAAGATCGAGCTCTCGGCCGCGTCGAGGATCAGGTCCGGTTCCTGCTCGCCCTCGTAGGCCTCGCTCAGGATCTTGTTGGCCGCGAAGATCAGGTTCCGGAGGGTGGCCTTCTCCTTGACGATCTTCGCGTAGTACTCGACGTTGGTGGCACGGGGCACGCCGTCGGCGAGCGCCGCCACGTAGGCCGGGCCGCCCACCTCGTCGAGCTCGCCGCCGCGCGCGAGCTCCTCCTTCAGCGTGATGAAATCGATGGCGTGGTTGCGCTCGTTGAGCGCGACCATCTTGTCCCAGATGCGGCGGTGCGCGTCGCGATAGAAGTCCGCGCCGTCCACGACCTGGGCGGCCAGGTTGAACGCGTCGTTGTGGACGAGGATCGCGCCGAGCACCGAGCGCTCGGCCTCGAGATTGTGCGGGAGCGTGCGCTCCGGGGCGGGCGTGGTAGTCTCGGCCATCGAACGTGGACGCGGTGGCGAATCGGAGGGGCGCGGCGAACCGGCGCGTCCGGCCGGGCGCGGGCACCGGCCCCGGCCGGCACCCGTCGCGGCAAACGTACTACAGGCTGGCGAGCGCCTGCTTCACTTTATCGTAGCTCGGCTCGTTCCGCGCGTCCTCGAGGACCTCGGCGTGGCGCACGATGCCCGCCTGGTCGACCACGAACACCGCGCGCTTGGAGATGTCCTTCAGGCCGATCATGTCGGGGTTGACGACGCCGTAGGCCCTGATGACGTCCTTGTTGAAATCGCTGAGCAGCGGATAGGTCAGATGGTCCTTCTCGGCCCACGCCTTCAGCGCGAAGAAGGTGTCCACCGTGATGCCGAACACCTGCGCGTTCACCCTGTTCAGCTCCGAGGCCGAGTCGCGGAACGTGCACATCTCCGTCGTGCACACGCCGCTGAACGCCGCCGGCATGAAGGCGAGGACGACGGGCCCCTTCTTGAGGGCCTCGCTGAGCGTGACGGACTCGCGGTCCTGGTTGTGAAGGGTGAAATCCGGCGCCTTGGCGCCCACCGTGACGGCCATTCCTGTCTCCTTTCCGGGCATGCCCGGTCCAAGCTGTGATTGTGACGCGACCATTTTAGTCCGATATGAAACCGGCGCGCAGCGGAACCCGCGCCCGCACACCGGCGGCCCTGCCTGGCAGCTTGACCGGCCCACCCGTCGTTGGTACGCTCCGCGCGGTTTCCTCGATTCAAGGAGCGTCTGGAATGGAATCCGGGCCGGCGTCAGCCGCCGCCATCGCCACGTCCGTACCCTGGTACCGGACGATCACCCGCGAACAGTGGAGCGTGCTGCTGGCCGCGAAGTTCGGCTGGATGCTCGACGCCATGGACTTCATGTTGTACGCCATGGCGCTCGGCCAGCTGCGGTCGTATTTCGGCTTCGACGACGCCACGGCGGGCATGCTGGGCACGGTCACGCTGGTGATGTCGGGCATCGGCGGGCTGCTCTTCGGCTACGTGGCCGACCGGTTCGGCCGCACCCGCGCCTTGATGGGGACGATTGCGGTGTTCTCGCTCGCGTCGCTGGGCGCGGCCACCTCCCAGAGCGTCCTGCAGCTGCTGCTCTGGCGCGGCATCCTCGGCATCGGCATGGGCGGCGAGTGGGCGTCGGGGGCGGTGCTCGTCAGCGAGACCTGGCCAGCAGCCCACCGCAACAAGGCCATCAGCATCATGCAGTCGGGCTGGGCCATCGGCTACATCCTGGCGGCGCTGGTCGCCGCGGCCGTCCTGAGCATGCCGGCGCTCGGCGCCGACGCCTGGCGGTGGCTGTTCGTCGTCGGCGTGCTGCCGGCGGTCTTCACGCTGTGGATCCGGCGGCACGTCAAGGAGCCGGCGTCCTGGGAAGTGGCTCAGGCCCGCCAGTCCGACACGGCCCCGAACCCGTTCGCCGTCATCTTCGGACGCGAGATGATCGGCCGGACCGTCCGCATCGTCCTGCTGGGCGCCGCGACGCAGTTCGCTTACTGGGGCGTCTTCTTCTGGCTGCCGGCTTTCCTGGCCCGGCCCGTCGAGCAGGGCGGCGCCGGCATGAGCGTCGTGTCGTCGCTCAACTGGATCATCGCCGTCCAGATCGGCGCCTACCTCGGCTACCTGACCTTCGGCTTCATCGCGGACCGGCTGGGCCGGCGCAACACGTTCATCCTCTTCATGGTCGTCGCCGCCGCCCTCGTGCCGGCCTACGGCCAGATGGCCCGCAACCCGCTGATGCTCCTGCTGCTCGGACCCGTCGTCGGCTACTTCGGGAGCGGACACTTCAGCATGTTCGGCGGATTCGTCGCCGAGCTCTTTCCCGCCCACGTCCGCGCCACCGGGCAGGGCACAAGCTACAACATCGGCCGCATGGCGGGCGCCGTTGCGCCCTACACGATCGGCGCGCTGGCGACGCTGCCCGGGATCGGGATCGGCATCGCCCTCAGCCTGACCTCGGCCTTCTTCCTGCTGGCGGCGGTCCTCACGTTCACCCTGCCCGATCGAAGCGGGCAGGCCCTCGACGCGTAGCCCCGGAGGCGGCAGCGGCGCTACTGGATGCCGCCCAGGCAGAGATACTTGATCTCCAGGTACTCCTCGATGCCGTACTTCGAACCCTCGCGGCCGAGACCCGACTCCTTGACGCCGCCGAACGGCGCCACCTCGGTCGAGATCAGGCCCGTGTTGATGCCGACCATGCCCGATTCGAGCGCCTCGGCCACCCGGAACACCCGGCCGACGTCGCGGCCGTAGAAGTAGGCGGCCAGTCCGAACTCGGTGTTGTTGGCCTGGGCGATCGCCTCCTCCTCCGTCTCGAACCGGAACAGGGGCGCCACCGGGCCGAACGTCTCCTCGCGCGCCACCATCATCGACGGGGTCACGTCCACCATGACGGTCGGCTCGAAGAACCGGCCGCCGAGCGCGTGCCGCTTGCCGCCGACGACGACCCTGGCGCCCTTGGACGTCGCGTCGGTGATGTGCTCCTCGACCTTCTCGACCGCCTTGTCGTCGATGAGCGGCCCCTGCGTCGCGCCGGGCTCGAGGCCCGGGGCGGGCTTCAGCTTGAGCACCGCGTCGGCCAGCTTCCTCGCGAAGGCGTCGTAGACGCCGTCCTGCACGTAGATGCGATTCACGCAGACGCAGGTCTGCCCGGTGTTGCGGTACTTGGACGCGATGGCGCCCTCGACGGCGGCGTCGAGATCCGCGTCGTCGAACACGATGAACGGTGCGTTGCCGCCCAGCTCGAGCGAGAGCTTCTTGACCGTCGCGGCGCACTGCGCCATCAGCACCTTGCCGACCTCCGTCGACCCCGTGAAGGAGAGCTTCCGGATGATCGGGTTGGCGGTCAACTCGCCCCCGATCTCGCCCGCCGACCCGGTGACGACGTTGAACACGCCCTTCGGCACGCCTGCCCGCTCGGCCAGTTCGGCCAGCGCCAGCGCCGAGAACGGCGTCTGCGACGCCGGCTTGAGGACCACGGTGCACCCCGCCGCGATCGCAGGGCCGGCCTTGCGCGTGATCATCGCCAGCGGGAAGTTCCACGGCGTGATGCAGGCCACGACGCCAATCGGCTGCTTGATGGCGATGATCCGCTTGTCGGCCTGGTGGCCGGGGATGGTGTCACCGTAGACGCG
>CAWULT010000121.1:0-13436 GCA_963923455.1 uncultured bacterium
CCGCTGCCGCCGGGCGGCTTCGCCGCGCTGGGGGCGATGTTCGGGCAGGGCGGCCCCGAGCTCGACCCGCTGGTCGGGCTCGACGACGCGGCGAAGCCGCTGCGCTCGAAACTGCTGGCCGTGCCGGCGCTGCGCGCGCGCTACCTGCGCTACGTCCGGCAGATCGCGGAGCGCGACTTGGACTGGGCGCGGCTCGAGCCGGTCATCCGCCAGTACCGGTCGCTCATCGACGCGGCGGTCGCGGCCGATACCCGGAAGCTCTACACCACGGACGCCTACCGGTCTGGCCTCGCGGACGGCGAAGACAGCCTGAGGGCCTTCGTCGAGAAGCGGCGGGCCTACCTGCTGAAGACCGTTCCCGCGGGGTAGCCCGTCGGGGCTCCCAGGGTGTCGCAGGGGGCCGGGGTTTCGGCTACACTCACGGTCCACCGGGACGCGTGACGTCCCGCCAGGGGGATCGGTGATGGACGCACCGCGACACCTCGAATCGACGCCGCCGGCCACGGCTGCGGCCGACCGCTCGTGGCGGACCTGGGCGCTGGCCGCTGGCCTCGTCGCAGCATGGGCCACCCCGGCACCGGCGCAGTTCGGGTTCGGCAGCCCCGCCGGCGACCTCGAGCTCGTCAAGCAGTTCGACAGGGACGGCGACGGCCGGTTGAACACGGAGGAACGCAAGGCGGCCCGTGAGTCGCTCGGCGCGTCGGGCGCGACCGGTCCGCGCCGGCGTTTCGGCCGCTTCGGTTCCGGTGTGGTGCCGACGGCCGGACGCCCGCTGGCGCCGAAGGACGTGCCCGCCTTCGGCGAGGCGCCCCTCTACGACACGACGACGCTGCGGACGATCTTCCTGACGTTCGACTCGCCGGACTGGGCGTCCGAACTCGACGCCTTCTACGGCACCGACGTCGACGTGCCCGCCACGATGGTCGTCGACGGACGTACCTACCGCGACGTGGGCGTGCACTTCCGCGGCATGTCCTCGTATCGGATGGTGCCGGACGGCGTCAAGAAGTCCCTCAACATCTCCCTCGACTACGTGCACGACGCCCAGCGGCTCGGCGGCTACCGGACGCTGAACCTGCTGAACGGCAATGGCGATCCGACGCTGGTCCGCACGATGCTGTACGGCGAGATCGCCCGGCACTACCTGCCGGTGGCGCGCACCAACTACGTGCGCGTCGTGATCAACGGCGAGAGCTGGGGGGTCTACATCAACACGCAGCAGTTCAACTCCGACTTCACCCGGGAGCACTTCGGTGACCGGAAGGGCGCGCGCTGGAAGACGCCAGGGTCACCCCGCGGGCAGGCCGGCATGGAGTACCGCGGCGAGTCGGTGGCCGGCTACCGGCGGCTCTACGAGATCAAGACGAAGGACGACCCGAAGGCCTGGGCGGACCTGATTGCGCTGTTCCGCGTGCTGAACGAGACGCCGCCCGACCGGCTCCCGGCCGCGCTCGAGCCGGTGCTCGACGTCGACGGTGCGCTGCGGTTCCTCGCGCTCGAGGTGGCGCTCGTCAACAGCGACGGCTACTGGGCGCGCGCCAGCGACTACAACATCTATCAGGATTCGAAGGGGCGCTTCCACGTGCTGCCGCACGACTTCAACGAAGCGCTCGAGGACGAGCGCGGGTTCGGCTTCGGGGGCAGCCGCGCCAGCGCGACGCTGGATCCGCTGGTGGGCCTGAACGACCCGGCCAGGCCGCTGCGGTCGAAGCTGCTCGCGGTACCGGCGTGGCGTGACAAGTACCTGAGCTACGTCACCGACATCGCCACGCGCTGGATGGACTGGAAGGCGGTCGAGCCGCTCGTGCGCCAGTACCAGGCCCTGATCGCCGACGACGTGCGGCTCGACACGCGCAAGCTGTACAGCCTGGACGAGTTCGAGGCGGGAGTGGCCGGCGGACCGGACAGCCTCAAGACCTTCCTGGAGCGGCGCCGGGCGTTCCTGCTGGCGCCGGCCAGACCGGGGCAGGCCGCGGGCGGCGCCGTCGCGTCCCTGACGCAATGACGCGCCGGCTCACTTGAGTTCGATTCGGATGACCCGCTGCTCCGTGGCGCCGACGTTGCGGGCCGCGTGCACCACCGGCTCGGCCCAGCGCACCTCCCCGAACGGCGTCCGGCTGCGGGTCACGCGGCCGTCGGGGACCGACGTCGTCTCGTTCTCGTAGTCGCTCAACGCGATCGTCAGGCCCCGCTCGTGACGGTGCACGGCCTCGCTCGCCCCGGGCGCCATCCGGATGTCGAACACGCGAACGAACGCGTTCTCGAAGACGAGCACGTGATTGGCCGGGCGCGGATACTCCTCGCGCTGGGCACCGATCCGCTCGGCCGCCAGGCCGAGCGCGGCGGCCAGCAGGCCGCACGCGAGCAGGGTTCGCGGACGCATGCGGCGCATCATACTCCCGCACCGCGGCCGCCAGCGCTCGGCGCGACGGGGAGCCCCGGCGCAGGCATGCCGGCACGCGTGCCCTGCCGGGTTCCGGTGTACGCTCTCCAGGTCACCCCAAAGAGGAGGAGTCGATGTCCCGCATCTCGTTCGTCGTCATGACCGGCGCCGTCGCCGCAGCCGCGATCACGGTGTCGGCGCAGCTGGCCGGCCCGATCCCGGCACCGGTCGAGAAGAGGGGCCTCGTCGTGGAACTCCGTGACGTCGCGCGCCTGCCGGAGACGAGGCGGATGCGGCCGGCCGACCAGGACGTCAATCCGTCCGGGTGGGCGCGGGTCAGCTTCGTCCGCGACCTGCCGGACGGGCGCCGATTCGTCAACGACTCGCGCGGGTTCCTCTACCTGCTGTACAGGACCGGCCGGACCTCCGTCTACGCCAATGTCGCCGAGGCGTTCCCCCACGCGGTGTACAACCGTCTCGAGAGCGGATTCATCGGCTTCGACTTCCACCCGGAGTTCGCGGCGAACGGTCTCTTCTACACCGTGCACGCCGAGCGGGCGCCCGGCAATCCCGCGACGCCGCACTTCATCCCGCCGGGGTTCACGAGGGCTGACGTCACGTACCACAACGTCATCACGGAGTGGAAGGCGAGCGACCCCTCCGCCGGCACCTTCGCCGGCGCGCGACGCGAGCTGCTGCGGGTGGGGCACATCGTGGGGACGTTGACGCACCCGATGGGCTTCGTCGGCTTCAACCCGACGGCACGGCCGGGGGCGCCCGACTACGGCCTGCTGTACACGAGCGGCAGCGACCTCGGTTTCAGCAATGGCGCGCCCCCGCACAACAACAACCCCGGGCAGACCCAGCGCCTCGACAGCGTCGTCGGCGCGATCCTGCGCCTCGACCCGCGCAGCCCGTCGGTCTCGGGCGGCCAGAAGGGCCTCGGCGACTACACCGTTCCGACGGCGAATCGGTTCGCGGCCGACGGCGATCCGAAGACGCTGGGCGAGATCTACGCGTACGGGTTCCGCAACGCCCACCGGCTGTCGTGGGACGCGCGCGATGGCACGATGTACGCCGCCGACATCGGCATGAACCACGTCGAGGAGGTCAACATCGTCCGCAACGGCGAGAACTACGGCTGGATGAAGCGCGAGGGCTGGTACGAGAACGGCGTCACCCGGCCGGGAGGCACCCTCGACCAGCTGTTCGCGCTGCCGGAGGACGTGTTCGAGGGCCGGCGTCCCGACGGCTTCACGTATCCGGTCGCCTTCTACAACCACAGCGACGGCCAGGCGATCACCGCCGGCTTCGCCTACTACGGACGCATTCCCGCCCTGCGGGGGAAGTTCGTCTTCGGGGACATCGCCCGCGGCCGCGTGTTCGCGGCTGACGTCGCGGCGATGAAGAAGGCCGACGACGGCGTCCCGCGCACGGTGGCCCCGGTCGAGGAGGTGCAGCTCGTCGTCCGCGACGGGCGTGGCAACCGCGTGTACACGTCGTTCCGGGAGCGGGTGGAGCAGACGATGGGGGCCACGATGAGCCGTGCGGACCTCCACATCAGCCAGGGCCGCGACGGGGAGCTGTTGTTGACGTCGCGCCAGGACGGCACGATCCGGACGCTCGTGCCGTAGCGGGGTGTCGGGCGCCGAGGCGCGGGCTGTGGCTGGGGACTAGCGTCCCCAGAGTTCCCTCGACGCGATCCGTGCACCCTCGACGAGGGCTTCGAGCTTGGCCCACATCACCTGCGGGTGGACGCGGCGAAGGGTTTCGATCTGGGCGAACCCGCAGTCGGTGCCTGCGATCACGTTCTCGCGTCCGACGATCCCTGCGAAGCGCACGATCCGGTCGGCCACCAGCCGCGGATGCTCCACGGTGGTCGTGTGGTGCGTGACGACCCCCGGGATCAGGATGCGCCCCGGCGGCAGCTTCGCCGTCTGCCAGACGCGCCACTCGTGCTCGTGACGGGCGTTGGCGGCTTCGATCAGGTAGGCCCCGGCGCGCACCGACAGCACCAGGTCGACGATGGCGTCGAGCGGCGCGTCGGCGAGGTGCGGCACGTGCCAGCTGCCGAAGCACACGTGGTAGCGCACGCGGTCCTCCGGGATGTCGCGCAGCGCATGGTTGAGCGCCTCGACCCGCAATTCGGCCCACTCGCGGTAGCGTGCCGGGCTCTGTTGCACCAGCTCGTCGTACATGTTGGCCAGCACCGCGTCGTCCACCTGCAGCACGAGCCCGGACCGGACCACCTCCAGGTACTCCTCCCGCAGGGCCTCCGCGATCGCGAACACGTAGTCCTGCTCGTCGCCGTAGTACTCGTTCGAGGCGTCGTATCCGGTGCTGGCCGGCGCGACGGCCGTCAGGAAGCCCTCGACGGCGGCCGTGCCGGCCAGGGCCGCCCGCAGATCCTCGATGTTGCGGTGGATCGCCTCATGGCCGCGGTACCGGATCGGGCCGACGCAGGCGTGCCCGGGCACGCCCCTGGCGCCCCGCGGGAACTCGGCCTCCATGAACTCGCGGAAGCGGTGGCGGTCGCGGCCGAGCCAGACGGCCTCGTACAGCGAGTCGGGGCGCGGCTCGAAGCCGGTCATCCGGTCCAGCACGTAGTTGGCCCAGCTCGACTTGCCGTACTCACCGTCGTTGACGATGTCGATCCCGATCTCGGCCTGGCGCCGGACGACATCAGCCGTCGTCTGGTGCAGCGTCTCGAGGTATGGCCGGGGGTCGGCCGCGGCCCGGGCGGCCGCGGTCAGCAGCGCCTCGGGGCGCACGAGGCTGCCGACGTGCGTCGTCAGGATGCGATCGGTGCTGCGCATCATGGGAGGACGTCTCCCGGAGGGCTCACGCGCGGCCCGTGGCCGTGGCCGGCGCCGCCGGTCCTTCCTCGGCGGTCCGCTCGGTGTCGAGCTTCAGCAGCAGCAGCATGCCGGCACCGAAGACCGACCCGAGCGCCATCACGAGGGCGGTCGTCGACAGCGAGTAGCCGGCCGCGAACAGGAAGCCGGCGATGATGGGCGCCAGCACCGATCCCCCCCGCCCGACGCCAATCGTGAAGCCGGTGCCGGAGGCGCGAACGTAGGTCGGAAACGCCTGCGCGATGATGGCGTAGAGGCCGACGATGCCGGCGTTGGTGCAGAAGCCGGCCCAGAAGCAGATGAACGACAGCTGCTGCAGATCCGCCGGGGACTGCCCGAACACGGTGACGGCCACCGTCGACAGCACCAGGATGCCGACCGTGAGCGGGATGACCCGGAACTTCTGCGTCAGCAGGCCGAACACGGCGCCGCCGGCCGCACCGCCCGTGTTGGTCCACACCAGCACGCCCGCCGCCGTCGAGGCCGCAAAACCCATGTCCACCACGATCTTCGGAATCCACTTCACGATGAAGTAGAACGTCGTGATGTGGAAGAAGTAGGCGAACGTCACGAGCACGGTGGTGGAGAGCAGGGCGGGCGAGAAGATCGCGGCCGCCGTCGCGGCCCCCGAGTGCGACGCCACCGACGGCAGCGCCGCCACGGGACCGTGGCCCATCCGGCGCAGGGCCGCGTTGATGCGGTCGAGCGCGCCGGCCGGCTGCTTCCGCGCCAGCCAGTGCACCGACTCGGGCGCGACGAACAGGTAGATCGGGAGCAGGGTCGCCGTGACCGCCGAGCCGAAGTAGAAGACCGACCGCCAGTCCTGGGTCTTGAGCAGCTGCGCGGCCACCACGCCGCCCACGACCGCGCCGAGCGGATACCCAATCGACATCAGTGAGACGGCCAGGTGCTTGCGCCGCGCGTTGGAGAATTCGGCCGCCACCGCGTTGATCGCCGCGAGCATGCCCCCGATGCCCAGGCCGGTCACGACGCGCCAGATCGACAGCGTCACGACGCTCGTCGACGTCGTGGCCCCCAGCATGCCGGCGGCCATCACGGCGAGGCACCCCAGCACGGTGGGCTTGCGGCCGACGGTGTCGGCGATGCCGCCGAGCAGGATGGAGCCGATCGCCATGCCGATCAGCTCCATCGACAGCACGATGCCGAGGGCGGCGCGGTCGATGCCCCATTCGGTCGCGATGCCCGGCGACGCGAAGCTGATGGAGAGCACGTCGAAACCGTCGAGTGCGTTCAGGGCGACCGTCAGGGCGACGACCCACACCTGCAGGCGGCTCATCGGGGCATTGGTGATGATGTCCCGCGGGTCCGCGTCGGGACGGTTCGTGGGTCTGCTGGCCATCAGGGCTCCTCCGGATGCGCGGGGGAGCGTATCACTTTTCGGCGCGAGCGGTCGCCGCCAGCCGGAGCGGCCCTTCCGCGGCGGCAGCCGGCCCGGACCTGCCCGCCGACTTAAGATCGTCCCGTGGCCGCGCCCCTCGCCGAGCCGGAGAGCAGAGACGTCCGCGCCCTTGCCGTCGAGGCCGGCGAGCCCCACCCGCTCGGCGTCACGTGCGGACCGGACGGCGTGAACTTCTGCCTCTACTCCTCGGCCGCGACCGCGGTCACGCTCCTGCTGTTCGACTCGGAAACGGCCCGGGAGCCGGCGCGGACGATCCGCTTCGATCCCTATCGCAACAAGACGTTCCACCTGTGGCACGTCTTCCTGCGGGGCTGCCGGCCCGGCACCTGCTACGCCTTTCGCGTGGACGGCCCGGACGCGCCGGCGGAAGGCCATCGATTCGACCCTGAGAAGGTGCTCATCAGTCCCTACGCACGGGGCGTGAGCCGGCGCCTGTGGCGGCGCGAGGACGCCATCGGCCGCGGCGACAACATGGCGTCGTCGATGCGGTGCGTCGTCGTCGACACGGGCGCCTACGACTGGGAGGGCGATCGGCCGCTGGAGCGCCCGATGCACCAGTCCATCATCTACGAGCTGCACGTGGGCGGGTTCACGCGGTCGCCGTCGTCCGGGGTGCGACACCCCGGCACGTATGCGGGGCTGATCGAGAAGGTGCCGTACCTGCAGGCGCTCGGCGTGACGGCGGTCGAGCTGCTGCCGGTCTTCGAGTTCGACGACCGGAGCACGTGGCCAGGACCGTCGGGCGAGCCGCTGCGGAACTTCTGGGGCTACAGTCCCGTGGCGTTCTTCAGCCCGCACTCGGGGTACGGCACCTCGGGTGAGGCGGCCGCCGTCGTCAACGAGTTCCGCGACCTGGTCAAGGCGCTGCACCGCGCGGGCATCGAGGTCATCCTCGACGTCGTGTTCAGCCACACGGAGGAGGGCACGGAGACGGGGCCCACCTTCGGCTTCCGCGGCATCGACAACCGGACGTTCTATCTGCTGGATCCGTCGAACCCGGCGCGGTACCTGAACTACAGCGGCGTCGGCAACACGATCAACGCGAACCATCCGCTCACCCAGAAACTCATCGTCGACTGCCTCCGGTACTGGGTCGAGCAGATGCACGTCGACGGGTTCCGGTTCGACGAAGGGTCGATCCTCGCCCGTGGAGAGGACGGTGCGCCGCTGGAGCATCCTCCGGTGATCTGGCAGATCGAGCTCGACGATGCCCTGGTGCACACCAAGGTGATCGCCGAGGCCTGGGACGCGGCCGGACTCTCGCAGGTTGGCCACTTTCCGGGCGACCGCTGGGCCGAGTGGAACGCGTGCTATCGGGACGACGTGCGGCGGTTCGTGCGTGGCGACGCCGGGATGATCGGGGCCGTCGCCTCGCGGCTGGGTGCGAGCGCGGACATCTACCACGAGCGGGGGGAGACGCCCGAGAACAGCATCAACTTCGTCACGATCCACGACGGGTTCACCCTGCACGACCTGGTCTCGTACGACCGGAAGCACAACGAGGCCAACGGCGAGGGCAACCGGGACGGCATCGACCAGAACTTCAACTGGAACTGCGGCGTCGAGGGGCCGACCGACGACCCCGCGATCGTCGCGCTCCGCCGCCGCCAGACGAGGAACGTCCTGGCGATACTACTGCTGTCGCGCGGCGTCCCGATGTTGCTCGGCGGCGACGAGATCGGCCGCACGCAAGGTGGCAACAACAATCCCTACAACCAGGACAACCCGACGAGCTGGGTGGACTGGACGCGGCTCGACGCGAACCGTGATCTGTTCCGGTTCGTGCAGCGCCTGATCGCCTTTCGCAAGGCCCACCCGGCGTTGTGGCAGCCGCGCTTCTACACCGGGACGCTCGACGCCCGTGGCATGCCGGACATCGCATGGCATGGCACCCAGCTCGAACGCCCCGGGTTCGACGACCCCGATGCCCGTGCGCTCGCCTGCACGATCGCCGGTGTGGAGGGCTCGCCCGACCTGCACGTGATGATGAACATGTACTGGGAGGCCTTGACCTTCGAGGTGCCGGCGCCCGGGGGATGGCGGCTGGCGATCGACACCAGCGCGGAGCCGCCCGGCGATGCGCCAGGCGACACCCCGGGCGGGCCGGCCGCGGTTGCGGCGTGGGTGGTGCCGGGACGGACCATCGTCGTGCTCGAGCGGGCACGCTGAGGCGCGCGCGGGCGGCGGGGCGGCGCGCGTCCGATCGGCCGCCCGCCTGTGTCACCATGATCGAGTCGTGCAGAGGTCACCCGCAGACCCGTCCGGGGTCGCCCCCCCGGCGTTCGACGCCGAGGCCGTCCGCCGTTACTACGATCGCCACACGGCGACGTTCGTCACCTTCGGCCGCGGCGGCACGGTCGGGGCCATCCACCGGGCCCTCTGGGGACCCGGCGTCCGGACGCGGGAGCAGGCCTTCCACTACGTCGACGACCGGATTGCGGACCTGATTCGATCGATGCCGGCCGGGGCCGGGCCTCCGCACGTCGTCGACCTCGGATGCGGCGTCGGCGCCACCCTCGGATACCTGGCGGCACGGCTGCCGCTGCGGGGGACCGGCGTCACCCTGAGTCCGGTGCAGGCGGCGCTGGCGCGCGAGCGGCTGCGCGCGTGCGGGGTGTCGGACCGCGTCGAGTGCCGTGAGGCCAGCTACGACGCCCTGCCGCCATCGATCCCGCCGGCCGACCTCGCCTACGCGATCGAGTCGTTCGCCCATGCCCCTGCGCCGGCGCGCTTCTTCGCGGAGTGCGCACGCCTGGTGCGGGTGGGCGGTGTGCTCGCGATCTGCGACGACGTGCGGCGGCCGACGTCCGACCCCCGTGCCCCGCGCGCGATCGCCCGGTTCGTCCGCGGCTGGCGCCTCAATGCGGTACTGCTCCCGTCCGAGATCGACGCGCTGGCGCAGGCGGCCGGCTTCGTGCGCGAAGCTACGCTCGACCTGACGCCCTACGTCGAGCCTCGCACGATGGGCGACCGCGTGCTCGACACCCTGCTCGGATGGCTGCCGCTCGGTGCCACGCCGCTCGGGCCCGTGCTGGGCGGCACGGCCCTCAAGACGTGCCAGGAGCGCGGCTGGCTCGGCTACGAGCTGGCGGTGTTCCGCCGCAGGGAAGACGACGTCCCGGCCGGCTCCTGACGGGACGCCTGGAGGTGAGCTGGTACAATCGATGGACGCACCGCCTGCGTGAGGCCCCAGTCCTTCGCCTGCCGCGGTCCACAGGACATCATGCCCCCAGCTTTCGACGAGGCCGCCGTCCCGGCGGATCTGCTGGCACGGGAGGTGGCTCGCCGCCGCACCTTCGCCATCATCTCCCACCCGGACGCCGGCAAGACCACGCTCACCGAGAAGCTCCTGCTCTACGCCGGCGCCATCGAACTGGCCGGCGCCGTGCGCGGCAGCAAGTCGCAGCGGCATGCCGTCTCCGACTGGATGGAGATCGAGCAGCAGCGCGGGATCTCCATCAGCGCGGCGGCGCTCGAGTTCGAGCTGAACGGGTGCCACGTCACGCTGCTCGACACGCCCGGCCACCAGGACTTCAGTGAAGACACCTTCCGGACGCTGCTGGCCGTCGACAGCGTCGTCATGGTGCTCGACGCGGCGAAGGGCGTCGAGCCGCAGACGATGAAGCTGTTCGAGGTGTGCCGTTCGCATGGCCTGCCGGTGCTGACGTTCATCAACAAGCTGGACCAGCCTGCGCTCGATCCCTTCGAACTGCTGGATCAGATCGAGCGCGTGCTCGGGCTGGCCGCGGCGCCGATGAACTGGCCGCTCGGCGACGGGCCGGACTTCCGCGGCGTCTACGACCTCGAGTCGAACGCCATCCTGTTCTACGAGAGGCAGGAGCGGCGGGGGCGCCGCACCGCGCCGGTGGGCGTGGCCTCCCCGAGCGACCCCGAGGTGGCGGAACTGGTCGGCGAGAAGCGGCAGCGGGACCTCATCGACGCGGTCGCCATCATCGCGGGCGCCGGAACGCGCTTCGACGCGGCCGCCTACCGGGCGGCGAAGCAGACGCCGGTGTTCTTCGGGTCCGCCATCAACGACTTCGGCGTCGAGCCGTTCCTGCACGCACTGCTGCAGCTGGCGCCGCCCCCGGGCCCGCGCCGGGCCGGCCAGGACACGGTCACGCCGACCGACCGCGACTTCTCGGGCTTCGTGTTCAAGATCCAGGCGAACATGAACCCGCGGCACCGCGATCGCGTGGCGTTCGTGCGCATCTGCGCCGGGCGCCTGCAGAAGGACATGCAGGTGATGAACGCCCGGCTGAACTCCGAGTTGCGCCTGTCGCGCGTCTATCGCTTCTTCGGCCGGGACCGCGAGACCGTGCCCGAGGCGTTCCCGGGCGACGTGGTCGGCGTGGTGATTCCCGGCCGGGTGGCGATCGGCGACACGCTCTACGCCGGGCGGCGTGTGGTGTATCCCCCGATTCCGCAGTTTCCGCCGGAGCAGTTCGCGTACCTGCGGCCGTCCGAGGGCCGCCACAAGCGGTTCGACGAGGCCGTCGAGCAGCTGGCCGAGGAGGGCCTGCTCCAGGTGTTCTGGCCGAGCGTCGGCATCCGGCAGCCGATCGTGGGCGTGATCGGGAGCCTGCAGCTGGACGTGATCGCCGCGCGCATGGCCACCGAGTACGGCATCCCGTGCACCGTCGACCGGTTGCCCCACGTCGCGGCCCGCTGGCCCGCGACCCCGCCCGACGCGCCGCTGACGCTGCCGATGTCCGGCGTGCTGCAGGCCACCGACCGGATCGGCCGCCCGGTGCTCGTGTTCGAGGCGGACTGGGTGCTGAACTACACCGTCGAGAAGAACCCGAAGGCCGAGTTCCGCAGGTCGGTGTAGGACAAGCGCAGTCTCGGGAGACAGCAGGTGCCGCGCGCTGAGCCGGGCGCGTCAGCGCCATCGCCCGACCGCGCGCGGTTCGGCCGCCGTACGTACCACGGGCACGCCCCCGGGGCGTGCCCGTGATGTGTCGTCGGGTGGGCCGTCGGCCCTCCGCTCAGAGCTCCCAGGGAATGAGACGACCGACGTAGATCACGGCGACCCACAGGGCCAGCGACGTCGCGGCGAACATCTTCGCCAGGGGCGGCGCGTCGGCGTCGGGTCCGAGGGATTCGGTCAGCTTCGCCATCCCGGTGACGTAGAAGCCGAGCAGGTTCAGGCCCGCGAGACCGATGAAGAGCAGCTTGAGCTGCAGGAAGACGTTGGTCATCAGCACGGTGTAGGGATGGATGCCGACGTTGCCGATGATGCCGCCGACGAAGATGGCACCGCTGGCGACGCACAGGACGAAGCCGAACACACCCCACGGCAGCGCACGACTGAGGACCGCGGGAGGCAGCTTCTTGCCGATCCCGAGCAGACGGAGGTCGAACGTGCCGACGCCGCCGAAGAGCAGGATCAGGCCGAAGAAGTGCGCGATCTCACAGAGTGGCCAGGCCCACTGATACGTCTCGACCAGCCACTCGAAGGCCGGCCACCGCAGCCAGTAGGCGAGAAGGTTGTTCTCCATGGGGCTAGACTCCTTTTCCTGCCGAAGGCGGCACGTAGCCGGCGGTCGGGCCACCGATGAGGCCCATCCTGCGTCCGGCGATGACGACCGCGAAGACGAGGCCGAACGCGATCAGGCCGGCGATGGTGCTCTGCTGCACGACGCGCGCCGAGTACGCCGTCAGCCGGCCGGCCGTGACCCCGATGATCCAGAAGAACATCGCCCATCCCATCAGCACCTTCGAGTTGGCCGGCAGCTGCGTATCGATGGAGGGCCCCTTGGCGACGACCTGCGAGATGAACCGGTTCGTGATGACGTAGCCGACGATGACGGAGGCCACCTTGACGATGAACACGCCGTTTCGGACGAAGCTCACCGGCGCCGTGCAGAAGAGCACCGTGCCCGATACCGCCGTGATCCAGAAGCCAGTCCGCATCAGCGGACGGAACTTGATCATCGGAGAGATGGGGAGGTCGGGAATCAGGTCGTACACGCGGGCGGCCATCACCATCGTGGGACCCATCAAGAAGACCAGGCCGATGGTGTGGAGCGCGAGATAGAGCGTGTAGCCCAGCTGCGAGGACGACTCGCGTATCCAGGTTATGGTGTCTGTGTTTTCGATCCAGCTGAGGAACTCCACTCCCGTCTCCTTTCGGCGTCCCCGGCCTGGGAGACGCACCCCCCACGCGGTCGACCACGCGTCGACGTGACCGGTAGTGCACTAGCTGTGCCACCGCAGCGGGGCTGGAGTCCCGCGCCGCGCGTACAACCGTGCTCCATGGAATTCCAGAGCGATCGGCGCGGCGCCGCGGCAACGAATCCCCAGTGGGTGGCTGGGAACTGTGAGTTTTTCCGGCACGGGTGGGAGGATTCCCCGGGCCGACGTGGCGCGGGGTGGTGCGGCCTCGGGCGGCGTCCGTGCCCGCGGGCTCAGTGCGCGTGGCGACTCGGGGCGGATGACGCCGCGGGAGCGTGCGCCTCGTGCGCCGTCATCGCGGTCGCCGCGAGACCGCGCCAGACGATGACGATGCCCAGCACGATCACCCAGCCGGCGGCCAGGCGCGGCTTCCATCGATGGGTGTACCGCGAGAAAGGTACCCCGCCCAGGCCTACGGCGAGCAGGCCCGTCGCGGTCGTGAGACCGAAAGCCGCCATGGTCACGGCGCCGCGCCACGCGGAGCCGGTCGCGACCGCGCGCGCCAGCGCCGCGTAGATCAGGCCGCAGGGCAGCAGGCCCAGGGCGAGGCCGAGGAAGAAGCGGCTCGCCCTGGGCCTGCTGCCCTGCGGCCTGATCTACG
>CAWULT010000122.1:0-13352 GCA_963923455.1 uncultured bacterium
GGCCCGGCCTGCGCCGGACCCGCCGTTCGAGCTCTCGCAGCTCCGGCGTCCGCCGGAGCCTCTCGCCGCGTTACTTGAAGACGTAACGCATGCCACCCCAGAACTGGTAGTTCGTGTCGGGGTCGCTGCCGCGGTCGAAGAACTGACGCCACTCGAAGGTCAGGTCGGTCTGGTGCTTCTTCGCCTCGCTCTTCCACACCGGGAAGGCCGCCGAGCCGAGCCAGCCCGCGGTGAACTGCGCGCCGTGGGTGAAGTCCCAGAACGTGACGCCCGACGCCAGCGACGCACCGTTCCGGAACCGGTAGCCCAGCTCGGTGTCGCCGAAGAGGCTGCTGCGGCTGCCGTGGTCGAGGTTGCCCGCGAAGCCCAGGGCCGGACGGAACAGCCAGTTGCTGTCGCCGAGCCGGTAGTCCATGCCGCCCTTCACGCCGAGCAGCAGGTCGCCCCAGTTGGGCACGCCCAGCACGTTGCTGCCCAGGTCGGCCGGGTCGTCCGCGTCGTACTGCCGCTGCTGCTTGCCGAACAGCACGCCCAGGAACGGACGGATGCGCGCGTCGGCCTTCTCCTGCGCCAGGCGTGCCTCTTCGGCAGCCTTGCGCGCCTCTTCGGCGCGGCGGGCCTCCTCCGCGCGACGGGCCTCTTCGGCCTTGCGGGCCTCTTCGGCCTTGCGAGCCTCCTCGGCCTTGCGGGCCTCCTCGGCCTTGCGAGCCTCCTCGGCCTTGCGGGCCTCTTCGGCACGACGGGCCTCCTCGGCACGGCGGGCGTCCTCGGCGCGACGGGCCTCCTCGGCACGGCGGGCCTCCTCGGCCTCACGCGCAGCGATGCGGCTCGGCTCGCGGCTCACGAGCGAGATGTTGCCGCAGTCCTGCGGCACGACGAACCGGTAGTAGCCCACGCGGTCGTCGATCACGAACTCGTAGCCCTGGAACGCGCGACGGCCGTCCCAGCGGGCGTTCTGGATGATCGACGGACGACCGCGACGGCGCTGGGCCATCCATTCCATCGACGTGCCCGGGGCCACCGTCGTCGGCGTCACCGTGCCTTCGGACAGGTTGCGGATGACTTCCGGCGCCAGGCTCGCGAGGCCCGCCTGATCCAGCAGGGTGCGGATGTCACGCTGCGTGTTGGCGCGCGACATCGTCCGCTTCAGGGCATCCACGTTGCGCACGGGCGGCGTGAAGCGGTACGGGGTGTTCAAACGGCGGATCGAATGGACGCGACCAGCCTGTGTGGCCTGCGCCGAAGCCATCAGCGGCAGAGCCAGCGAGAACAACACAGTCAGACCCACGCAGAAGGCGCTCGCGTGTAGACGGCGACTCATTGGTGTTTCACCTCGATAGCGTGAATAAACGGGAATCGATCCGTACCGGAATCGACGGCGATGATTGTACCCGACTCGACAGCTCAACCGGGCCCGAGTCGCGCACCAGGCCCAGGGCCGGCGCGCCACGCCAGCGGCCGCCCCGGGCGGAACCACGGCGTCTGGCCTCGAACGGTGTTCGACATCGTCCGCGCGGGATTGAAGATCGTCCGCAGCGCGGCCCGGAAGAAGCGGTTGTCCGTCCGGCGCTCCACCCACTTCACGAAGAAGCGGTCGAGCGCGTCCTCGGCCACGATGAGCCCGAACGCGCCAACCGGGGTCACCACGTGATCCACCCACCCCGTCGTTTCGGGCCGTAGCCCGACGTTGCCGATCGAGGCCTCGCTGAGCGGCCCGAACTCGAACTGCAGGCTGTACACCGAGGTCCACGCCAGCGTCCGGGCCCGGCCGGCCCAGTAGCCCGGACTGAGCCCGATCTCACGGGCCGCTTCCGGACCGTGGTCGATCCAGCTGTACCCGGCCGCCGCGCCGTGGATGGGATGGCCGATGTAGTTGACCAGCCAGGAGTCGCCGTCTTCCCACCGGTGCGGCACCTTGATCGACCGCTTGTAGTCACCCCAGAAGGATCCGGCGAGTTCGCGACGGGTCTTGTCCTGGAAGGCCACGCGGATACTGTGCTCCCAGGCCAGCTGCTTGAACGAGTCGACGATGGCCCCGCGGATGTCGGTGCCCGCCGATGTGGCGGCCGTGAAGCGGGGCGGCGTCGGTGCGAACACCTGCGCGGGCAGCAGCAGGCCTTCGGACGCCGTGGAGCCGGGCGCCATCGCCGACGGCGCGGACGCGATCGGCCCGCTCTGGATGGCCTCGCCGAGGGACTCCTGCGCGGCGGCGGCCTCGGGCGTAAGCAGGAGCACGCCGCCCAGGAACAGGGCGCACGCGCGCGCCGGCCACCCCCTGTGGCGCGGCACGCGTCCCCCGATGTCGCTCGTGATGGACAAGCCCGACGACGGTGCTACCAGCGCGGCTCCGACCGGCGGTTCGGGCCACGACCGCCCCCGCCGCCGCCCGAACGGGCCTCCTGCGGACGGGCTTCGTTCACCTTCATGTTGCGGCCCCCGAACGGCTGTTCGTTGAACTGGTCGATCGCGGCCTGCGCCTCTTCGTCGGAGTTCATCTCGACGAACGCAAAGCCCCGCCCCTGCCCCGTGAACTTGTCACGCGGCACGAACACCGACGCCACCGAACCAGCCTGCGCGAAGACCTGCTCGAGCTCAGACTCCTGCACCTGATAGGGAAGGTTCCCCACATACAGCTTGCGACCCACGTTCTGCTCCTTCTAGTCCCAGCCCCGCGCTGGCAAGTCCCGATTCTAGAGACTTCTCCCGGTTTCAGCGATGCAGGGATTCCTGTATGAGGTCGCCGAGCTGTTCGGGGGTGTGCCGGTTGCCCTCGATGTTGGCGATCACGCGGCCCGACCGGTCCAGCACGACCGTGTGCAGCGAATGGTTCATCAGGCCCTCGTCGGGGAAGAACTCGACCCCGAAGAGCGCGCACATCCGGCGAACGTCGGCCACGGCGCCGGTCAGGAAGCGCCAGGTACGCGGGTCGGCCTTCCACCGCGCGGCGTAGCGCGCGAGCACCTCTGGCGTGTCGCGCTCGGGGTCGAACGTCACGGTCACCAGCGTCAGGTCGCGGCCGAGCACCGCCCGGAACCGGCGCTGGATCACGCCGAAATCATTGGAGATTCTGAGGCAGAACTGCGGCAGCGCGCACCGCGTGTAGATGAAGTTGAGGGCCACCACCTGGCCGCCGAACTGCGACAGCCTGACCGGCGCGCCCGTCTGATCGATGAGCGGCAGGTCGGGTACCGGCTGCCCCACGGCGAGCGGCGTGACGGCCGTGCCCATCGCCCGCTTCAACAGCGCGAGCCGCCTTGCCGTGGACGGATCCTGCTCGGCCGACTCGTAGCGCCGCACCCGCAGGCCGGTGGCATAGGCGGCCTGCCGGCCCACGACCAGGGTGAACTCCACCGTGGCGCCAGGCACGATACCGTCCAGTTCGCTCGCGCTTTTCACCTCGAACGGCATCGTCATGGCATCCATGAATCCATGGATGCGCTCGTGCGAAACGAGGAACGTTCGGCTAATTCTGTCGACTTTCAGCACCAGTCCCTTGACGGGATACTCGGGATCGGCGGCCCGGAGCGGGGCCGAGAGCAGCAGGGCACTGCCGATCAGGAGCGCACCCCACACCGACAGGACCGCACGGCGGGGCGCCGGCCGGACGGACCCGCCTCGGCTACCGGCCACCGGCCCCTCCGAGCGGCAGGCGCGGACGCGGCAGGGTCCGGACGGTGCCGGCGTTCTCGCGAATCTCGAGCACCTGGTTCTTCGCCACGCCCGCGAAGTGCTGCCGCGTGCCGCTCGCCGGCCACAGGACGTCGACATCGACGGCACCGGCCGCCGGCCCGAGGCCGACGTGCTGCTGGAGCGGCGAGGCGCCGAACGAGCCGCCGCTCGTGACGGTGCGGTGCACCGTGCGCGCGGTGCCGCCGGTCCGGACGGTCACGGTGATGCGGGCCCCCAGCGCCGCGCGGTTCGATCGGGCGCCCACGAGGCGCAGGCCGAGCCAATCGCCGCCCGCGCCCGGGTTGTCGAACAGGCGGAACGCGTGGGCGTCGCCGGGCGTCGCGCCGCCCACGCGGAACGCAATCTCCTGGTCGCCGTCGTTGTCGAGGTCCGCGAACGCCACGCCGTGCCCCTTGTGCAGTTCGCCGGTGCCCGACGACGCCGTCACGTCGACGAACGCCTGTCCCGCCTTGTTGTGCAGCAGCACGGTGCCGGCCAGCGCGCCGTACGACGGGCTGCCGCCGCCCAGGAAGATGTCGAGGTAGCCGTCGTTGTCGATGTCCCCGAAGTTCGAGCCCATCGGCATGTACGCCTTGTCGAGCCCCACCTGCGCCGTGACGTCCGCGAAGCGGCCGTTCCCCAGGTTGCGATAGAGCTTCATCGTGTTCGCGTTGCGCGGCAGGCCCAGGTACCGCCGGCCCGTCTCGCCGATCGACAGGTAGTAGCTCGAGACGAGCAGGTCGTCCCAGCCGTCGTTGTCGTAGTCGAAGAACCAGGTCGGGAAGCCCAGGTCCGCGCCAGGCACGCCGGCGTCGAGGGCCACGTCGCTGAACGTCCGGTCGCCGTTGTTGCGGTAGAGGAAGTTGCCGCCGCCGAGGTTCGACACGTAGAAGTCGACGTCGCCGTCGTTGTCGTAGTCGGCGGCGGCCACGCCCTTCGTGAAGGCCTTGCGGCCGACACCCGCCGACGGGGCGATGTCCTCGAACGTGCCGTCGCCCTTGTTGCGAAAGAGCTGCGACGCGCTGCTCTCGTTGCCGACGAAGAGGTCCACGCGGCCGTCGTTGTCCACGTCGGCCCACACCGCGGTCTGCGAGCTCGTAGCCGGCTTCGCCAGGCCGGCCTTCACCGTGACGTCGGTGAAGGTGCCGTCGCAGTTGTTGCGCAGCAGCGAACGCCGCTGCGCCGTCTGCCACCCGCCACGCAGCACCAGCACGTCGGTGCATCCGTCGTTGTCGTAGTCCGCCTGCACCAGGTTGAGGCCACCGAGCTGGGCGCTCAGGCCCGCGGCGGCGGCGCGATCGACGAAGCGTCCGTCGGGCCCGCGCCGGAACAGGCGCATCGCGCCGCAGGCGTCGAAGTTCGACGTCAGGATCTCGAGCGTCCCGTCGTTGTCGAAGTCGTCCACCACGACGCCGCCGGCCGACGAGAACGCGTCGACGCCCGCGGCGGCCGCGACGTCGGTGAACCGGCCGACGCGCTCGGCCGACTCGAGCGCGCGCGGCGGCACGCGGTGCGCCTCGGGCACGCGCGCCGGGTAACCGCCCGCGGCCATCGCCGCGAGGTTGAGCAGCCACTTGGCCTCGGGGTCGTCGGGACGCGAGGCCAGCACCCGGGTGAAGTGCGCCACGGCCTGCTCGGCGTCCTTGGTGTCGCCGTAGGCCGGCATCGACGGCGACAGCAGGCAGCGGTCGCCCGGCGCCGTGAACACCCCGTTGGTCATGCCGGCGCGGTGGAGGTAGGCGATGCCGAGCATCTCCTCGATCTGCGGCACGCCGTCCGGGAAGTCGCGCTGCGCCCGCGGGTAGGCCCGCGCGAAGCGATCGATCGCCTCCGTCATGCGGCCGGAGTACGCGTGGAGCTGGCCGACGATGACGTCGGCCTGGATGCGATCGATCGGCGAAGCGGCCGGATTGGCGTCCGCGGCCCTCGAGAACTGCTCCATCGTGCCGAGGATTTCGGTCACCGACGAGCGGCTCAGGCGGCAGATCTCCTGCGGATTCTGGTTCCAGTCGTCGCTGTCCTTCGGCACCTCCTGCAGGATCGTGTTGGCCTCGACGAAGCCGTCCACGGACACCGTGGGCTGCACAGCGCCGGTGGCCGCCAGCCCGGCAATCTCCGCCGAGCCGAGCCGGCGCGCCGGGGGCGCCGCCACGCGCTGCACCACGGCGAAGCCGGTGGGCATCCGCGCGATGGGGCCCGTCTGCCCCGCCTCGAGCCCGGCGAGCGCCGCGCGCAGTTCGGGCCGCAGGGCGTCCATTTCGACGGGGCCCACCAGCCCTCCCCTGCCGGCCGAGGCGTCGGTGGACTCGTTGGTCGCGATGGTCTCGATGTGCTCGCCCTTGCGGATGCGCTCGAGCACCGCCTGGGCCTGCACCTCGGTGCTGACGACGACGATGCGGAAGTAGATGTCTGCGGCCACCGGGCCCGGTCCCGCGGCAGGCGCGGCCTGCGGCTGAAGGGCCCGCGGCGCCGCGGCGGCGGCCAGCATCAGCGCCACTACCGCCCCGATCGCCCTGGTTTTGCCGAGCATTCCGCGTATCATAGCCTCTTGCCCACCCCTCGTTCCGGCAGCGTTTCCCGATCATCGTGCAGGAGAGCCCGTCGATGTTCCGGATGTTCGGCGCCACCGTCGTGGCGACGCTCGCGCTGACCGTTCCGTCACTCGCGCAGGGCCAGGACGGAGAGCGCGTCTACAAGACCGCCTGCGCCAGCTGTCACGCGCAGCCGAATGCCCGGACCCCGGGGCTCGACGCCCTGCGGCAGATGACACCGGAGGCGGTCGAAACGGCGCTGACCTTCGGCAAGATGACGGTGCAGGCGGTCAGCCTGAGCACCGCGGAGAAGCGCGCCGTCGCCGAGTTCGTCACCGGGAAGCGGCTGGCGCCCACGGCTGCGCCGTCGATGGCCGACCGGTGCACGGCGGCGCGAGGGATGACCGATCCGGCCCGCGGCCCGAACTGGAACGGCTGGGGCAACGGCGCGTCCAACACGCGCCACGCGAAGAACGGCGGCATCACGGCAGCCGACCTGCCCCGCCTGAAGCTGAAGTGGGCCTACGGCTACGCCGGCGTCGACTCGGCCCGCGCCCAGCCGGCGGTGGCCGGAGGCCGGCTGTTCATCGCGAGCGAGAACGGCGAGGTCCGGGCACTCGACCCGAAGACCGGGTGCTCGTACTGGGCCTTCCGCGCGCAGGCGGGCATCCGCACGGCGCTCTCGGTGGGTCCGTATCGCAAGGCGGGCGGCGGGAATGGATGGGCGGTCTTCTTCGGCGACATGGCCGCCACCGCCTACGCGGTGGACGCCGAATCGGGCCAGCCGGTGTGGACGCGCCGCGTCGACGGTCACAGGTACGCCGCGATCACGGGTGCCCCCACCTACCACGACGGCAAGCTGTTCGTGCCGGTCAACGGCATCAACGAGGAACTGCAGGGCGGCCGCGCCCAGTACGAGTGCTGCACCTTCCGCGGCAGCGTCTCGGCGCTCGACGCCAGCACGGGCGCCGTGCTCTGGAAGCACTACACCATCGCTGAGGCGAAGCCGCGCGCGAAGAACAAGGACGGCGTGCAGCAGTGGGGCCCGGCCGGCGCGGGCATCTGGTCCGCGCCCACCGTCGACCCGAAGCGCAACATGGTCTACGTGGCCACCGGAAACAACTACGCGGAGCCCTCGCAGGGCGGCAGCGACGCCGTGATCGCGCTCGACCTCAATTCGGGCACCGTGAAGTGGGTCAACCAGGTCACGAAGAACGACAACTTCACGCTGGGCTGCGGCCCGACCAATGCGAGCAACCCGAATTGCCCCGCGACGCTCGGCCCCGATCACGACTTCGCCGCGTCGCCCGCGCTGGCCACGGTGAACGGCCGCGACCTGCTGGTGCTTCCACAGAAGTCGGGCATGTCGTGGGCGCTCGATCCCGACCAGGAAGGCAAGACGGTGTGGAGCTACCGCATCGGCCAGGGCAGCGCGCTGGGGGGCCAGTGGGGCGCGGCGGCCGACGAGCAGAACGCCTACATCGGCGTCTCGGACCTGCTGTCGCAGAACCCGGGCGGCCTGAAGGCGATCTCGCTGGCGACCGGCCAGCCGGTGTGGAGCGCGCCGCCGCAGACAAAGCTGTGTCCGCCGTCGCCGACCTGCCGCGCCGCACAAGGCGCCGCGGTGACCGTGGTGCCGGGCGCCGTGTTCTCGGGATCGCTCGACGGCGGCATGCGTGCGTACTCGGCGGCGGACGGGTCGGTCCTCTGGCAGTTCGACACCAACCGCGAGTTCACGACCGTCAACGGCGTCAGGGCCAAGGGCGGCGGACTGGAGGGCGGCGGTGCGGTGGTCGTGGACGGGATGGTGTTCTTCAACTCGGGCTGGGGCGGCTTCGTCGGCAACCCCGGCAACGTACTGCTCGCGTTCGGTCTCGACTGAGGCCGCCGCGTTCGTTCGACCAGGAGTCACGACGATGTCAACGAAGCTGATTGCCGGCATCGCGCTCGGCACCCTCGTCGCGCTGGCCGCACCGGCCCGTGCCCAGCAGGCGCCGGACGGCGCCGCGCTGTACAAGCAGCAGTGCGCCACCTGCCACGCCGAAGGCCAGACCACGGCGCCCACGCCGACCGTGATGCGCCAGCTCACGCCGGAGGGCGTGGTCAACGCGCTGACCAACGGCCGCATGCGCGTCCAGGGTGCCGCGCTCACCGACGCGCAGCGCCGCGCGATCGCGCAGTTCATCACGGGCCGCGCGCCGAGCGCGACGATCGCCGCCACGGCGGCCGTCGACAACACGTGCCGCACGCAGGCGCCGATGAAGGACGCGGCCACGACGCCTGGCTGGAACGGCTGGGGCGGTGACGCCGGCAACACGCGCAACGCCGCACGCGCCGGCCTCACGGCGGCCGACCTGCCGAAGCTGAAGCTGAAGTGGGCGTTCGGCTACTCGGGCGTCAGCGCGGCGCGGGCGCAGCCGGCCATTGCCGGCGGGCGCCTGTTCGTCGCCAGTGAGAACAGCGAGGTGCACGCGCTCGACCCGAAGACCGGCTGCACCTACTGGACCTTCAAAGCGCAGGGCGGCGTCCGCAGCGCGCTCGTCGTCGGGCCGTACCGCACGCCGGCCGGCCAGGTGGGCCAGGCCGTGTTCTTCGGCGACAACAAGGCCAACGCCTATGCGGTGGACGCGCAGACCGGCCGCGAGCTGTGGGTGCGCCGCGTCGACGATCACCCGTCGGCGGCCATCACGGGCGGCGCGGCCGTCCACGGCGGCAAGGTCTTCGTGCCGGTGCAGGGCCTCAACGAGGAAGGCCAGGGCGGGCGCGGCGGCTACCAGTGCTGCACCTTCCGCGGCAGCCTCGTCGCGCTCGACGCCAACACCGGCGCCGTGGCGTGGAAGACGTACATGGTGGACGAGAACCGGCCCCGTGCCCGGAACGCCCAAGGCGTGCAGATGTTCGGGCCGGCCGGCGGCGGCATCTGGTCGGCGCCCACCGTCGACGCCAAGCGCGGCGCCGTGTACGTGGCCACCGGCAACGGCTACGCCGATCCGCCACAGAAGATGACGGACGCCGTCGTGGCCATGGACGTGAACACGGGCGCCGTGAAGTGGGTGAACCAGGTCACCGCCGGCGACAACTGGACGATGGGCTGCCAGGCGCAGAACCCGGACAACCCGGCCTGCCCCGCCACGCTCGGCCCCGACTACGACTTCTCGGCCTCGCCCGCCATCGCCACGGTCAACGGGCGCGATCTGCTGGTGCTTCCGCAGAAGTCGGGCCTCGCATGGGCGCTCGACCCCGACAGGGGCGGCGCCGTCGTGTGGCAGCGCCGCATCGGCCAGGGCAGCGGCCTGGGCGGCCAGTGGGGCGGCGCGGTGGACGCGCAGAACGCCTACTTCGGCGTGTCGGACCTGCTGTCGCAGAATCCGGGCGGCATGCGCGCCGTGAGCCTCGCCACGGGCGAGATGGTGTGGAGCATGCCGCCGCAGAAGCCACTCTGCGGTGAAGGCCGCACGTGCCGCGCGTCGCAGGGCGCGGCGATCACGGCCATCCCTGGCGCGGTGTTCTCGGGTTCGCTCGATGGCGGCATGCGCGCCTATTCGACCAAGGACGGTTCGATCCTCTGGACCTTCGACAGCAATCGGGAGTTCCAGACCGTCAACGGCGTCAAGGCGCTCGGCGGCGGCCTCGAAGGCCCAGGCGCCATCGTCTCGGACGGCATGCTGTTCTTCAACTCGGGCTACGGCGGCTTCATCGGCAACCCGGGCAACGTGCTGCTGGCCTTCGGCACGGACTGACGTCATGCGCGGCGGGCTCCGGCCCGCCGCGCCCGTTTCGACGCGGGCTATACTCCCTCCGCCCGCATGCCTCCCGTCCCGTCGTCCGGCTCACGCGTCCGCTACCGTGTGTTGCGGATGGCGTTCCTGCTCGCCATCATCACCTTCCTCGACCGCGTCTGCATCTCGGTGGCCGCGCCGTTCATGATGCAGGACCTCGGCATCAGCGTGGTCCAGATGAGCGTGATCTTCAGCGCGTTCACGCTGGCCTACTCGCTGTTCGAGGTGCCGTCGGGCTGGCTGGGCGACGTCATCGGGCCACGCCGCGTGCTGACGCGCATCGTACTGTGGTGGTCGGCCTTCACGATGCTGACGGGCCTGGCCCAGGGCTTCCGCTCCCTCGTCGCGATCCGCTTTCTCTTCGGCGCGGGCGAGGCCGGGGCGTTTCCCAACGTGGTGCGCAGCTTCGGCCAGTGGTTTCCCGCGCGCGAGCGTGGCATGGCCAACGGCGTGCTGTTCCTCGGCTCGCGCCTCGGCGGCGCCCTGGCCGCGCCGGCCGTGCTGGTGCTCGTGCGGCTGTGGGGCTGGCGCGTCAGCTTCCTCGTGTTCGGCGTGATCGGCGTGGTGTGGTCGGTCGCCTGGTTCCGCTCCTACCGCGACAACCCGGCGGACCATCCCGACGTCGACGCGGACGAACGGGCGTGGATCGCCCAGGACGGCGAACCCGCGGCCACCCACGCGCACACGCCGTGGAAGACGCTGCTGGCCAGCCGGAATCTGTGGGCGATCTGCGCGATGTACTTCGCGCTCGGCTACGGCCTCTACTTCTACTTCACCTGGCTGCCGACGTATCTCATCCAGGAGCTGAAGTTCTCGCTGCTGGCCGGCGGCCTCTTCGCGTCGCTGCCCTTCCTGCTGGCTGGCGCCGCCAACATCACCGGCGGCTGGTACACCGACTACCTGGCACGCACCAGCGGGCTGCGGCACGCGCGGGTCACGCTGGGCTCCGTGTCGTTCGGCATGAGCGCGGTGTTGATCATCGCGTCGACGATCGTGGCGCCGCCCGTCGCCAAGGCGCTGCTGCTGGCGCTGGCCCTCGCCTCGGCCGACTTCGCGCTGAGCGCGTGCTGGTCGGTGTGCCTCGACGTCGGCGCCGCACACGCGGGCGTCGTCTCCGGGTTCATGAACACGTCGGGCAACTTCGGCGGCTTCATCGGCCCGATCGTCGTGGGCCTGATGGTGGACCGCTGGCACTCGTGGACGTACCCGTTCTACGTGACGGCCGCCGTCTACGCCTGGGGTGCGCTCTGGTGGCTGGCCATCCGGCCGGAGCGGCGGATCGTGTGACGGGCACGCTTCCCCGGCAGCCTTCCGCAGGCTCTCGGGCAGGCGCTGAGCCAGAACGGCCAGCTCTCGACGTTCGAAGGCATCACTCGGCTCGAACGCTGGTCGCGGGATAACTGGCTCCGCTGGCAGTAGAATCCACCGGACAGTGGCGCTCGCTCCCGGCACGCGCATCGGCCCGTACGACGTCGTCGCCCAGATTGGCGTGGGCGGCATGGGCGAGGTGTACCGCGCCAAAGACACGACGCTCGGCCGTGACGTCGCGCTGAAGCTGCTGCCGGACGGCGTGGCGCAGGACCCCGAACGGCTCGCGCGCTTCGACCGGGAAGCCCGGACGCTGGCCGCCCTCAATCACCCGAACATCGCGCATCTCTACGGCGTCGAGCGCGCGAGCGGCACGCCGGCGCTCGTGATGGAACTGGTGGAGGGCCCGACGCTCGCGGACCGGATCGCGCAGGGCCCGATCCCGCTGGCCGAGGCGCTGCCCATCGCCCGGCAGATCGCCGACGCGCTCGAAGCCGCGCACGAGCAGGGAATCATCCACCGCGACCTCAAGCCGGCCAACATCAAGGTGCGCGACGACGGCACGGTGAAGGTGCTGGACTTCGGGCTCGCCAAGGCGCTGGCGCCCGAGTCGGCCGACACCGGTGGCGCGCTCTCGATGTCGCCGACGATCACGACGCCGGCGCTGATGACGGGCGCCGGAGTGCTGCTCGGCACGGCCGCCTACATGAGCCCCGAGCAGGCGAAGGGACGTCCCGCGGACAAGCGCAGTGACGTCTGGGCGTTCGGTGCCGTGCTCTACGAGATGCTGACCGGCACGCGGGCCTTCGACGGCGACGACATGGTGGACGTGCTCGGCGCCGTGGCGCGCCTCGAGCCCGACTGGTCGAGGGTGCCACCGGATGCTCCGGCCGCCGTGCGCACGCTGCTCGAACGCTGCCTGACGAAGGACCGCCGGCAGCGCATATCGGACATCTCAACGGCGAAGTTCATCCTCGGCGAGTTCAACCGCCTGGCCCCACAGGCAGCCGCGCCGCAGGCAGCCCCGGTGCCCACGGCTACGCCGGGTTCTCGCTGGCGCCTGCTCGGTACCGCGGCTGTTGCAGCAGTGCTTGCCGCCGCGATCGCCGGCGGAGGCGCGTGGAGCCTGCGACCCGCCCCGAGCGAGCCTCCTGTCGCGAAGTTCTCGTTCACATTGGCCGAACAGGAAGGGGTCAACTCTTTTGTCGGCTTCGCCAGGCAAGGCATCGGGATCTCGCCAGATGGCACCAGAATCGCTATGTGTTGAACTCGCGAATCTACATTCGCGCGCTTGGCGATCTGACGACACACCCGGTTCCTGGCAGCGAAACCACATCCCTTGGGATCGCGAACCCAATGTTCGCGCCGGACGGCCAGTCCATCGTGTTCCTGTCACTTGGAGAGGGAGGCGGACTGAACGCGGGCTCGACCACCATCAAACGCATCCCGATCAGCGGTGGCGCGGCCGCAACCGTTGCGACGCTCGAAACGGCCCCATCGGGTGCCAACGTGGGCCCTGGAGGCATCCTGGTCGGCCAGGAAGACGGAATCGTGCGCGTGCCGCTCGTTGGCGGCGTGCCCGAGCGCATCGTCGACGCCGGGCCCGACGAAACGCTCTTCGGCCCGCAGATGTTGCCAGACGGCCGCACGGTGATCTTCACGCTCGCGCACGGTACGAGCCAGGAGCGCTGGGACAAGGCCCAGATCGTGGCGCAGTCCATCACCGGCGGCACGCGTCGCGTGCTGATCGACGGCGGCGCCGACGGCAGGTACCTCTCGACGGGCCATCTGCTGTACGCGGTCGGCGGCACGGTGTTCGCGGTGCCGTTCGACGCCCAGCGCCTCGAGGTCACGGGCGCGCCAGTTTCGGTGATCGCCGGTGTCCGGCGGTCGGCGGGACGCCAGATGGGTACGATGCAGGTGGCCGTGTCGGACAACGGCACGCTCGCCTATATGGCAGGCCCCGCATCTCTGGCGGCAGGCGCCCAAAGCCTCGTGATCGGCAGCGCCAGCACGGGGCCCCAGGCCCTGAAGATTCCGACCGGCGACACCCGAGGCTGCGCGT
>CAWULT010000123.1:0-13345 GCA_963923455.1 uncultured bacterium
CATGCGCTCGTACGTGCCGGCCGCCACCACGTCGGCCTTGAGCGTCGTCAGCCGCTCCGGATCGCCACCGAGCATCGCCTCGAACGGCATGGCGATCGCCTGCGCCATCACCGACCGGACGGCAAACGGCGAGCAGGCCTCGAAGCCGAGCCGGGCGGCCGGCACGTACGAGCGCATGTAGCCTCGCGACAACCCTCCCGAGTAGGTGAGGCTGTGCTTGATGGTGTCGATGCCCCAGCCCTCCTGGTACAGCAGCGGATTCCTCAGGATGCTGGAGAGGGTCAGGTCCGAGTCTTCGAGTGGATACGACTTCAGGTTCTCGTCGCCGCCATCGCCGTCGAGCAGGTACCGCAGGCCGGGATGCCGGCGGCGTACGCCGCGCAACAGGCTGAAGCCGGCCGCCGCGCACTCGACGTCGAGCGGGTGATAGTCCTCGATCGCCCGGACGGCCGCCTCGAGGTCGTAGTCGGACGCGGGCATCTCGACGCGCTCCCACGTGGACTCGACGCCGAGCGCCCGGACCACGCCGGCCGCCTGCAGCGCGTCGGTCCCGCCCCCATAGTCGAGGGTGAAGGCACGGACGAGATTCGGGTCGCGGCCGAGGTCCTCGCACGCCCGCCGCGCCAGCATCAGCACCGCGGTGCTGTCGATGCCGCCCGAGAACGCAACGCCGACTGGCTCGCCCGCAGGCACCTGCGACAGCCACTCGCGCACCGCCTCGTACGCGGCGCGGATGTAGGCGGTTCCCGCCGCGGTGACGTCCGCGGGTCCCGTGGCAACGGCCGGCTCGAAGAATCGGTGATACCGCGGCGCCGGGTCGGGGCATCCCACCTGGTCGAGCTCCACGACGTAGTGCGCCGGCACCATCCGCGTGTAGGCCGGGTCGAACTGCCAGCCGATGCGCTGGGACTGGCACCAGTCGAAGATGCGGTCGATCCGGTCGGAGACGACCAGGAACGGCCCGTGATACATCTTCGCGACGAAGTAGCGCAGCGGCAGCCCGATCGTGCGGGCCAGGCGCACGGTCTGGCCGTCACGCGCCACGCAGGCGAAGTGCCCGCCCGTGGCCGCCAGCCGCGCGGTGTCGCAGCGCCGCACGGCCTCGACCACTTCCCCTTCGGACGCGCCGGTCAGCCCCGACGCACGGAATCCCACGAGATCGACGAGACGCTCGACACCTTCCAGCATGGCCGCTCCTTGGCCTGACAGGATACCCAATCCGGACGGCGGGCGGCCCCTCGCCTCGCGCCGCTCGTCGGCCGGCAGGATCGGAATCGCACGCTCCAGTGCTGCGCCAGTGACGAGCCCGGACCGTGGACGGTACCGTCAGAAGCTGAACAGGTGCGTGAACTTCAGGATGAGCGCGCGCGAACCCGGCAACCCGTCGACGGTCGGCCGCGTCTCGTTGTAGACGAGGAACAAGTCGCTCAGCGGGTGGTGGATGAAGTCGAACCGGATGTTGGACGACACCTCCCGGGTCGTGTTGTTGTACTGCACGAACGCGTTCAGGAACATGCGCGTCGAGAACGAGCCGTCGAGGCGCAGCTGCAGCAGGTCGGTCGTGAAGGTCTGGCCCGGCAGGTCCACGACGTCTCGGCTGGCGGACACGGTCGCGGCGAGCTTCGCGCTCTGGCGCCAGCGCACGCCGAGCGTCCCGCCGGTCCGGGAGCCGTTCCAGAACTCGCCGAAACGGTAGTTGCCGTTCAGCGACACGCGGCGCGCCCGGCTCGTCGAGAACGACGTCTCGGCGTCCTGGAACGTGTAGCGGCCGGTCGGGATCGCGTAGGTCGGGCGAATCCGGAACGGCGCGGCGATGGCCTCCTCGTTCTCGCGAACGACGAACGAGGCCTGCGACCCGTCCTGGAAGTCCACGCTGAACGTCGGCTTCCACGTCTCGGTCTCGACGCCGAAGCCCGGCTTCTCGTACCGGTCGTAGCCCAGCTCCGGCCGCCACTCGCGGATCACGCGGCCGCCGCGCCGCGGCCGGAACCGTTGCAGCGCGCCGCCGTGCCAGATGTCGGTGCCCGGGCGCGGGATGAACCCGAGGTCGTCGCGGAAGCCCGTGCCGAGTGACGTGCGGTTCAGGCGCACCTGCGTCCGGCTGGTGTCGTAGGTCACGCCCAGGCGCCACGCCCCGTCGTCGCCGACGCCGGTCTTCGCGCTGCGCATCACCAGGGCGTCGACGTCGAGGCTGGGCGTCAGGTTGAGCCGCAGGTCGCCGCCCGCGATCCGGTTGCCGGCGTCCGCGCGCTCGCGCCCGAGGTAGAAGACGTTCGCGGTCGAGCGTCCCCGGAACTGGCGTCCGTACCGCAGCACCGTGAAGTTGTCGTCCTCGGTCTGGATGTTCAGCAGGCCGATGTCGTTGCGGCCCGTGCGGCCCGACAGCCGCGCCCCGCCGACGATCGGCACCGGTTGCTGGTTGACCAGGCCGATCGACCGGCTGAAGAACGGCACCAGGTCGTTGTTGCCGGTCGCCGCGCGGCCGATCTGGAACGAGCCCTGGTTCTCGAGGAAGAACTCGCGCCGCTCCGGGAAGAACAGGTTGAACCGCGTCAGGTTCACCTGCTGCGTGTCGGCCTCCACCTGGGAGAAGTCGGTCCGGTAGGTGGCGTCGAGCACGAGCCCCGTGCCGATGCCGAGCTTGAGGTCGAAGCCGCCGTCGCCGTCACCGCGGGCACGCGGCCGGCCGCGGTCGGCGACGTTGGCGGTCACGAACGGCTTGAACCGCAGGTTGAGGCCGGGCTTCACGCCCGAGATGCCGTCGAGCACCCCCGCATAGGCCATCCGGAACTGGTTGAACTGCCGCGGAATCGGGGTCCACATCGTGACCTCGTTCTTCCGCCGGATGAGGCGCATCATGCTGAGCCCCCACTCCTGCGCCGGGGTCTGCGGAAAGCGCAGCGACTTGAACGGGATGGCGTACTCGACGATCCAGCCCCGATCGAACGTGGAGGTCTTCAGGCGCCACACGCCGTCCCAGTTCTCGTTGGTCGTCCGGCCCTCGTCGAACGACTGTGTGTCGCGCTGGGCGCCCATCGGGTTGGTCTGGAAGCCGTAGGAGTTGCGCAGGTCGCGGAAAGTGTCCATCACCAGCACGAACAGATCGCCGTCGCGCGCGTTGAAGTCGCGGGTCAGCTCGTTGGTGATCAGCCTGTCTGGCTCGTCGTCGAACAGGCGGGCGCCGACGTAGAGAGTGTCGTCGTCGTAGAGGAACCGGACCTCGGAGGGCTCCGTCGGCGTGGCGCCCTCCCGCGGCTGCTGCTGGACGAAGTCCCGGGCCGGCGCGGCCGCCTCCCACTCGGCCTCGGCCAGCTGGCCGTCGACCGTGATGCGGCCGTTGGGAATACGGACGGCGGACGCCCGTTTGGGCACGGCGGGAGGCGCCTGCGGCGCCTGGGCCCCCGCGGCCGGAGCCAGGCCTGCCGCCAGCAGGACGGCGCACGCGACGGATCGGAGCCGCAGCAGCGGCGAGGCCTCAGTCCGAGGTTGACAGGGAAACGTAGCGGCCGGCATGGAACACGAGGGGTACGGCGCCATCGTCGCCCCGTCGCACCGCTGCGACCCGGCCGACGACGATCCAGTGATCGCCTCCCTCGTGAATATCCCACACTTCACAGGCGAGTGCCGCGGCGCTGCCCAGCAGGAACGGCGTCCCGTGCCAGGCCTCGAACGTGAACGGGGGCGGCTCGGGCGCCTTCCACGCGCCGGCGAAGTAGGTGGAGAGGTCGCGCTGCAGTTGCGTCAGGATGCTGATGCAGAAACCCATGCCTGGCTGCACCAGCTGACCGACCCGCGTCTGCTTGCCGGCGCAGAAGAGCACCAGCGGCGGCTCGAGCGAGAGCGACGTGAACGAGTTGGCCGTCATCGCGTGCACGGCGTCGTCGCCGGCCAGGGCCACCACGGTGACGCCCGTCGCGAACTGGCCAACGGTCTGGCGGAGGGAACGTGGTTCGATGGACATCGCGGAACCGGGACGGGGCCGCGCGGGCCCGTCCCGGCACCTCCTGCCTGCTATTTCCTGCGGATCGCGCTGACGTCGTCGGGATTGACCAGATCCGGCACCGTCCAGCCGTTCAGGTCGTATTCGGCCATGCAGGCTTCGGCGAACCCCTTCATCTTCGCCGCCGCCCCGGTTGCCTCGGCCACCATCAGCGTCTCGAAGCGGATGCTCTCGTTGTTGCCGAAGTAGTTGCGCTCGTAGAGTTCGTGCCGGCCGCCGAACTCGCTGCCGATCGTGTCCCACATCAGCTTCATCAGCTTGACGCGGTCCACGGCGTTGTAGCCGTTCGAACCACGGACGTACTGATCGAGGTACGGCCGGATCTCGGGCACCTGGAAATCGAGCGCGCTCGACGGCAGGTAGATCAGCGCGCTCGCCAGCGTGTTCTCGATGATCTCCTTCACGCGCGAGTACGCGATGTTCGACATCACGCGGTAGGCCAGCCCGTACTCCAGGTTCGGCGACACGTACCCGGGCGTCCACGGGGCAGAGGCGCGCGCCATGGCGTCGGTCAGGCCCCAGAAGCAGTTGCGCCAGGCCAGCACCTCGCCGACCGCGGCCTGCACGCCACGGAAGTCCTTGGCGCCGGTGGCCTCGACGGACTTGAGCAGCAGCCCGGCCAGGAAGTCCATCTTGACGGCCAGGCGCGTGCAGCCCTGGAACATGAACCGCGGCAGGAAGCCAGACCGCGGGAAGAAGTTGTTGACCTTGTCGATGTCACCGTAGGCGAACACGTCCTCGTACGGGATGAACACGTTGTCGAACACGAGGATCGAGTCGTTCTCGTCCATCCGGCTCGACAGCGGGTAGTCGAACGGCGTGCCCATCACGGCCGACGTCATCTCGTAGGAGGGCCGGCAGAAGAGCTTCAGGCCCTTCGCGTTGCTCGGCACCATGCAGACGAACGCGAACTCCTTCGTCTTGATGGGCAGCGCCCCGTTGTTGGCGATGAAGTTGTAGTGGGTCAGGCTCGAGGTGGTGGCCACCACTTTCGCGCCGCTGACGACGAGCCCCCCGTCCTTCTCGTCCACGACGTGCATGTACACGTCCTTCACCTGGTCGAGCGGCTTGTCGCGGTCCACCGGCGGGTTGACGATCGCGTGGTTGACGAAGGACACCTCGTCGTTGACCTTCGTGTACCAGCGACGCGCGTTGTCGTCGTACGGGTGGTAGTAGTCCGGATTGGCGCCCAGGGTGGCCAGGAACGCCGCCTTGTAGTCGGGGCTCCGGCCGATCCAGCCGTAGGTCACCCGCGCCCACTCGGCGATGGCGTCGCGCGCCCCCACCAGTTCCTCCGTGCTCCGGGGCGCCTTGTAGAACCGGTGGGTGAAGCCGCCCCGGTCGTTGTCGATCGTCAGGACGTCCTTGCGGGCTGGGTCGTGCAGCGCGTCGTAGAGGCGCGCGATCATCCGGGCGGTGTTGCGGAACGCCGGGTGCGTCGTGACGTCCTTGACGCGCTCTCCGTAGATCCAGATCTCGCGGCCGTCCCGCAGGCTTTCCAGGTACTCGGCCCCCGTGTAGGGCCGCGTGCGGCCCGAAGCTTGAGCGGTCATCCGTTGGTCCCTCCGAACATGAGCTGGCCCGGCAATCCGCGGCCGCTGGCGGCCCCGAAGCTTAATGCATCTGCAGTGTCGAATCGAGACACCTCGAGGGCGTCCCCGGCGCGAACCTCCCGGGCGCCCCTCAGCCCTCGATCTCGCGCCCCTTCGCCTCCCATTCCGCCATGAAGCGGAACACGTTCTCCTTCGGCGGTTGCGGCGCGAAGGTCTCGAGCCACGTGACCGGCACGGTGCCGACGTTGGCGAACGAGTGCACGCACCCGACGCCGGTCCAGAACACGTCGCCGGGACGCCCGCGATAGGTCGTGCCATCGAGGACGGCTTCCACTTCCCCGCTCAGGATGAAGTACGCCTCCTCGAACGTATGGTCGTGCAGGCCGAGCCGCACGCCGGGCTGGTACTCGATGAACAGCAGCCGATGGTGCCTGGCGCCGAAGTTCTCGTCGATCAGCCACTTGAGGAAGACGCCGTCGAGTCCGGTCACGGCCTTCGGCCGTTCGCCGACCGGCGGAATCTCGCTCGCGTCGAAGTGGTCGAGCAGGCAGCCACCGAGGTTGGTCATGTCGAGCCGGGGGCCCGACAGCGGCACCGCATGGTCCTTGGGAAAGAAGGTGTCACGCTCGGCACCCGCCGGCTTCGGCTGGGGGGCCGCCATCTGCAGCCACCGGACCGGCGCGTCGCCGACCGCCCGCACGCCGTGGGTGGAGCCCACCTTCACGGCGCCGAAGTCGCCGGCCCCCAGCAGATGCGCGACGCCGTCGATGGTCACGACGGCCTCGCCGCTCAGGATGTAGAAGCTCTCCTCGAAGGCGTGGACGTGCGGGTACAGCACTCCGCCCCGCGCGAGCTGCGCGATGCTCAGCCCGGTGTGGACCGAACCGGTCACCCGATTGACCAGGTCGGCCTGCACGTAGCCGGTGCTGTGGGACTCGAAGATCGGATGCGGGCGCAGCGCGGTGTCGTCGAACCTGCCGTGGAAGTGCATGGACGGTACCCCGATTCTGAAGGCCCTGAGGGCCGAGGCATTGTATCCCGGCCCGGGTGCCACTTCCGGGTACCGGCGCCGTGGTATATCTGCCGCCGATGACGCGCAGCGTGACCCGCCTCGCGGCGGTCGGCGGCCTGATGCTCGGGGCGGTCGCCCCGACCGCATGCGGCACCCCGCCGCCGAGCCGCCCCGACCTGTTCACGCCGGTCGCCACCGTCGGGCAGGTCATGGACGCGATCGTGATTCCGTCGTCGCAGGCCGTCTTCGACGCCGTCGTGTACGTCAACGGCGAGCCGACGCGCGCCCCGAGATCCGATGACGACTGGCATGCCCTTCAGATGCATGCACTTGCCGTCGCAGAGGCGGGCAATCTCCTGCTGATCGCGCCCCGCGTCAAGGCGGAGCCCGCCTGGACGGACGCCGCAGCGGCGATGACGAGGGCGGCGGCCTCGGCGGCCCGGGCCGCCGAGGGCAAGAACGTCGAGCGGGTGCTCACGGCCGGCACGGCACTCTACGCCACGTGCACCGCCTGTCACCGGGCGTACCTCCAGGACCTGCCGTGAGCCTCGGGGCAGGGCGCGGGTTGACCGAGGGGGGGGGTACTCCGAAAGCCGATCTAGTGCCATAATCGGCGACTGCACGACCGACTGAAGGCGCGGCGAAAGCCCGCAGTCCACTACACGCCAAACAGCAGAGGATTTCATGGTACGGAAAATCGTAGACACGCTTCTTCCGACAACGATGGTCGGGTCGTACCCGCGGCCCGCGTGGTTCAAGCACCAGCTGCTTGGCCGTGACGTGCGGGTCGCCTTCAAGGAGGTCCAGCACGAGGAGGCTTACACCGACGCCGTGGCCACGGTGATTCGCGACCAGGAGCAGGCGGGTCTCGACATCGTCACCGACGGCAACATGTGGTACGACGACTACGTCGGTGTCATCGGCTCGTTCTGCTGGTACCTCTACGAGCGCATCCCGGGCTTCGAGCCGACGCGCAACCCGCACCCCTCCGTGATCAACGCCGGCCCGAGCGTCGGCAAGACGTTCCTGGACGACTGGGGCGGCGTGATCAACGACGGCGCGGTCGACAGCCGTCCGGACGCGCTGCGCTGGGCCGACCTGTACGCCATCGCGAAGAAGCAGGCCACCGTGCCCGTCAAGGTGTCGGTGGGCGCCGGCCCGGCCAACCTGGCCTGGCACGTCTACTTCAACGACAAGTCGCACTACAAGAACGCCAAGGACCTGACGATGGCCCTCGTCCCCATCTTCAACAAGGAGATGAAGGAGCTCGTCGCCGGCGGCGCCAAGTACCTGCAGATCGAGGACCTCGGCGCGTGGCTGCCGCTCTTCACCGGCGACGTGAACGACTACAAGTGGATCCGCGAGAGCATCGAGCGGATGTGCGACGGCGTCGACGCGAAGATCGGCTGGCACTTCTGCTTCGGCAACGCCTGGGGTAACGACATCCTGAGCGCCAACTTCCCGCAGGGCTACCAGACGGTGCTGCCGCACTTCTTCGGCACCGCGGGCGTCGACGAGTTCGTGCTCGACTACGCCAACCGCCACATGGACGGCGTGGACTTCCTGAAGAACCTGCCGGCCAACCAGGGCATCCAGCTCGGCGTGCTCGACATCCGCACCAACGCGGTCGAGACGCCGGCGCAGATCGCCGAGCGCATCCGCGTCGCGCTGAAGCACATCCCGGCGGACAAGATCACCCTGAGCAGCGACTGCGGCATGAAGCCGCTGGCGCGCATGGTGGCCAAGCTCAAGCTCGGCGCGCTCGCCGAGGCCGCGGCCATCGTCCGCAAGGAAGTCGAAGGCAAGTAGGGCCCGCGGGGGAACGGCCCCAGGGCCGTTCCCCCGCCTGTTCGCAGGGCGCGCCGGTTCCGGCCGCTCTCTTTACTCCTGATCGAGGTTCGACACACATGGCAAAAGTGATTGCAGTTCTCGGTTCGACCGGCGCCCAGGGTGGCGGCCTGGTGCGGGCCATCCTGGCCGACAAGACCGGCGGCTTCGCGGCCCGCGCCGTCACGCGCAAGGTCGACAGCGACAAGGCGCAGGCCCTCGCGGCGGCCGGCGCCGAAGTGGTGGCCGCCGACCTCGACGACGTCGAGAGCCTCAAGAAGGCGTTCGCGGGCGCCTACGGCGTCTACGCAGTGACGAACTTCTGGGAGCACTTCTCGGGCGAGAAGGAAAAGGCCCAGGCCAAGAACGTCGCCGAGGCCGCCAAGGCCGCGGGCGTCCAGCACGTGATCTGGTCGACGCTCGAGGACACGCGCCAGTGGATGCCGGCCGGCGACACCCGGATGCCGATGCTCCAGGACAAGTACCGCGTGCCGCACTTCGACGCGAAGGCCGAAGCCGACGCGTTCTTCGCGGGCGTGCCGACGACCTTCCTGCGCACGTCGTTCTACTGGGACAACCTGTACATGTTCGGCCTGGCGCCGAAGAAGGGCGACGACGGCAAGTACGCGTGGGCGTTCCCGCTCGGTGACGCCAAGATGGCCGGCATCGCCGCCGAGGACATCGGCAAGTGCGCCTACGGCATCTTCAAGGCCGGCAGCCAGTACGTGGGCAAGACCGTCGGCATCGCCGGCGAGTTCATCAGCGTGGCCGACATGGGCAAGGCGCTGTCGAAGGTGCTCGGCATCGGCGACGTCACCTACAACGCGGTCGACGCCAACGTCTACCGGAGCTGGGGCTTCCCGGGCGCGGACGAGATGGGCAACATGTTCCAGGTCTACCGCGACTTCGAGGGCGCGTTCAACGCGAACCGCAGCATCGAGACGGCCCGGGCGCTGAACCCGGCGCTGCAGAACTTCGAGCAGTTCGTCGTCACCAACAAGAGCAAGATCCCGGTGTAGTCGGCGCGCGGCCACTGGCCGCGCCACGCCGGATCACCACGACGGCGGGCCCTCGGGCCCGCCGTCGTCACGTACGGGCATAGAATCTCCCCTCATGCAGAGACTCCGCCCGCTCGCGACACGCGCAGCTCTCGGCCTCGCCGCGGCGCTCGGCGCCGCCCTCTCCCCCGCGATCCTGTCCGGGCAGGCGCGCCCCGCGGCCGACCCGTGCGCCGGCGCGCGCGACCTGCGGCTCACCAACGGCCGCATCGTGACGATGGACGCGCGCGACACCATCGCCCGGGAGTTGACGATCCAGGGCGGCCGGATTGCCGCCGTCGGCGCGCGCGGCGGCCAGCGGCTCAGCCCGTGCACCCGCGTGATCGACCTGCGGGGCCGCACCGCCGTGCCGGGGCTCATCGACAACCACAACCACATCGTGCTGCTCGGCATCCGGCCCGGGCACCACACGCCGCTCGAGCGCGCGACGTCGATCGCCGACGTGCAGGCCGCGCTCCGGGCCCGCGCCGGCGCGGTGCCCGCCGGCGCGTTCCTCACGTCGATGGGCGGCTGGAATCCGGTGCAGTTCGCCGAGAAGCGCCTGCCAACGCTCGCCGAGCTCGATGCCGCGGCCCCCGATCACCCCGTGCTGCTCTTCCAGGGCTTCACCGGTCCCGCCGCGACCAACACGAAGGGCCGCGCGTTCTTCGCCTCGAAGGGCGTCGCGGTCAGCGACGCCGGCGCCATCGCGGCCAACGCGCCCTCGCTCGCCGCGCTGAACGCGCTGCGCGCCGCACAGACCGTCGCCGACCGTGTGCGCGGCACGGCCGAGGCCCTGGCCTACGCGGCCAGCGTCGGCGTCACCACCAGCGCCGACATGGGCGCGTTCAACCTGCCCGGCACGCCGGATCTCCAGGGATCGTTCGAGGCCGACACCCTGGCGAGCGCCAACCAGTTCCGCATGTACGACGCGCTGCTGGCCCTGCACCGGGAACGGCGGATGGCCTCGCGCGTGCGGGTGTTCTTCCTGACGATGGACACGCGGCCCGACGTCCCGGTGCTGGCCGAGCGCCTGCGCAACACGTTCCCCGACTTCGGCGACGGCATGCTGAAAGTGTCGGGCATCGGCGAGTTCGCGAGCCAGTGGCCGCTCTTCGGCCAGCAGATGCCGGCCAACTACACCGCCGCCCTGTCGCTCGTGGCCCGGGCCGGCTGGGCCTTCCAGCAGCACAGCCTGTCGGCTGCCGAGAACGAGCTGACGATCAGCACGTTCGAGACGGTCAACCGGACGACGCCGATCGCGAGCCTGCGGTGGTCGCTGGCGCACGTCGTCACGATCGACCAGCCGGGCCTGAACCGGCTGAAAGCCATCGGCGCCGCCGTGGCCGTGCACCCCTATCAGTACCTGGCTGGCGGGCGCGGCGGGCCGCCGCTGCGGACGATCGTCGACAGCGGTATCAAGGTGGGCGCGGGATCGGACTCGGCGCAGATCTCGACGCTGAACCCGTGGAACATCATCTCCTACATGGTGACCGGCAAGGCGTCGGACGGCTCGGTGATCAACGCCGGCCAGCAGGTGACGCGCCGCGAGGCCCTGCGGCTCTACACGGCCGAGAACGGCTGGTTCCTGAAGGAGGAAGCCGACCTCGGCACGCTCGAGGCCGGCAAGGCCGGCGACGTCGTCGTGCTGAGCGACGACTACTTCGACACGGCGCGGGTGCCCGACGACGCCATCCGGAAGCTCACGTCGGTGCTGACCGTCGTCGACGGCCGCGTGGTGCACGACACGATGACGGGCGGGCGGGGGCGGTAGGCAGCCGTCAGCGGCCCGCCGGCGAGCGCTCGGCCGCACGCGCGGCCCTGAGGATGTTCAGCAGGCCGTAGTTGCCCTCGTGGCAATCGTAGGGCATCACGGGATGGGGATCGGCCGTCAGCGGCATCGCGATCGTCCAGGGCCGCGCCCACGTGTCCGGGTCGTCGATCGTCGCCGACCACGCGATGCGATCGGGCGCCACGCGCCGGAATCGCTCCGTCACCGTCAGTGTGGCCGCGTTCGCGCCCCGGTACGCGCCCGCCTGGTTGAAGTTGGTCGTCTCCACGACCAGCGTGTCCCCGTCCCAGCGCCCTCTGGCGTCGCCCATGTAGGTCCGGATGGCAGGCCCGACGTGCGGGCGCCCATCGAGAGGGATGACCCTGGCCTCGTGGATGATCTCGTAGGTGATCAGGACGACGCCCGGCGCCTGCACGACCTGATAGGTGTTGCCGTACATCACCGGAATCATCGAGCCTGGAATGCCGCGCGAGATGCAGCGCTCGAGCAGCCCCAGGTCCCCTGGGCCGTCGAACGGCCCGCCCAGGAAGCTGCTGCGCACACGCCCTGCGCGCGCCCGGCCTTGTGAGGTGACCGCGGGAATACGGCCGTCCGGAGGATCGACGACGGACCACGGCTGGGCCCGCTTCGACAGGTCCAGATTCTCGAGCCACCAGTAGTCCGGTCCGCGAGGCCCCTGGGCCAGCCCGTCGATCGCCTGCTGCTGCGCCGTGCGCCGCATGTCGGCGAGGTCCTCGGGTGACAGGTCCTCGAGACGCCGTCCGGCGTAGCGGTCTGGCCGCTCGAGCGGCGTGGCGTACTCGTTGGAGTTGGTGAACACGCCCTGGAGGTCCGGATCGCCCCAGGGCGTGCGTGGTGGCACATAGCGGGCCCCGGCCGTCGGCCGTGCCCGCTGCGGCGCGAGGAACGCCTGCAGCGGCTGGCCCAGCGCCCAGGCGCCGCCGGCCTGCCAGGCGCCTGCCAGAACGACGGCCAGCGACACGACGGTCGCGAGGTGGCGAGCCATGTCTCCCCTCGGGGGCGCCCGCGCTACGCGCGGCCCGGCGGCACCGCCTGTTCTATCCACCCCCTGATCACGTCGAACACCGGCCTGCGGTTGTTCTCGAACATCGCGAAGTGGCTGTTGCCGAGGATGTTGCGCACCTTCAGATCGATGAGCTCCGCCTTCGCGCCCGACTGCCGCAGGGCGTCGATGATCGGCTGCCCCTGCCGCCCGCCGCGCTCCGACAGCAGGTACATCACCGGCATGTCCTTCAGGCCCGGCAGCGGCGTGCCAGGCTGCCCGCCCGCGCCGACGAGCGGGGCCGTCGCGCCCTCGAACGACACGACGGCCTTGACGAGCCCCGGCCGCTCGTTGGCGACGATCCACCCGAACGGACCGCCGGCCGAGTGGGTCACGATCACGCACGGCCCGATGCGGTCGACGAGTTCGGCCCCGTGGCGCCGCCAGAAGTCGGTGGCGAGCTGGTTGTTCTGCGGCGTCGAGTTGGCCGCCGCCATCAGCTGGTCGACGAGCGGATCGCCGACGTCGCCGGTGGTGCCCGGCCACTGCTTGTTGGGGCCGCGCGCCGACGTCGTCGTGTCCCGCGTCAGCAGGTCGTAGGTCACCACCGGGCCGATCGGGCCGAGCGCATCCGGGTGGTAGATGGACCGGCCGTGGCCGGGGCGGTCCACCATGTAGACGGCGTAGCCCGCCTGGAGAAAGTGATGCGCCCATCCCGACGCGCCGCCCAGCCCCATGAAGTGCGTCATCTGGCCGCCGCCGCCGTGGACGAGCAGTACCGGCAGCGGATGCCGGCGCACGGCGGGCACCAGGTACTGCACGAACATCTGCCCGACGTGAATCGTGCCGTAGGGCATCGACTTCCGCTCGGTGCCCACCCAGAAGATGCCCGTGTCGGCCAGTTTCAGGGCCAGGCTGTCGTTGGCTGGCTTCCGTGGCGGCCGCGCCTGCGGGTTGCCGCCGGGCACGGCCTTGTTCATCCAGTCCATCAGCGGCTGCAGCACGGCCCGGCTGTTCTTCTCCACCATCATCATGTGGCCGTTGCCGGTGATGCCGAGGCGGCCGAGCCGCAGTTCCTCCGCCTGCACGCCAGCCTGCCGCAGGAACGCGACGCCGCCCGG
>CAWULT010000124.1:0-13316 GCA_963923455.1 uncultured bacterium
GTCCCGGCCCGCCGCCGGCCCGGGACCGACCGCGCCGGGCCCGTTCACGGCGCCCGGGTTCAGCGACGCCGGCGCCTGCACGGTGTTCGAGTTGCAGAACCCGAGGCTGCTGCCAATCCACACGCCCTTCAGCGTCGCCGTGTTCCCGAGCACGATGCGGCCGTCGGCCCTCCGGGGCGCGGGCTGGGCCGCCAGCCGGTTGCGCTCCTGCTGCTGCCGCTGCTGGCGGGCGGCGGCAGACGACTGGTCCTGGGCGCTGCCCTGTGGAACAGCCACCTGGACGCCGCTGGCCGGCGCCTGGGCGCCGACCACCGCGGCCCATGTCACGACGGCGGCCGACAGGACGATTCCCGCTCGAAGGAAGGGCAATCTCATGCGGCGCATCCTAGCACTGGACGGGGGCCGGGCGCTCACCCGGCGAGGGGCCCGGCGCCGTCCCGCTACGGCAGCGACCTCAGGAGCTGCTCGAGCCCGCTGAACACGGCCGGCTCGAACATGATGTCGTGCCCGACACCAGGCACGACCGTCACCTGCGCGTCCACGCCACGCTGCCGCAGCCGCTCCGCATAGCGGGCCGAGTACTCGGGCAGCGCCGTGGCGTCCTGCTGCCCGACGACGAGGCGCACGACGACGCCGCGGCGCACGCCCTCCGCCAGGTCCAGCGGGAGCAGGCTCCGGGTCTCTCCCCGCCACATCGGGTGGGAGCTCGACTGGCGCATCCGGGCCCGCCACGCTTCGGGATCGCAGCCGCACGCCACCAGAAGGGCCGCGTCGGCGAGGCCCGGGTAGCGGCCGAGGACGTTCGCGGCGATGGCGGCGCCGCCCGAATGCCCCACGAGCACGACGTGACGCGCCCGGACGCTCATCTTCAGGTCGCGCACCGCCTGCGCCACGCCGTCGGTGACCTCCGGGGTGTAGTTGTCCCCCGCCGCGTCCCCGCGTTCGCCGTCGGACCGGTCACCACCGCTGTCCACGTATCCCGGGCGCAGCAGGCCGGCCGCGATGACGTCGTCGACCGCGGGAGGCCCGCTGAAGCGCGCCCGTACGCGTCCCGGCAGCGCCGGGGCGTCGAAGCCCTGCACCAGGGCCTGCGCGAAAGCGTAGTGATAGCCCGGCATGGGGTCGAACCGATCGCCGTGCAGCACGGCCACCAGGACTGGGCGCTGGCTCAGGCGCGCGGTCGCGTACGTCTCGACCTTGAGCCTCCCATCGGGCACGTCGATCCAGCGGGCCATCCCGCCCCGGCCGTGGATCTCGTCGGGTGTCGGCGGCTTCTCCGGCTCGCGGGCGCAAGCCGAGAACCACAGCGCGCACACGGCGAGCCCGCACGCCACCCTGCCGATGCCCATGAGGTCGCTCCCTAGAAGATCTTGCCCGGGTTCATGCGCCCGTCCGGATCGAGTGCCCGCTTGATGGCGCGCATCACCTCGACGGCGTCCTGCCCGTGCTCCTCCACGAGATAGCCCTTCTTGCCCGACCCGATGCCGTGCTCGCCGGTGCAGGTGCCGCCCATGGCCAGCGCCCGCCGCACCAGCCGGGTGTTGAGCGCGCGCACTTCGTCGGACTCGGCCGGACTGGCGGGGTCGAAGATGAAGTTCAGGTGGAAGTTGCCGTCGCCGACGTGGCCGACGAGCACGGCGTAGGCGTTCGATTGCCGCAAGTCGGCCTTCGTCTCGCCGATGCAGTCGGCCAGCCGCGAGATCGGCACGCACACGTCGGTGACCCACGCCTGGCAGCCGGGGCGCATGGCCAGCGCCGCCCACAGCGTGTCGTGCCGCGCCCGCCACAGGCGCGCCCGGTCCTCCTGGGTCGTCGCCCACTCGAAGCCCGACCCGCCGTGCTCGGCGACGATCTCCTGCACGGCCGTCGCGTTCTCCGAGACGCCGGCCGTGCTCGTGCCGTGGAACTCGAACATCAGCGTCGGCTTCACCGGATACGACAGCTTCGAATAGCGGTTGCAGGCCTCGATCTGGTTCTCGTCGAGCAGCTCGATGCGCGCCACGGGAATGCCGAGCTGCATCGTCGTGATCACGGCCCGGACGGCGCCCTCCATCGAGTCGAAGCCGCACACCGCGGCCGAGATCGCCTCAGGGATGCCGTGCACGCGCAGGGTCACCTCCGTGATCACGCCGAGCGTACCCTCGGAGCCGACGAACAGCCGCGTCAGGTCGTAGCCGGCGGACGACTTGCGCGCGCGGCCGCCCGTCCGGATCGCGCGACCGTCCGGCAGCACCACGGTCAGCCCCAGCACCACGTCACGCATCGTGCCGTAGCGGACGGCCGTGGTGCCCGACGCGCGCGTCGCGGCCATGCCGCCGATCGTCGCATCGGCACCAGGGTCCACCCAGAACATCAGGCCCTGGCGCGTCAGCACGTCGTTGAGCTGCGTGCGCGTCACGCCCGCCTCGACCGTGGCGTCGAGGTCGTCGGCGCTCACGCGCAGCACGCGGTTCATCCGCGACAGGTCGATCGACACGCCGCCAGCGGGCGCGGTGACGTGGCCCTCGAGCGACGAGCCGGCGCCGAAGGGCACGACGGCGGCCCGATGCACGGCGGCCATCCGGACGACCGCGCCCACCTCGTCGGTGCTCCGAGGGAACACGACGACATCGGGCGGCTCGGCGGCGTGCCACGATTCTCCGTGGCTGTGCTGCTCGATCTGCGTCGGGTTGGTCGAGGCGCGGTCGCCGAGCAGTGCCCGTAGGTCGGCGACCAGGGCGTCGCGGGCCGTGGACGAGAGCGTCGATGGCATCGAGGGATTATCATGCAGGGCATCCCACCATGGTCGAGACTTCCCCGTTCACGCCGAAGACGCTGGCCTTCCTGCGTGCGCTGAAGCGCCACAACGACCGCGAATGGTTCAGGGAGCGCAAGGACGAGTACGCGCGTCACGTCCGGGGGCCGCTGCTCGACCTGATCGGACGCCTGGCCCACGACATGCGGAGCTTTGCGCCGGAACTGGTGGCCGACCCCAAGGTCAGCATGTACCGCATCTACCGCGACACGCGCTTCAGCGAGGACAAGACGCCGCTCAAGACCAACGCCGCGGCCGTGTTTCCTCCCCGCGGCTTCCCGCGGCACGAGGGCGCCGGGCTCTACGTGGAGATCGCCCCGGGCTGGGTGTGGATGGGCGGCGGGCTCTACATGCCGCCATCGACGTCGCTCTACGCGATCAGGGCCGAGATTGCGACCTCGCACCCGAGGCTCCACAAGATCGTCACGGCCAGGGCCTTCCGTGACGTGCTCGGGGAACTCCAGGGCGAACGGCTGTCGCGCGTGCCTCGCGGCTACCCGAAGGACCATCCCGCCGCCGAGTACCTGCGCTACAAGCAGTTCCTGGGCTTCCGCGAGTTCCCGCCCGCGTTCGCGACGAGCACGGAGTTCTACCCGGAACTGCTGCGGACCTTCAGGGCGATGATGCCCCTCCTCCGCTTCCTGAACGGGGCGATCCGCGAGTCGGCGGCGCCGCAACCCTTCCTGATCGACGGCCCGCGCCGCGGCTGAGCCACAATTGAGCCCGTGGGGCCGGACCCGTCACTCGAATACCGCGCGCGCCTCGCGGCCCGCGCGGCCACGTACGACGCGCTGAGCCGCGCCGACGCGCGGCTGGCCTACGCCCGCCTCGCCGTCTTCGGCCTCGCCGCACTGGCGGCGTACGGGAGCGTGCGCGGCGGCTGGCCGCCCTGGTGGCTGCTCGCGCCCGCCGTCGCCTTCGTGCTGCTGATGCGCCGGCACGACGCCGTGATCCGCGCGCGCGCGCGGGCCTCCGCCGCCGTGACGTTCTACCAGCAGGGCCTGGCGCGGATCGAGGACCGGTGGCACGGGGCCGGCGCCGCGGGGCTGCCGTTCCTCGACGACCACCATCCCTACGCGGCCGACCTCGATCTGTTCGGCCGCGGCTCGCTGTTCGACTTGCTGTCGCGCGCACGCACCGGCGGCGGCGAGGCCACGCTGGCCGCCTGGCTGACCCGCGCCGCGAGCCCGGACGAGATCCGCTCGCGGCAGCTCGCGGTGCAGGACCTTGCCCCCGCGCTCGACCTCCGCGAGCAGGCCTCGGCCGCTGGCAGCCGCGTCGGTGCGCAGGTGCACACCGAGGCGCTCGTCGCGTGGGCCGAGGCGCCCGTGACACTCGCGCCGGCGTGGTTGCGGTGGGCGGCGGTGCTGTTGACGGCGGGCTCGGTGGCCGCGGCCGGCTGGTGGGCCTGGAGCGGCCGGTCGGACGCGTTCGTCGCGATGATGGTGGTGCAGAGCCTGTTCGCGCTCCCACAGGCCACGCGCGTCACGAACGCGCTGCACGCAGCCGAGGGGCCGGCACGCGAGCTCGACATCCTGTCGCACCTGCTCGACACCCTCGAGCGAAACCCGCTTCGCGCGCCGCGCCTCGAGGCCTTGCGGCTGCGGATCCACGCGCAGGGCGTCCCGGCCTCGGTCGCCATCCGACGTCTGGCGCGCCTGGTCGAGGCGCACGACTGGCAGCACAACCCGATGTTCACGCCGGTGTCGCTGGCGCTGCTGTGGGGCACGCACGTCGCGTGGGCCGTCGAGGCCTGGCGGCAGCGGCACGGCCGCCAGGTGCGGGGCTGGATCGAGGCCGTGGGCGAGTTCGAGGCGCTGTCGTCGCTCGCCTCCTACTGCTACGAGCACCCCGACGACCCCTTCCCGCAGATCGACGAACCCGGCGACGCGCGGCGCGCCCACGTCATCGGCGACGGGCTCGGCCATCCCCTCGTCCCGAGTGCCCAGATGGTGCGCAACGATGTCCGTCTCGACGGCGACCGGCGGCTGCTGCTCGTCAGCGGCTCGAACATGTCGGGCAAGAGCACCTACCTGCGGACGATTGGCGTCAACGCAGTGCTGGCCCTCGCCGGCGCACCCGTCCGCGCACGGTCGCTGCGCCTGACGCCACTCGCCATCGGCGCGACGCTGCGGATTCAGGACTCGCTGCAGGAGGGCCGCTCGCGCTTCTACGCCGAGATCACGCGCGTGCGCGAACTGGCCGACATGGCGTCGGGCAGCCCGCCGCTGCTGTTCCTGCTCGACGAGTTGTTCCACGGCACCAACTCGCACGACCGGCGCGTCGGCGCGGCGGGCGTCCTGCGGACGCTGCTCGAGCGGGGCGCCATTGGCCTGGTCACGACCCACGACCTCGCGCTGACGGCCATCGTCGAGGGCCTGCCGGCGGCCGCCAACGTGCACTTCGAGGATTGGTTCGACGAGGGACGGATGCGCTTCGACTACACGGTCAAGCCCGGGCCGGTGACGCGCAGCAACGCGCTCGCGCTGATGAAGGCCATCGGGCTCGACGTGAACGACGACGCCGCGCGCTGAGGCTCACGGGACACGCGGATGCGCCGCGCCCGCCGCCGATCGTAGAATGCGTCGCATGTCCTTCCATCGCCTTCGCCTCGGGCGGGCTCGCGCCGCGGCCGCCGTTGCCATGACCCTGCTGGCCCTCGGCAGCGCATCGATCCGCGCACAGCAGCCGACCACCGTCCGCCAGTACCAGCTCGAGCGGGACAACGGCAACGGCTACCGCCTCGCGCTCAAGTCCGTGCCACGGCCGACGGCGGGTTCGCGGCAGATCCTCGTGCGCGTCCGCGCCGTGTCGTTGAACCAGCGCGACCTGCTCGTGATGCGCGGCCAGTACGGCGGCAGCGGCAACGGCGCGATGGCGGGCAAGGTGCCCGTCTCGGACGGCGCCGGCGAGGTGATCGCCGTGGGCCCCGGCGTCACGCGCTTCAAGGTCGGTGACCGCGTGGCCGGCACGTTCTTCGCGCGGTGGAACGACGGCAAGCGCACCGCGGACTCGGTGGCCTCGGCCCGCGGGGGCGCGGGCGTCGACGGCATGTTGTCGGAGGTCGTTGCCGGCGCGGAAGACTCGTTCGTCCGCGTGCCCGACCATCTCTCGTTCGAGGAGGCGGCCACGCTGCCGTGCGCGGGCGTCACGGCGTATCGCGCCCTCTTCGTCGACGGCCGCCTGAAGCCGGGCGACTTCGTGCTGCTCGAGGGCACCGGCGGCGTGTCGATCTTCGGCCTGCAGTTCGCCGCCGCGGCGGGCGCGCGCCCGATCATCACGAGCTCCAGCGAGGACAAGGCGCAGCGCGCGCGCCAGATGGGCGCGATTGGCACGGCCAACTACCGGACCAACCCCGACTGGGGCAAGGAGGTGCGCAAGCTGACCGGCGATGCCGGCGTGGACCACGTGCTCGAGGTGGGCGGCCGCGACTCGCTGCCGCGCGCGATGGACGCGCTCGGCTACGAGGGTCACGTCGCACTCATCGGCGGGCTGTCCGGATTCGCGGCCGACGCGCCAACCGGGCGCCTGCTCGGCATGGGCGCACGCATCACCGGCATCTACGTCGGCTCGCGCGCCGACTTCGAGGCGATGAACCGGTTCATCGCCCAGCACAAGATCAAGCCCGTGGTCGACCGCGTGTTCCCGTTCGAAAAGGCCGCCGAGGCGCTCGACTTCATGGACAACGGCAGCTACATGGGCAAGATCGTGATCGCGCTGTGAAGGCTCCGACGCTGCCCGGCGTGAAGCCGCAGACCGCCCTGCTGGTCGCCGCAACGGCCCTGTTCCTGGCAGCAGCGGTCTCCGTGCAGGCACGGCCGGCCGAAGGCCAGCCACGCGAGCGGGAGGCCAGGCCGCAGGAATCCCAGGACGCCGGCAAGGACCTGCCAGACGGGGCAGGGAAGCTGATCCTGCAGCGCGCGTGCACGACGTGTCACGGCCTCGGCGAGGTGACGAAGTTCAAGGGCTTCTACGTGCGCTCGCAGTGGTACGACACCGTGGTGACCATGGCCGCGTACGGCGCCGAGATCAGCACGGAGGAGATCGACGTGCTGGCCGACTACCTGACGCTGCACCTGGGCAAGAAGGAGTAGCGGCAGCCCGGTTCAACCGCCGGTCCCATTCCGAGCCGGACGGCGCCATGCACGCACGACTGATCGCCGAGCTGACGCTCGCCCTCGGCGCGGGACATCGTCGCCGCCGAGGCGATCAACGGCCGTGAAAGCTGGCGGCCGGCGCCGCGCTACGTCATCGTCACCCAGAACACGATCACGGCGTAGTAGATCCCCGTCGCAGCGAGGTCCCAGAACACATAGCGACTCAAGGCGCGCTGGAACGCCGGCGACGCGGACTGGCCGGGCCCGGGCGCGTGCTGCCTCATCCTGGGTGCGACGATGGTGTCGATGCAGGGGCCCAGCACCCACACGGCCGCGACCAGCACGACCTTCACGACGACGCGGGGCGTGAAACCGTAGCCGAGCAGCCAGGCGTAGGCGACACCGGAGATGGTGATGAGCACCTGCCCGACGATGATCTGCCGGGTGATCAGCCGTTCGAGGCCCAGAAACGTCGGCACGAACGCCAGGTCTCGCCTGCACCGGACCAGCAGCAGGTTCTTGGCGGTTGCGCCACCGACCGCCAGGGCAAGGGCCGTCAGATGGACGAGCCGAACGGCGGTCGCAATCGAAAAGTCCATCGTCCGGCGGCGCTACCGCCGCCCCATCACCACGGTGATGTTGCGCTTGGGCGAGTCGCCGACCGGAATCCGCGCCACTTCGCGGCGGGCGGCCACGTCGATGGCGACCACCGTGTCGCGGTTTTCGGTGGCGATGTAGATCAACCGGCTGTCGGGCGTGAAGGTGACCCAGTCGGGGCGGCCGCCGAGGTCGACCGAGCCGAGCAGCGTCAGGTCCGGCAGGGCGTACACGTACGCGCGGGCGTTCGGACGGCTGGTGACCCACAGCGTCCGGCCGTCGGGCGCCACGCCGAGCCCGTGCGACGGCGAGGCGTTGAACGGGCCCTTGTCGACCCTGTCGGCCGGGATGTCGTCCGGCAGCGTCACGCGGCCCACCTCCTTCCGCTGCGCGAAGTCGACGATCGCGAAGCCGTGGAAGTCGGAGAGCTGCACGAACAGGCGCCTGGTCGATCCGTCCGGGTTTGTTTCGAAGGCAATCGGCCGCACGCCCTCGTTGAAGAGCGTCCAGACGGGCTCCTCGGTCCGTTGGTCGATCACGGTCATCAGCTTGCCCGCGATCGAGCCCGCGATCACGTACCGCCCGTCGGGCGTGACGTAGGTGTTGTGGATGCCGCCCTTCGTCGCGATCGACTTCACGCGCGTCATCGAGCGCGTGTCGACCACGTCGACGGCGCCTGGCGCGGAGACGATGCCGACGTAGACACGGGCGCCGTCACGGCTGATCGAGATGTTGTTCGGCCGGCCGCTGAGCGGAACCCGCGCGACGGTCTTCAGGGTGGTGCCGTCGACGACGTGCAACGTCTGCTCGGCTTCGCTGCTGACGTAGAGGCGGCTGCCGTCGGGAGCCGCCGCCGCGCCGTGGTTGACGGGCACGCCGGTCACCTCGCCCACGACCCGGTTGGTCGCGGGGTCGATCAGGTGGACGTTGCCGGTGCTGCCCGAGTTGGTCTGGACGATCCGTACCTGGGCGGACGCCGGCGTGGCGATCACCAGCGCGCACACGACGCCGGCGCACGACGTGAGGACGCGAGACCTGGCGGTCGCCATCACCCGCCTACCGCTTGCCGCCCATCAGCGAGTCGAGGCTGAGGATGCCGGCACCACGCGTGGCGATGTACAGGAAGGCGAAGCAGAACATCGTCGAGCGCTCGCCCATGTTGACGAGCGGAACCGAGCCCATCAGCCGGACGTGGATGTAGAAGTAGGCCACGGCCATCTCGCCGCTCGCCAGGAACGCCGCCGGCTTGGTGAAGAGCCCCACCATCACGAGGAAGCCGCACACCGTCTCGATCACGCCGGCGGCGCCCTGCATGGTCATCAGCGGAACGGCCTGGCCGCCGAACATGCCGAACATCTTCTGCAACCCGAAGGCAAAGAAGAGCAGGCCGAACACGATGCGGAACAGGGCGTAGGTGGTCGGGGCGTAGCGCTCTGGAATCATGGGCCTCCTTCGTGGGTGGCCGGGATTCTATCCGGCCACGGGCGCGCCGCACAATCCACGGCGACCGGGTCAGAAGCTGTCGCTGCGCCAGAAGAAGACGTCGGCGGCGCCAGCCGGGGCCAGCACGCCCGACAGCGCCTTCACCATGAACAGGTCCTTCGGGGCGGTCCGGTCGCGCAGCGCCAGTTGCGGCGGCACGGGCAGGGCCCGCGGCCACCAGGCCCGGATGAGCGGGGTACGCTCCGAGGGCTCGCGCGCCAGGAGCACCTGCAGCATGGCGCCGAGGCGGGCGGCCGCCGGGTCGCGGTCGCCGGCCTCCTCGAGCGTCCACCCGTGCGCGTTGCGCGAGATGAGCGCATAGGCCACGGCCGTGTGGCCTTCCTCGGCGACGACGAACTCGAACTGCCGCCGGCCGGGGTCGCTGAGACCGGCGAACAGACGGCGCCGCGCGAGTGCGAACTGCAGCGACGGCGGCGTCTTGCGCAGCGAGAAGCGCACGCCCTCGGCACGCGTCGCATGAATCTGGGCGATCGCCGGCAGGTCGCGGTCGTCGCCGGCGCGGACGAGCATCGCCGGCGAGCCGCCCTGCCGGGTGACGCCGACGGTGACCTCGTCGAACGGTACGGGCGAGAACCCCAGCCTCGCGTACATCGCGGGACCGATCTCGGAGAAGAGCCCCGCGAGCGCCGCCCCACGCCCGCGCTCCTCGTCGAGCACGTGCTCGATGAGGCGTGTCGCGTGACCGCGGCCGCGCAGCGGCTCCGGCGTGAAGATCGCGCCGAGGCCGCACATCACCACAGGTCCACCGTCGAGCACGACCTCGTGGCGGTAGCGCTTCAGCGTGGCGAGCAGTTCGCCACCGTCGCCGACGAGCGCGAGGCGATCCAGCCGGCCGCGCGCCCACGGCAGGCGCGCCTGCGCCGCGTTCCACTGCGCGTACGCGCGCCGGCTCAGCCCCTCGTCCCACACGGCATAGGTCTGGTCGAGGATGCGGTCGAGCAGCGGGCCTTCGGCGACGACGACGGGCATACGCCTGGGATTCTATCGTCGGCCCCGCGGCCCGGTGTACAAGAGGGGGATGAGCGCCGAGGACCTGCGTTATCCCATCGGGCCGTTCCGCTTCGAGCCGCCCGTCGCCGAGACCGCCCGCCGCGCCGCCGTCGATGACATCGCGGCCCTGCCGGCTCGGCTGCGAGCCGCCGTCGACGGTCTCGACACCGCGCGGCTCGACACCCCGTACCGTCCCGGCGGGTGGACGGTCCGGCAGCTGGTGCACCACCTGGCCGACAGCCACGTCAACGGGATGGTCCGGGTGAAGCTCGCGCTGACCGAGGATGCCCCCACCATCAAGCCGTACGACGAGAACGCCTGGGCCGCGTTGCCCGACGCGCGGCTCGACATCGGCGTGTCGCTGGCGCTGCTCGAGGGCCTCCACGCGCGGTGGGCGGCCCTCTACGCGAGCCTGGCAGCCGAACACTGGGGCCGCACCTTCTTCCACCCGGAGCCCAACCGGTGGATCTCGCTCGAAGAGCACCTGCTGCTCTACGCCTGGCACTCACGGCACCACGTGGCCCACATCACGGCCCTGCGGGCACGGCAGGGGTGGTAAGATGGCGGCTTCCAGGCGGAAGGAACCAGACGTGGCACAAGAAAAGAGCGGTTCGGTGAGCAAGCCGGAAGTGGGCGACGCGCTCGGGATGATCGAGACGCGCGGCCTCGTCGGCATGATCGAAGCCGCCGACGCCATGCTGAAGACGGCCAACGTCACGCTGGTGAGCTGGCAGAAGGTCGACGCCGGCCTCGTGACGGCCCTCATCCGCGGCGACGTCGGCTCGGTCAAGGCTGCCACGGACGCCGGTGCCGCTGCCGCGCGGCGCGTCGGCGAACTCGTGGGCGTTCACGTCATCGCGCGGCCGGCCGACGACCTCGAGAAGGTGTTTCCGATTTCGTAGCCGGCTTCTTCCGGCGTTCCCGCGCGGTGAACTGCCGCAGCGGGAGATCCTCCCCCACCATCAGCAGCGGCTGCGTCGGCTGGTCCAGGTTGAACAACTGGCCGTCCTGCGTACGCCCATAGATCTGGTCGCCCTGAGGGGCTCCGGGTTTTTCGGACCACCCGGGATGTGAGTTTCGCGGCACAATCGGGCCCGTCGGGCCAGGAGGGATGCCGTGAAGAAGACCCGCCATTCAGTCGAGCAAATCACCGGGGTGTTGAAGCAGGCCGAGGCTGGGAGCCCGGTCGGCGATCTCTGCCGCCAGGTCGGGATCTCGGAGCAGACGTTCTACCGCTGGAAGAAGGTGTACGGCGGCATGCTGCCCAGTGAGGCGCGTGAGCTCAAGCAGCTCCGCGACGAGAATACCTGCCTGAAGCGCGTCGTGGCCGATCTGACCTTGGATAAGGTCATGCTGCAGGACGTCGTTCAAAACAAGTTCTGAAGCCCGTCAAGCAGCGTGAGGTCATGTACTCCTTGATGGGCCGGTATGCGGTCAGCACGCGGCGCGCCTGTCGGGTGATCCAGGCGACGCGATCGTCGGCGTACTACCGGAGCCGGAACGATCCGCTCATCGGGTTGCGGCAGCGCATGCGCGAGCTCGCCCAGACCCGGGTGCGGTTCGGCTACCGTCGGCTGCGCGTCTTGCTTTTGCGGGAAGGCTGGGAGGTCGGCAAGGAGCGCTTTTATCGGGTGTATACCGAGGAAGGCCTGGCCTTGCGGCGCAAGCGGCCCTGGCGACACGCGACGGCGGTCCACCGCGAGCAGCGCCGTCCGGCGACAGCGCGCAACGAGATCTGGAGTATGGATTTCGTCGCTGACCAGTTGGTCGATGGGCGGCGGTTCCGCGCCTTGACGGTGATCGACCTGTTCACACGCGAGTGCCTCGCGATCGCCGTTGGACGAGGCCTCAGCGGACAGGACGTGGCCGCCACGCTCGAGCGCCTGCGGTTCGAGCGCGGCCTGCCACAGCGGATCTACTGCGACAACGGCACCGAGTTCGTGAGCGCCGCGATGGATCTCTGGGCGTACACCACCGGGGTCATCCTCGATTTCAGTCGCCGGGGCAAGCCCACGGACAACGCCACCATCGAGTCGTTCCACGGGCGGTTTCGGGAGGAGTGTTTGAACGTGCACTGGTTCGCGACGCTCGAAGACGCGCAGCAGAAGATCGACGCGTTTCGGTGGGACTACAATGAGCATCATCCTCACCGTTCTCTCAAGGGTCAAAGCCCTCGGGAATTCGCGCAAAGGATGCTCACAGGGGCCGCGGACTCACCCTCGTCGTGGTCCGGAAAACCCGGTCCCCTCAAGGACGCCATTCTCTCAACTCTCAGCTGGTCCGAAAATCCCCAGGCAGGTCGCATCCCTCTTCCAGGCTGATCGCGCGTACTTCAGTGCCAGATCCAGGCGGTTCGATGACTTAGTCTTCAGGCGAACGATCGTCAGAGTGTTCTTGACGGTGTTCGTGCTAATCCCGAGCTTCTTGGCGATCTCCTTGTCTCGATATCCCTCCACTAACAGGTCCAGCATCTGGACCTGCCTTGGCGAAAGACTAAACCCGCCCTCTGTTGAGTTGCGCATAGGCACTGGTTATCACTCCGAGACTTGGTCAGAAAGCTCTGATCGTCTTTGCAAGATGGAAGATGAAGGGAGCGTACTATCAAGCCAGCCAGAAAACATGGTGTTTACACACTAGTACTAAAGCGTCGTTGGTGGAGTTCCCAGGATTCAGTGGACAGCCGAAAACTGTAACGCCCGCCGCGCGTCGTCAGGTGATCGAGGTCCTGACGACGGAGCATCGGCTCTCGGTCCGTCGCGCGTGCCGCGTCGTCGGGCTGGCGCGGGCGGCGTGGTACCAGCCCCTGGTCGATCCAGCGGTGCGGGACGCGGCCGTGATGGATGTCTTGCAAGGCTTGGTGGCGGAGCACGCTCGCTGGGGCTTCTGGAAGTGCTACGACCGGATGCGCCTGGATGGTCATCGGTGGAATCACAAGCGCGTGCATCGCGTGTACTGCGCGCTCCGGTTGAATCTCCCTCGGCGGGCCAAACGACGTGTGCCGCCGCGGTTTCGCCAGGTACTCCGCGCCCCCACGCGGTTGAACGAGGTCTGGGCGATCGACTTCATGCACGACGCGCTGTATGGCGGCCGGCGGTTTCGCACGCTGAACGTGCTCGACGAAGGCAATCGGGAGGGCTTGGCGATTGAAGTGGGGACCTCGATTCCGGCGACGCGGGTGATCCGCGTGCTGAGCCAACTCATCGCCCTCTACGAGCGTCCCGAGCGACTGCGCCTCGACAACGGCCCCGAGCTGACGTCGCAGGCGCTCACCGAATGGTGCTGACGTAGTCCCAGTATTTCAGGACGGCTGAAAAATGGAGTAGGGTCGCTTCGCG
>CAWULT010000125.1:0-13261 GCA_963923455.1 uncultured bacterium
TGGTTGACGCTGAGCGCGGCGAGCGGGACGGGCGACGGAACTGTGACGCTGACGGCGGCCGAGACGACGAGCGCGCTCGCGCGCACGGCGACCGTGACGATCGGCGGACAGACGGTGACGGTGACGCAGGCGGCGGGGACGAATGCGTTCAGCCTGAGCTCCTCGACCTGGGCCCCGGTGGCGGGTGGTGCCACTACCGAGGTCGCGGTGTCGGCGCCCTACAGCGATGCCGCGTGGACGGCGACGAGCAGCGAGGCGTGGTTGACGCTGAGCGCCGCCGGTGGAACTGGCAGCAGCAGCGTGCTGCTGACCGCGGCGGCCACACCGCTCAGCCAGGCCACGCGGGCGGCGACAGTGACGATTGGTGGGCAGACCGTGACGGTGACGCAGGCCGCCGGCACGAATACTTTCACGCTCAGCACCTCGACCTGGAATGTAGGAGCTCCTGGCGGAACGCGAACCGTGGTGATTACGGCGAGCTATAGTGACGCTCCGTGGACGGCGACCTCCAACCAGGCGTGGCTGTCGGTCAGCGCAGGGACCGGTGCTGGTAGTGGGACAATCGTCCTCACGGCTCAAGCAACCGAGCTGGGTGCTTCGCCTCGAGTCGCGACGGTAACCTTCGGCGGCCACGCACTGTCCGTTACGCAGGACGGCGCCGAATTGACAAATAACGGGGACTTTTCCGATAGCTCCAGCGGTTGGAAGACGTACAGCACAGATTCCAACAACAGCCCATCCGAAGGGGCGATGGTCTCTCGAGTGCAGGACGGGGTCTTCGAGTTCTATCGCCAAGATGGTGCTGGCCAAGCGGTCGTCTTCGACGAAACGGGTCAGAGCATCCCGAACGGCGGTGTGATGCAAGCCGAGTTCAAGCTGGGCAATTCGATGGGCATGCGCAGGCGCCTCAGCATCCTCATGCACGACCAGGACTTCAGCGATCTGAGCGTCTGCACGTTTACTCTTGATGCCTACGCGCCGCTGCGCACTTACCGCATGCAGTCACACGCCAGCCAACCCTGGAGCAACGCGACCATCTCGTTCTACGCTGCGAACACGGGAGGTGACGGCGGCTACTACCAACTCGATGATGTCGCGTTCACCTTCACGCCAGATGCCGCCCCGGGAGCGAGCTCCCAAACGATCTGTGAAGACCCCACCTGGGGTGGAGGCGGCGGTGAGGTGACTGGGAACCTCGTGACGAACGGTACGTTCACTGGTGGGTTGGCCCCGTGGGGTACGTGGGGACAACTCGCGTCTCAAAGGGTCGACGGTGAACTGCGCTTTTACAAGCTTGCGGGAACTCCGGCCGGAGTCGTTCTGCAGAGCACCGGGCAGGCCGCCCTTCAGGGTCAGGCTCTTACGGCCACGTTCCAGCTTGGTAATAGCAGCAGCATCCGACAGCGAGTCACGACGGTGATGCACGATGCAGACTGGAGCGACGTGCTGGCCTGCACCTTCTACTTGGAACCGGGCCAAGCATTGTCGGGCTATGCCATGCGCGCCGGCACGACAAAGAGTTGGGGGAATGCAACCTTGTCGATCTATCCATCGACGGTGGGAGCCGACGCTACCTCCCAGTGGATTCGCTTCACCAATGTGACTCTGACGAAGACTGCCGATGTGCCTAAAGGTTCGGAGTGTATCGAGCCAGGCGGTGCACTTCCCTAATCTCGAGATGTCCGTTGCCACCCGATGAACGCCGCAGGCGCGCCGTCGAACGCCTGCGGCGGCTCGCTTGCTAAACCATCGAGCTTCACGCCTCCGTTGTGCCGTGCGGACTGAGGCCTGCTCGACGTCCCTTCGAGAAAACCTCCTGACGCCGACCCGCGAGCTGTCCCACGGTCGCCGGTTGGCGCTCACTGCACCGTCAATCCTTTGAAAGGGAGCCAAGATCAGCCGGCGATGCTCCCAGCCATGATCTCTGTCGCCCCGCGAGCGCCGTAATATGCAGCGCGGGGCCGGGACGCACCCTGGCCTTGTTCTCAGCCGATTGCGCCGTGATCCCGTCGGGTCCCGCAAATTCGAACGATGCTTCGATGAGACTTCGTATCAGCCTGATCTGCCCAGACCAGCATGTCATCTACGATGGCCACACCCCGGCCACATGCGGAGTCGGCGGCGGCGTCACGGCGCGTGTGCGTTTACTGTCCGCCTTGGCCAAGCGGGGCCATCAAGTGACGGCAATCGTCAACTGCGCCAACGCCCAGACCATTGACGGCGTTCGGTATCAGCCCCTGACGGCAGCCACGCGGATCGATGCTGACGTCGTCATCGGGATGACCACAGGGGGACAACTGTCGCTGGCCCCACTGTCTCACTACGAGATCCATACGACGCTCCGAGTTGCGTGGATTCAGGGTGTTCCGCAGCCGCAGGCACTCGACGCACTGCGCCCCGATTACGTCTGCGTCGCCAGCGACTTCCTCCGCCAGGTGTGCATCGACCGGTGGGGCCTTCCAGAGAGCACACTGTTCGTCTGCTACAACGGCCTGACACCAAATCCGCCGACGACAACGGACCGCGACCCATTCGGGCTCGTCTATATCGGCCCACCGAGCAAAGGCCTTGATGCGAGCCTGCACGTCCTCGAGCGCCTACGTGAGCGCGACTTACGGTTCCGTCTGGACGTATTCGGTGGGGCTCGACTCTGGGGAGAAGCACCCCACGACCGAGTTCTCCCGCCGAATGTGACAGACCACGGGATGGTGAACCAAGACGAATTGTGTCGACGCCTCGCCGCCTACGAGTACTGCCTCGCACCGCAATCCATCGAAGAAGGCTTTGGTATCGCCGTCCAAGAGGCAAAGCGCGCGGGCGCGCTCGTCGTGGCCAGCGCTGTCGGTGCGTTTCCAGAGTTGTTTCGGCAGCACTGGGATGGATGCCTCATCGACGGTGACCCAGGCACAGAACCGGTGGTGGACCTGTTCGCAGAACACATTTGGCGACTTGCGTCCCGCCCTGACCGCCGGCAGCGAATGAGAGCACGAGCCGCGGCCACCCCCTGGACGTGGGACTGCGCCGCGGCCACGTGGTCGGGATGGCTTGAAGACCTGCTCGGTGTGCGCTCCGCGCCCATTGTCCAGTTGCGCGACGGGCCGGCTCGGATCCTCCCTGATGGTCGGCACAGCTGCGCGACCGGCCGGTATTTGCCAGACGTCTATCCCGCGTCGCCACTACTAGACGCTGAACAACCCCGAAAGCGGGTGTTGCTGACCGGGTTCTACGGCCACGGCAATCTCGGCGACGAAAGCATCTTGTCCGTTCTTGTCGAACAGTTGCGAGACGCGCATCCTGCGGTCGACATCGTCGTGGCGTCTGGTCATCCCAGCGACACCAGCGCAAGCCATGGCGTCGACGCCGTCAACGAGCGCGACATCCCGCATCTCTTTGACGTCGCCGCATCGAGCGATGTTGTCGTTCTCGGGGGCGGAGGGCTCCTGCACGACCACTTCGGTCTTGAGTCGAATGTGTTCCTGACAGAGTGGCAGTGGGGCCTACCGCTGGCCGGCGCCTCTGCCGCTCTGGCGCTCACGACTCGCACGCCCTTCGTTGTGGTCGGTGTGGGTGTGGGACCCCTGCAGAGTCCAGAGGCCCGTGCGTGGACGCGGCTGATCGTGGACGCTGCGGGCGCCGTGTCCGTACGAGACGCCGACTCGAGTCACACGCTCGCACAGATCGGCGCCACGTCAGTGAAATGCGTCATGGCGCCAGACGTCGCCTATGGGCTGGAGGTGGCCCCGTCTGACCACGTACACTCGCTCGTGGATGCCCTTGGGTGGAGCAGTTTGCCACGTCCGTGGCTGATGGCTGCGCTGCGCCCTTGGCCGACCGACGGCCCTCGCCGCGACTGGGAGCGACAGCTACGCGCAGATCTGACCATTACGCTGGACACAACCCCCGGCACTCTTATTCTGCTTCCCTTTGAACGAACATCGGACCACGCGCTACCGGATGACCTCGGGTGGTGCGAAGCGTTCGCGCACTCGTTGTCGTCCCCGAGCCGTGTAAAAGTACTGAACGCCCGCCTGACCCCTGAAGAGATGGCAGGTCTCATTGCTGAAGGCGACGTCGTGTTGGCCATGCGTCGGCACGCCGTCATCTTCGGGGCACTGGCCGCAACCCCTGTCGTGGCCCTCGAGTACGACCCGAAAGTGCGCTCAGCCATGCAAGAGATCGAGTTGTTGGATTACTCGCTGCCCCTCGATACGGCACCTGTAATGGTGACAACGGCGATCAACGAGGCTTTGCGCAATGCCGCCTCCATCCGCGGCCGTCTCCGCACCGTGGCGGCCGCGTTGAAACATACGTCTTCGACGCATGCGGCAATCATCAGCCGGCAGCTCTCCCAACGGGATGAGCCCGCGCCCGACGCCGTCGCATGGCCAAATCTTTACGCCACGGCTCTCGTCCACCACGTGGGGCTGCGCCGGCAGCATCTGTCGCGCGAAGCGGCGCTAGAGGCACAGGGTCAGCAGTTGCAGCGCACCCTCGACGCCGCGCTCGGAGAGCGCGACAGATTGAGCCGCGACCTAGCAGCGCTTGAGACACAGGGTCAGCAGTTGCAGCGCACCCTCGACGCCATGGTCGAAGAGCGCGACAGATTGAGCCGCGACCTAATGGAGAGCCTTGCGACCCTTGAGACATCGCGAGCAGCGCGGATCGAGGTGGAGCAGCATCTGTCCGCTGCACGGGCTTCGCTGGACGTGGAGGCGGCCGACAAACAGAGACTCGTCTTCGCAGTCCGCGACGCACAAGAAGCCAACAACCAAGCCTCCAACGAGATCCGTGACCTGCACCGCGAGTTACGTGGCATCAAGAGCGGCCGTGCCTGGGCACTCTTGACCCTCTATCGAGAGTGGCGAAAGCGCGGTCGTGCTGCCGTCTCCGCCATCCTGTCCGCGATGCATCTGGCGCTTCGCCGTGCAGGGCGCCCACTTGTGCGGGTCTGGAGGAAGCATGCGCTGATGACGGCGCACGCGTTTGCCTTCGACCGCTATCTTCGAACCCGCCAACGTGTGTACGGTACCTCTGCGGCCGGTATGAATCCAGGTGGGCAGCCCGGACTCGTGTCCGTCGTGTTGCCAGTGTATAACGGAGCCGCGTACCTCGCGGAGGCCCTCGAGAGCATCTGCGCTCAACAGTATCCGTCGTGGGAACTTATCGTCGTGAACGACGGCTCTACGGACGAGACACCTCGCATCTTGGGAGAGTATGCGGCACGCGATCGCCGAATCAGCGTCATCACCCAGGCGAATCAACGGCTGCCGCGTGCGCTCAATGTGGGATTCACGTTGGCTTGTGGCGAGTTCGTCACCTGGACGAGCGCAGACAATCGATTGGCTCCTGATTGTCTGTCGAGCCTCGTCGCGTCGCTATTCGCTCACCCCGCGTGGGACATGGTCTACGCCGACCTCGAGATCATCGGACCCGATGGGCAGGTGCTTCGCGATGCGGCAGAGTATGCCGGCTATCAACGCCCGGCTCGCAGCGGGCACGTGGCACTCCCAAGGGTGACGGACGAACTCAACCTCTGGCCCAACAACTATGTGGGCGCGGCATTCATGTACCGCCGTCGGGCGATCGCGCTGCTGGGTGAATACAGCCCTCGTCGATTCGTCCTCGAAGACTACGACTACTGGATGCGCCTCAATGCGGTGCTGACCCTGCGGCACATCGGTCACCACCGGTCTCTCTATCAGTATCGCTTCCATCCACGGTCGCTGACGGCTGATTGGAAAACGCACCGCATGCTCGAACGGCGCGATCGGCTGATGGTGTTCGAGCGGGCGAGGCAGGACTTCTATCTGCAGCCGATGGTCTGGATCCTGCAAGCCGATCCTGGTCTCTCGGCGGCCGTCGCGTCGGTCGGACACGTCGTGTGGTCTCTGGAGCACCCGCTCCATGCGCTGCCGATGCACGAGATGCCCCTGGTATATGTCAAAGCCGGGTCCGCCTTGGAGGCACGTCAGGCACCGTCGATGCAAGTGCCGCCACAGGTGCCAAGTGTGTTCGTCGCGATCGATGGCGGCACTGATATCCACGCCCACGCCGGGTGGCACCAGCTCATTACGTTGGGGGAGCCGTCCGAGGCTGCCGTGCCACAGCGTTGGTGGCGCGTGGCCGATCTCCAGACGCTGGTGCGCACCGTCGATATCTGGACGAAGCAGCGAGCGCTGCAGCGCCTCGAACGCGCCGCAGAAGAGCCAGAGGTGACCTCCTGCAAGGCGTCGATCATCATTTGCACCAACAGAGGGGACCAGCAGGTGGCACGCACACTTGATGCCGTCTGTTCTCAGGAAGGCTGCAATTCGTACGAAGTGATTCTGGTGGACAACAGCGCCGATGGTGCCGCGTGTGCCATCAACCCCGTCTCGCTGCTCAAGAAGGACGGGCGCGTCTCCGTTCGCACTGTGAAGTGGCCGGCTCCCGGCCTGTCTCTGGCTCGCAATGCGGGCCTTGCTGCAGCCTCGGGAGCCATCATCTGCTTCCTCGATGACGACTCGGTGCCGCAGCCAGACTGGCTCGCGCACGTGATGCAGGCGTTCGACACGCATGCGGACGTCGGGGTGGTCGGGGGGCACATTCGGCTCCGTGTGCCCGAGCCGAGGCCCAGTGCCGTCCGACCGGGATGGGAAAAGTACTGGAGCCACTTTGTGACGGGCTACACCGAGTTCACGACGGTGTCCCACTGGTGGGAGTTCCCTTGGGGGGCCAACTGGGCAGCCCGTCGGCAGGCCTTGCGGGAGGCGGGAGGCTTTCGCTCTGCGTTCGGCCGCGTGGGCAGCAATTACTGGGGCGGAGAAGAACTCGTGGCGAGCGCAGTGATCCAGAGGCTGGGCTATCGGATCGGTATCGAGCCCCGTGCCGAAGTGATCCACGAAGTCCAGTCCAGCAGGTTCACCTTCTGGCACGTGTGTCGAACCGTCATTGCCGGAAATCTCGCATCGTACGCTGCACAACGAGACCTGTACATCCCGCGAGACATCGGCGTCCGTAGCCAACTGCGGGCCCTGATGACGGACCACTGGGACCCGACGCTGCCGACCATGCCGTCTCGGCTGGCGAGCTTCGGCGCCAGGAAGGTGGGGCAGGTGGCCGTGCTCGCCGCCGTTGCGGCCGATATCCTCCGCCGCATGCGCCGACCGGCGGCTATGCGTGGAAGATAGAGCGCCATGACGACGACGAACAGTGACACCTCGGCAACGTTCATCGACGCGTTCGCCGGCGGCTCGCCTTTGCGCGTCTGCGCGCATGCGGTGTCGCACACGCATCTGCTGCGTAACCTCGTGGCCCGAGACCTGCAGTTGAAGTACCGAGGGTCGCTGCTAGGCGTTGTGTGGTCGCTACTGAATCCACTCTCCCTCCTGGCGGTGTATACGCTGGCGTTCAAGTACATCGTGGGCAACACCAATCCCCGCTTCGTGCTGCTGCTCTTCGTAGGACTGTCTGCTTGGTCGTACTTCGCGGCAGTCGTGTCAGCGTCCACGTCCTGCATCGTAGACAACACCGGACTGCTCCGCGTCATGAACGTGCCACGCGCCATTCTCCCGCTCGCCGTGACGATATTCCACCTCGTACAGCACCTGCTGCTGCTCGTGATTGTGCTCACGGCCGGGTTCACGGTGGCCGGTCATCAGTTGCTCTTGTCCCTGTGGTGCTTGCCTGCGCTGGTCTTGCTGCTGTCGGTGTTCGCGTGGGGATGGGCGCTGGCGCTCTCGGCACTTTGCGTTTCGTATCGCGACGTGAGGCATCTCGTCGAGGTGTCGCTGCCGATGCTCTTCTGGGCCTCGCCGATTGTGTATGACATCGCGCGAGTCCCGGACGCTATACGCACTCTGATCGTGTGGAGCCCGGCGACGCCGTTCGTCCTTGGCTATCAGGCTCTGCTCGTCCACGGACAGGTGCCGTCGGGCGGCGCGTGGTTGGCGATGACCGCCTACGCGCTCCTCGCGGCGTACGGAGGGCTCATGCTCTTTGCGCGACTCGATAGGTCAATGGTGGAGGTATTGTGACCGACCTCGTGGTAGTGGACCGGGCCAGTAAGCATTTCGAGGTCCGCTACAACTACTCGCCGCAGCTCAAGGTGGCGCTTCTGTCCTGGGTACATCCGTCGCTTCGGTGGCAGATCGAGACCCGGACGGCCCTGGACGATGTGTCTCTCCGTGTGCAGCCGGGCGAGGCCGTGGGATTAATTGGCCGAAACGGGTCCGGCAAGAGCACGTTGCTTCGACTCATCTCCGGTCTTTACCCCCCAACGCGAGGGCGGGTGCAGGTGCGCCGGGATGCCAGGCTCGTGTCGATCATCGAACTCGGGGCGGGGCTGCATCCGGAGTTGAGCGGGCGCGACAACGCGCATCTGATCGCCTCCCTGTACGGCGTGTCCCGCCGAGACATGGCGCGTCTCTACCCATCGATCGTGGACTATGCGCAACTCGAGGGACGCATGCATCAGCCGGCCAAGACGCTCTCGACCGGCATGCTGATGCGGCTGGCGTTTGCGGTGTGTGTACACCTCTCGCCCGACGTACTCCTGCTGGACGAGGTATTCGCGGTGGGCGACGACCGATTCAAACGGCAGTGCATCCGTACTCTGCACTTGATGCGCGAACGAGGAACCGCGATCGTCTTGGTGTCGCATTCTGTCGATGCGATTCGCGCGATGTGCACGTCCGCGTGTGTTCTCGAACAGGGACGTCTGGTGTTCCACGGGGGCGTCGAGCCAGCCATGAGCTGCTACGCGGAGGTGCTGGAGCGAACGGCCTTACCTGAGTCGGTCGTGTAGCGCTGCGACAATCCGGTCGGCGGCGTGGCCGTCGCCGTAGAGCAGGCGCTCTCGGGCCATCTGCACACGGGCATCGGGATCGTCCAGCAGTCGTGACGTTTCCTGGACGATGCGCTCTGGATGCGTCCCCACGATAACCGCGGCCCCATGAGCCACGCCCTCCACACGCTCGGTTTCGTCTCTGAGTACGAGGACCGGTTTCCCGAGATATACGGCCTCTTCCTGGACACCTCCGGAGTCGGTCAGGATCAGCGTGGCGCGTCGCATCGCCTGCACGAACGCCGGGTACGCGAGCGGTGCCATCACCCGGACGGTTGGCATGTCTGGCAGACTGGAGCGCAGCACCGCCTGTACGTGAGGATTCGGATGGGCTGGTAGGTCGATCTGCAGTCTGGGGCCGTAGGCACGCACGAGCGCGCGCAGGGCCTCACAGACACCGGCGAAGCCGTGCGCGGCGTTTTCCCGACGATGCATGGTGACCAGCAGCTTCAGACCGGTCGGGCACTCCGACTCCGTGTCTGGCGCCGCCTGATGTTCGATCAACCAACGCAGCGAATCGATCGCCGTGTTGCCGGTCACGACGATCGTCGCGGACGGGACGCCTTCGGCGAGCAGGGCCTCTGCCGCGGCAGCCGTTGGTGCGAAGTGCAGATCGGTGAGATGGCCCAGCATGCGCCGATGCACCTCCTCGGGAAACGGGCGCGTGCGCGTAGTAGTGCGAAGCCCTGCCTCGACGTGGCCCACCCGCATGCCCTCATAGAACGCCGCGAGTCCCGCCGCGTACGCCGAACTGGTGTCGCCCTGCACCAAGACCCACTGCGGCTGCCAAGTCCTGAGCACCGACGACACCGCCGACAGGATGGCTGCGGCGAGGCCGGACAGGGAGCGATCACGTGGTTCGGGCGCGAGCGCGAAATCCGGAGCCAGACCCAGGTCTGACACAAGCGGGGCCACGAGGTCGGGATGCTGACCGGTGTGACACACCGCCACGTTGCACCAGTCCGTGGCACGGAGGGCACGGATCACGGGCGCCATCTTGATGGCCTCCGGTCTGGTGCCGAGTACACACAGGATGCGCGAAAGGGATGCCGGACGACTCAGAGTGGCAACACGCGCGAGAAGAACTGCGCGTCCTCGAAGCGACGACTCCAGTCGTGGGTTTCGCGAAACGCGGCCACATCGGTGGGCGTGATGGTGCTGTGGGTCAGCGCGAGCGCCGCGTCGTGGAAGTCTTGGTGCGAGGAGGCGAAGAAGACGCCTTGCCTGCGGTCCGAGAGGCGCATATCACCGAAGCGCGTCGAGATGATGGGAAGTCCCATCGCGCGGTAGGCGTAGTATTTGATCGGGTCCACCGCTCGTGTCAGCGCCGTGTCCACGAACGGGATGATGCCCACCGAGAAGCGGCGGAGATGGGCAATGGCGTCTACATGCGAACAAGGAGGGCAGAGTTCTACATTGGGTGGCAGTGCCGGCACCCGGCCGTGTACGGGACCCACGAGTCTGACACGAGCCTGCGGAAGGGTGTGGGCCAGGTTCAGCACGAACGACCAGTCGAACCACTGCGAGATGCAGCCCACGTAGCCAAAGACTGCTGGCGCAGATGTGTCACGCGGGCCTAGTGGCGGCAATCCCGTCATCGAGAATCCATTGCGGAGCATGACCCTTCGAGCACTGGCGTCCGCGAACTTGTTCCAGAGTCCTGTGGATGACGTGACCACCGTGTGCACCGTGCGCACGATGGCGCGCTCGGTGTTCATACAGAGGCGCCGGGCACGCCCCGAGTAGAACTCCGGGTAGTCGTCCATGGCGTCGTAGCCACTCCACGCGTGGGGGATGTCCCGAAGGGCTGCCAGGGCGCAGGTGCTGGGCCGCCCGATCAGTATCGCCACGCGAGTGGGACCATCGACCGCCTGCGCGATGCGGGATCGTAGTGGGGGCCAGGCGAGCGAACGCACGAGGCGAGAACCCATCGGCAATGGCTCAAGAGGGATCGAAAATGGCTGCACGCACGTGACTCGCGGGTCGTCCGGTTCTACCTGGGTCACGTACGGCCTCGGTCGCAAATCTTTGAAGTGCGGGAAGCGCAGGGGATAAGGATCCACCCACACTACCCGCGCACCCCCCGATGACAGGAACCCCTGCACGAACGCGTGTGGTCGCTGAGGGTAACTTCTCCACGGAACCGGAGAGAAGTAAACGAGAGTGTTCACTTCATGACCAAGCACTATTTGATGATGATTAGTAAATTTAGATTCTAGTTTAATGAACATCATTCGACCAGACCAGTCTTTCAATACAGGTATAAATACGTCGGTTCTTTCTGGCACATGCCTTTCGATCTCGATTTCGATCCGCTCCAGCTGTTACCCTCGCATCTGTGGGGCAGGCGACGCTCGAAGTAGCCGTACGGGCCGACCGCGCCAGCAAGTGGCTGACGTGCGCCAGCGTGCCACTGCTCTGCGGCATAGCCTGGTCCGTGTCGCCGGGTGTGTCGGGCACGATGACAGCCGGTGCCATTGGCGCGCTGGCGCTCTTCGCGTTCTGCGCTAGACGCTGGCGGACCGGCGCCTTCGCCGTGTGGTGTGCGGGCGGTCCTCTGATGCCGGCGTCGCTCGCGGCGCTGTCGGGGCGCTCGGTGTTCAGCGCGTGGCAATCGCTCTGGCTGCTGGCTGGCTTCGTGCTGCTGTTACCGGCGTCCAGACGAGATGGGTGGGGTCTGCCAGCCGGGATGCGAGGCGCCGCGAGTTTCTGGGCGCTGATACTCACGCTGCTCTGGCCCGTGCTACTCGTCCGGGAGGCTGGCCCGGACCTATCGCGCTTATACGACGAGGGCGCCATCGGTGGCTATGCCATGCTCTCGATCCCGCAGGTCGAAAGCTGGATCGCGTTCTCGACAGTCGCTCCGCTCATGGGGTTGTTGTTCTTCGAGTGGATCATCGACCATCCCCGGTCGATCACGCTGCTCCGGCGTGCGCTCTGCGGCGGAGTTGCGGTGTGCAGCGCCGTGGCCGTGTATCAGGGCTCAGTCGACTTGTCGGCGCTGAGCCTGGATCCATGGCCGGGCTTGCGGCGGGCGGCCTCGACCCTCCACGACGCCAACGCTTACGGCGCGCTGGCGGCCATGATGCTGCCGATCATGTGGCTCGACGCCAAAGCAATGACGCCAGGGCACGCGCGCCTGTGGCGTGCGCTGGGACTCGTCACCGCCGGAGGCATCTGGATGTCTGGCTCCAGAACGGCGGCACTACTGGCTCTCTTTGGCGTGACTGGCTTGATGGTTTGTGACGCTCGACCCGCAATCGCAGGACTACGCCGCTGGACCACATGGGTCGTGGCCAGCGTGTGGATCGGTGTCGTCGCGTCAAGCGGTGCTCTCGGACCCCTCGCTCGCGCCGTGCAGGGGCTACACGGAACTCCGGATACGACCCTCGAAGAGATGTGGCGTCGCACGGGCTACGGCCCTGTGGCCGTGGCGATGATCCGCGAATTTCCGCTTGCAGGTGTCGGGGTCGGGACGTTCAACGTGCTCGCACCGGATTATGGACGCGAGGTGGTGGGCCGAGTAGTACCGTTCGACAACGCCCAGAACTGGTGGCGTCATCAGGTGGCCGAACTTGGCGTGCTTGGCGTGTGGCCCTGTTTGCTCCTCTCGCTGGCCTCCGCACGACTGGTGCTCAGGACTGTAGCCACCACTCGTGAACTGGACCACATGCGTTTCACCTCTGCCGTAGTACTGCTTGGATTCGGCGTGGTGTCCTGCGTGGGCATTCCCACCCAGCACCCCGTGGTGCTCATCGCGTTCGCGCTGCTACTCGCGAGCCTCTGCGTGCCACAAACGCCTGCCCCGGCCACCCTGCCGGGCCGGCGCACCAAGTGTCCGCTGTGGCCGTGGCTCGGCCTAGCCTCGCTCGTGGCCTTCCTGGCACTGCACTTGGGGCCGACGCGCCGAGCGCTAGGACCCGTAGCCCGGGCGCAGCGATTTCAGCGCGAGTTCGTGAGCGGAGCCTACGCTCCCGAGCTCGACTCACAAGGGAAGACATTCCGCTGGACGAGCGGGACACACGCCACCGTGTTTCTTCCCGGACCGGCCCGCGAGGTGGTGCTAGCCATTGCCATCCAGCATCCCGACGCCGCCGAGCATCCCGTAGCGCTGCGCGTGTCTAGTTCTGCAGGGCCGCTGCTGGATAAACTTCAGCACGATGCCACGCCACAACTGCTCCAAGTGAACCTGCCGTCCGTTGGGGCGATCTTCGACGTCGAAGTGTCGCGAACGTGGCGGCCGGTTGACTTTGGCAGTGAAGACAGCCGAAGCCTCGGTGCTCGGATTGAACTTGAAGACTAGAACCGTAAGCTTCCCTGGTCATTGAACGGAAGACTCCCCGGTCAAGCGGACCACAGATTGTTGAACTCCGGCGGGGTTGTGACGTTGCCCCCATTACCAGACGGGTGCAAGTTGGAGCGGGGCCGCTTCTGACG
>CAWULT010000126.1:0-13071 GCA_963923455.1 uncultured bacterium
CGTGGCGGGCGAGCCACGGATCGCGATGCGCCGCGGCGCCGAGGTGCTGGCCGCCACGGCGTCGAGCAGCACCTGCTGCAGCGCCTGCCGGCGCAGCATCCGCACGCGCGGCGCCGGCGTCGGCGCCGCCAGCAGCAGGCGCCCCTCGCCGGTCACGACACGCCCGGTCCCCACGTCGCACGACACGGCCTCGATGGCCGCCAGCAGCCCCAACCGCTCCAGCACGGCGAGGCCGTTCTCGGCCAGACCGATGCCGGCGCCGAGCGCGGTCACCTGCCGGATGCGCTCGAAGAGCGTCACCTGGGCCCCCTGTCGGGCGAGCAGCAGCGCCGTGGCGGCCCCGCCGGTACCCGACCCGACGACGGCCACGTTCAGATTCGTGATGTCCATGGGTACAGCGCAGCCCCTCTGTCGGGCCGCCATCGCGGCCAGCCTAGCCCACGTAGATCAGGGAGAAGCCCCGCTCCTGCGCGTGCACCACACCCACCACGCCGGCCGCGACGATGCGGGCGCTCGGCAGCAGGTTGGCCCGCATCTCCGTCAGCACCGCCTCGGCGTCGCCGCCCTGCCCGGCGATCCGGCCCGCCAGGCCACGGCTGGCCGTGCCGCACACCATGAACTGCACGCCGCGGCGGGCGAGCGGCGCCAGCGCGTAGGGATTGGCGGTGGGCACGGGCGCCGCGTTCGGCGCGATGATCCGGCCGTACTTCGCCCAGAAGGCGTCGCCGTATCCGTAGCCGGTCGCGCCGTGCCGGAGGCACATGACGATGGCCACGTCCGCCTCGTCGACGTCGTAGCCGGTCTTGTGCCCGGTGAAGAGGTTCCCCGTGAAGCGGATGGCGTCGGGCACGCCGTCGGCCGAGGTGACGTCGAGCACGATGCGGTGCCTGCCGCGCATCGCCGACATCCAGTCGTCCTCGGCGTGGAGCGCGGGCGCGAACGGCGCGGGCGCGGACGCACCCTGCGCACGGGCCGTGCGGCCGCTGAGGGCGCCGGCGGCCGCAACGGCGCCGAGGCCGGCGATCATCGCGCGGCGTCCTGTGATGGTTCTGGCCATGAATCCCCCTGAGCGAAACGTGGCCTCAGTGTGCCACGGCTCGGAAGGGTGGTGGCGCGCGGCGCCGTCAGGGAGCTGCGGGTTCTGCGCCAGCCGACGGGGACGGCGTGGGCTGGGCCGGTGCGGGAGGCAGGCCCATCAGCTGCCGCAGCAGCACGGCCGTGCTCTCGCGCACGGGGCCCCGCTCGGCCGGGGCGCCGCCGCGGCCGGGACGGCCGGGCGCCCCCATCGCCACATCGAGCGGCGTGCGGTTGTACTTGTCCGTGGCGTCGAGGCGCGCGCCCTTCTCCACCAGGAACCTGACGACCGCGTCGCCGCGCCCAACGGCCACGTGCAGCGCCGTCTCCCCGGTGTCGTTGGCGGCGTTGACGTCGGCGCCGCGGTCGATCAGCAGCGCGATCGCCTCGTTCGTGGCCTTCTCGGGCGGCCCGTTCCGCAGCGGACGCGAGGCGGCCACCATCAGCGCGGTCGTCTGGTTCTTCATCCGCGCGTTCGGGTCGGCACCTTTCTCGAGGAGCAGTCGCATCAGCGCGGCATCGCTGACCTTCGCCGCCCGCATCAGCGGCGTGGCCCCCGCACCGAGGCTGGCGTCACCGAAGTTGTGCTGCCGCATCAGCAGCGGCGTCTTCAGCGCCTGGTTCGGGTCCGCGCGCCGGTCGAGCAGCAGCCGGATCAGGTCCAGCGCCCCCAGCCTGCCGGACGGCTTCGGCGACGGGCGGTTCACGAGCGGCTCCAGGTGCCGCATGTCGACGGCGGCGTAGAGCGCGGCCATGCCCGCCGAGTCGCCGGCGTTCGGGTTGGCGCCCTTGTCGAGCAGGGCCGCCGCCACGTCGTAGTGGGCGTTGATGATGGCCAGCACGAGCGCCGTCGTGCCGTCGGGATCGGCCGCGTCGAGCATCGCGCCGGCGTCGGCCAGCGCCAGCGCCGCCTCGCGCGCGCCCTCACGCGCCGCGAACATCAGCGGCGTGAACCCGCCGTGCGGCATCGCGATGAACACCGTCGTCGAGAAGTCGACCTTGACGTTCGGGTACTCGAGCGTCTTCGAGTGCGCGTCGAGATCGGCGCCCTTCGACGCGAGCAGCTTCACCACCTCGGCGTGGTTCTCCGCCGCGGCCCACATCAGGGCGGTTTCGCCCTGCCACGTCTCGCGCGCGTTCGGATCGGCGCCGCGGTCGAGCAACAGGCGCACGGCCTCGGGGCGTCCAGTGCGCGAGGCCGTCATCAGCACGGTCTCGCCCTCGGGCGTCGCGGTGCTCACCGGCGCGCCCGCGTCCAGCAGCAGGCGCAGCATCGCGGCGTCGCCGTTCTGCGCAGCGAGGCCGAGCGGCGTGACGCCGAAACGATTGGCCGGCGTGGCGCTGGCGCCGGCGCGCAGCAGCGCCTGCGCCAGCTCGACGCTGCCGTTCCTGGCCGCCCAGTGCAGCGCGGTCGTGCCGTCCGGTTCGGCCGCGTTGACGTCGGCGCGCCCCGCCACCAGCCTGCCGAGCGCGGCGCGGTCGCCGGCCTTCACCGCCTCGATCACGCGGGTCGCGGCCGACTGCGCGCCCACGCGCGGGGCGACGCCCACCGCGGCGGCCACCAGCGCGACCAGCACTCGCCTTCTCATCGAGTCACCATACGGTTCCGGCGGCAGGGCCTAGAGGGGCACCCGGACGGAGCCCTCGCCCATCGTATCCGGCGGCAGGCCGAAGTTCTCGGCCACCGCGCGAAGCAGGTTGATGTTCGGCGTCAGGTCGGCCACGACGAGGTGACGGTCGCCGCGCATCGCGCCGGCCGCGCCGCCCACGAGCAGTGTCGGCAAGTGGTCGGCCGCGTGCACGTTGCCGTTGCCCATGCCGCTCCCATAGAGCAGCAGCGAGTGGTCGAGCAGCGAGCCGTCGCCGTCGGGCGTGGCCGCCAGCCGGGCGACGAACTTCGCGAACACCGACACGTGGTAGGTGTTGACCTTCGCGTGCGCCTCGATCTGCGCCACGCGACCCTGGTGGTGCGAGATGGTGTGGTGCGGCTCGGTGACGCCGATGGCCGGGTACGTGCGCTGGCTCAACTCGCGTCCCAGCATGAAGCTGAACACCCGTGTCAGGTCGGCCTGATACGCCATGGCGAGCAGGTCGAACAGCAGCGCCACGTGCTCCTCGAACGACTCCGGCACGCCCACCGGCGCCTCGCGTACCTCTGGCACGGCGTCGGCCTGCGCCTCGGCGCGCGAGATGCGGCGCTCGATCTCGCGGATGTCGGTCAGGTATTCGTCGAGCCGGGCGCGGTCGCGCGTGCCCAGGCCCGAGCGCAGCGCCTGCAGGTCGGTCGCGACGAAATCGATCAGGCTCCGGTCGGTCTGCATCCGCCGGCGCCGCTGCTCCGCGGTGCCGCCGCCCCCGAACATCCGGTCGAACACCACCCGCGGGTTGATCTCCATCGGCAGCGGCGTCGTCGGCGTGCGCCAGCTCAGCGTGTTCATGTAGGCGCAGCTGAAGCCCGGCGCGCAGTCGCCGATCAGGCCCGCGAAGTCCTCGGTGGCCACCTCGAACGACGGAAACGTCGTCTCCTGCCCGATGTGGTTGGCCACCACCTGATCGAGCGTGACGCCCAGCCGGTAGTCGGGACCGGCCGTGAACTTCGGCGGTACGCCCGCCAGCCACGACGACGGCGCGCCGGCGTGGTTGGTGTCCACGCCCTTTTCCGGGCGCGCCAGGTTGGTCACCACGACGAGCTGCTGCTTGAACGGCGCCAGCGGCTGCAGGATCGGCGAGAGGTCGAAGCCGGCGCCCGAGGTGGCCGGCGTCCACCGGTCCATGATGGCGCCGTGCGGGATGTAGACGCACCCGAGGCGGCGGCGCGGGGCGGCAGCCGTCTGGACGACGGGCGTCAGCGCCGGCACCATCGCGTCGAGCAGCGGCAGCGCCAGCGCGGCTCCCAGGCCGCGCAGGACGGTCCGGCGCGGCACCGTGCGGCGGCTGAGGAACGGGCCCCACGTCGTCGTCATGCGGCCTCCTACAGGTCGACGGTCCCCGTGCTGACGCCGAACTTCTCGGCTTCGACGCCGAAGCGCTGGGCGACGGTCAGCATCAGGTTGGCGGCGGGCGTGCCCACGGGCGGGGCCACGTGACGGTCGCCCTTCATCTTCGTCGCGCCGCCGACGACGACGTGCGGCAGCGGACCACCCGTGTGGCCGTTGCCGTCGCTCATGCCGCTGCCGTACACCAGCAGCGAGTGGTCGAGCAGCGAGCCGTCGCCGTCGGGCGTCTTGCGCAACCTGTCGAGGAAGCGGGCGAACAGGCTCACGTGGTACGTGTTGACCTTGGCGTGGCCCGCGATCGCCGCCGGCCGGTTGCCGTGGTGCGAGATGGTGTGGTGCGGTTCGGTGACGCCCAGCTCCGGGTAGGTCCGCTGGCTCACTTCGCGCGCCATCATGAACGTGAACACGCGGGTCAGGTCGGCCTGGAGCGCCAGTGCCAGCAGCTCGTACATCAGCGCGACGTGCTCGTCGTACGACTCGGGCACCCCCACCGGGGCGTCGGGCAGCTCGGGCTGCGCCGCCACCTGCTGTTCGCCGCGGCGAATCCGCCGCTCGATCTCGCGAACGTTGGTCACGTACTCGTCGAGGCGCCGGCGGTCGCTCGCGCCGAGGCCCGTCTGCAGGGCCTGCAGGTCGGACGTCACGAAGTCCAGCAGGCTCCGGTCGGTCGCCATCCGGTGCTGGCGCTCCTCGGCCGTGCCGCCGCCCCCGAACAGGCGCTCGAACACCACCCGCGGGTTGATCTCCATCGGCAGCGGCGCCGTCGGCGACTGCCAGTTCAGCGTGTTCATGTACGCGCAGCTGTAGCCGGGGTCGCAGGCACCGAGCAGGCCGGTGAAGTCCTCGGTGGCCACCTCGAGCGACGGAAACGTCGTGTCCTGGCCGATGCGCCGCGCCACGAGCTGGTCGACCGACGTGCCGGCGCGGAAGTCCGGGCCGTCGGTCCGCCTGGGCGGCACGCCCGTCAGCCAGCACGCGGCCGACACGGCGTGGTTGCTGTTGGCCTCGGCGCGCTGCGTGTTGCTGACCACGACGAGCTGATCGCGGAACGGCTCGAGCGGCTTCAGGATGGGCGTGAACTCGAGGCCGGCGCCCACGGTGGACGGCGTCCACTGGGTCATGATCACGCCGTGCGGGATGTAGACGAACCCGAGACGCTTCGGCGACACCGCGGCCGTCTGCGCGAGCACGCGCGCGGCCGGCACCATCGCGTCGAGCAGCGGCAAGGCCAGCGCGACACCCGCGCCGCGCAGGAACGTGCGCCGCGACAGGGCCTGTCTGGTCCGAAGCGTCATGGCCTGGTCTCTCCCCGCCGCGCCGCGGCCACCGCGGTCACGGGCGCATCCACGTCGCGGACGCTGGCGGCCTGCCCCGCGGGCGCCGTCGCCGGCTCGGGCTGGCGCATCCGGAACGGAGCGCTGTTGATCGTCTCACGAATCAGCGTCGACATGCGGTAGTCGTCGCGCGCAGCGGCGCGCACGATGGCCCGCACGGTCGGCATGTCGTACGCCTCGAGCCCGCGGCCGAGCGCATAGGTCAGCAGCTTCTCGGTCAGCGTGCCCATCAGCACCTCGGGCCGCCGCAGCAGCGCCTGGCGCAGCGTCACGGCCCCGTCGATCTTCGTGCCGTCGCCCAGCACGCCCGAGGCGTCGATCGGCACTCCGGACTCCTGGGTCCGGAACGTGCCCACCGCGTCGAAGTTCTCGAGCGCGAGGCCGATCGGGTCCATCACCTTGTGGCAGCTCGCGCACACCGGGTTGGCGCGGTGCATCTCCATCCGCTGCCGCACGGTCTGCACGCCCTCGCCCGGCTCCGGGAACGGAGGCACCGCGCCCGGCGGCGGGGGCGGCGGCGTGCCGATCAGGTTGTCGAGGATCCACTTGCCGCGCACGACCGGCGACGTCCGATCGGCGTGCGACGTCACGAGGAGGATGCCGCCCTTGCCGAGCAGCCCCTTGCGCGGCTCCTCCGACACGGTCACGCGGCGGAAGTGGCTGCCGTAGACGTTCGGGATGCCGTAGTGCTTCGCCAGCCGCTCGTTGACGAACGTGTAGTCGGCCGTGAACAGCTCCAGCGCGCTGCGGTCCTCGCGGATGATGCTGCCGATGAACAGCTCGAGCTCGCGCGCGAACGCCTGGCGCAGGTCGTCGTCGAAGTCCGGGAATTCGTTCTTGTCGGGTGTGGCGCTGCGCAGGTTGCGGATGTGCAGCCACTGTCCCGCGAAGTTGTCGACCAGGGCCTGCGCCTTCGGGTCCGCCAGCATGCGGCGCACCTGCGCGTCGAGCACGGCCGGCCGCTGCAGCGTGCCGCGCGCGGCCATGTCGAGCAGTTCGTCGTCGGGAATGCTGCTCCACAGGAAGAACGACAGCCGCGACGCCAGGTCGACGTCGCCGAGCCGGTACGGCGCCGAGCCGGCGCCCGCCGGGGTGCGCTCGAGGCGCATGATGAACCGGGGACTGACGAGCACCGCCCGCAGCGCCAGCTCGATGCCGCGCTCGAAGCCACCGTCCTTGCGGCCCGCCTGGTAGAAGGTCATCAGCGGGTCGACGTCGGCCGCGGTCACGGGACGCCGGTACGCCCGCCGCGCCAGCGTCGAGACGATCGTCCGCGCGCAGGCGGGCTCGGCCGCGGCATTCGCCGGCCTGCACGTGAAGACCCGCCGCCGGCTGGGCGTGTCGGCCCCGCCCGTCGCGTTGAACGGCCCGCTGATCGTCACGCTCTCGACGTGCGGCAGGCCGAGGTGGTCCGTGGCGATGAGCGTCGTGCGCTCGAACGGCTGCAGGCGGTTACCGCCCTGCACCGACGGCCGCGCGAGAAACGCCACGCTGACCGGGCGCTGCCCCGCGGGCACGCGCACCCGCACCTGCAGCCGCTGGTCGAGCGCGTTGACGATGTCGGTCGCGTTGACGGCCGCCTTCGTGTAGTCGTCGGCGCCACCGACCGGCGCCAGCAGTCTGCGCTCGCCGTCCACGGCGATCTCGAGCTGGTGGGGGTGCTCGAGCCCGCGGATCTGCCCCAGGTTGGTCTCGAGCAGCTTCACCTTGATCACGTATTCCCCGTCGAGGGGGAACGTGTGCGTCACGAGCAGCCCGCCGCGCGTGCCGAACGGCAGCCCCTCGCGGTGGCTGCCCTGCGAGGCGTCCCCGCGCACGCGATAGGTCTCCGAGCCGGCCGCAATCGACCGATCGGCCACGGCGAGCGCGCTGATCCTGCCGGCCGCCGACAGGTACCGCTCGAGCAGGGCCGGCGACACGCCGAGCACGCCCGCGTTGTTGTCGAAGCCGTTGGCCGAGTCGTCCGGCGGCAGCAGGCCGGCCGGGTCGACGTCGAGCGCGAGCAGATCCCGGATGGCGTTGGCGTACTCCGCACGGTTCAGCCGGTGCGGCGCCGGGCGTCCGGGGTTGGGATGGGCCGCGCCCTCGCGGTCGAGCACGTCCTCGAGGTGGGCGATGAAGCGGTCCTGCGTGGCGGCGTCGGCGCGCGGCATGCCGGCCGGCGGCATCGAGCCGGTCCGCATCTTCCGCACCACCTTCTCCCAGATGGCGCCGTCGGCGGCCAGCCGCGCCGTGTCGACCCTGTCGAGCACGACGCCCGAGGCGGTGGCCGAGGTCTGCGCGCGGCCGTTGTGGCAGGCCACGCAGTACCGGTCGACGAACTGCTTGAGGCTGGCGGAGTCGAAGGACGCGTCCGGCGCGGAAGGCGCCGGACGCGCTGGAGTGACGCTCGCGGGAGGGGGCGCCTGGTCCGCGCGGGCCGGCGCCGGAACGACGCCGGCCGCACGGGCGGCGGCCGGCACGGGCGGGCCGCCCGACTGCGGCGCCGCCGCGACCATCACGGTGGCCCAGACGGTGACGAGTGGAACGAACCGCCGTGCCTTCATGCCCGAACCCCTGCGAGAGCGGGGAGACTGCTGGCCGCCGTCAGGCGACTAGAAGTCGAACTGCCCGCTGAACTTGAACAGACGCGCGTCCATGATGCGCTGCGGCGTCTGCCACACGGCGTAGTTGTTGTTCATCTGCAGCACGACGCTGGAGTTCAGCGCGTTGTAGATGTCGAAGTTGATCATCGCGCGGCGCGCGCCGAACCGGAAGGTGCGGCCGAGGCGGATGTCGAACTGGTTCACGCGGTCACCGTAGAGCGTGTTCGGCTCCACGATGTTGACCGTCACGTTGGCGGCGCCGCCCGAGAGCGGACGGCCGAGCGACGGCTGGACCTGGGCGTTCGGCACGATCAGGTTGGCGATGATGTTCGGCCCCGGGCCGCTCTGCAGCGTCGCCGCCACGTTCAGGCCGATGACCGGCACGACGTAGGTGCCGAGCATCTTGACCTGGTGAAGGAACTTGCCCTCGTTGTGGCAGTAGAGCTGCGTCGGGTTGTCGACCAGCGCCAGACCGAAGCCGCTCGTCGTGTTGCCGGCCTTGGCCGCCACCTCGCAGTTGTCGGTGATCGTCCGGCCGGTGTTGAAGCCGCCCTGCAGCAGCACGCCGTTCTGCAGGCGCGCGTTCACGCTGACGTCGACGCCGTTCCACTCCTCGGTCTGCTTGCCGAAGTCGCTGGCGAAGGTCGTGTACTGGTCGAGCCGGCCGAACACGTTCGGGTTCATGTTGTAGAGCCCCGTGATCGTGTTGCCGCCGCCGTTCGGCAGGCGCGAATCCTGCGGCACCGTGATGCTGTACGGGCTGAAGTCCGAGGCCGCGCTGGCGCGGTTGTCGATCGCCAGGAAGTTGCCGTACCAGCGGCGGAAGTAGCCGGCCTCGATGCCCACCCGCGGCACGATCTCGTGCTGGATGCTCGTCGAGAACTCGGCGTTCCACGGACGGTTGCCCCAGCCGAAGCGCGTGTCGGGATTGAACGCCGGGATCGACGACAGCGTGCCCCAGGTGGCCAGCCCCGCGCCGCAGGTGTCGACGCTCCCCGTCGTGGCCGGGCTCTGCGCCGCCTGCGACACCAGGTCGCAATCGACGCGGTAGTTGTTGTTGTTGTCGACCCAGGCGCGCGTGGCCGAGGTGACCAGGGCCGCCGGGTTGCCGGTCGGCGTCGTCGCCAGCACGTACTTGCCGAGGCTGACCTTCAGCGCGGTCTTGCCGTTGCCGAACAGGTCGTAGCCCACCTGGGCGCGCGGCGTGATGTCCTTCAGGTTGTTCCCGGTCGTGGCCGGGAACGTGAAGTTGCGCGTCGGCATGTAGAGGGCCGCCCCCATCGTCTGCTCCGGGTAGCCGCCGATGAACTGGTCGTAGCGGATGCCCGCGTTGATGGTCAGGCGGTTGATGGTCCAGCGATCCTGCACGAACACGCCGATCTCGCCGATGACCTTCGAGCCCAGGCCGCTGGCGACCGGCGCGTACTGCGTGAACTGCGTCGGCACGCCGGCGGTGAACCGGTAGAGCAGCGCCGAGTCGTTGGTGCGCGACTCGGACTTGGTCGACGCCCACGTGTCGGAGAACCCGGCCTTCAGCGAGTGCGACCCGGTCACGTACGACACCGAGGCGGTGGCCGTGTTGATGTTCTGCGAGCTGTAGCCGAAGAGCGCGCTCGACCCGCCGTCACCACCCTTGCCGCGGTACTGCAGGCTCGTGGTCTGCTCGATCACCGGGATGAGCGACCGGTAGGGGCTGCCCTCCTCCGGGTACTGGTTGCCGAACGCCTCGCCGCGGTTGGCGAAGCGCGCCTCGAGCAGCAGCCGGTTCGTCATCGTCGACGTCCACGCGCCCTGCGCCAGGCGCAGCACCGGGAAGCGGTAGGCGACCGTCGATTCGGGCGAGATCGTCGCGCGGCTGTCGTCCCAGATGCGGCCCTGGTCGTCGTAGTAGAACGAGAACTTGTGCTTCTGCGCGGCCTGGTACGTCAGGCGGGCGTTGCCGCCCTTCTGCGTCACGCGGAACACGCCCTGCTGGCCGCGATCCGGATCGGGCAGCCACTTGGTGGCGTCGCCCGCGTTGCGGTTCACGTAGAGGCCGGCCACGAAGTTCCGGTTGTCCTGGAAGCGGGCCGAGCCGTAGAACCACAGCTTGTCGCGGACGATCGGGCCGCCGATCGACGGATTGATGTCGTAGGCCTGCTTCATCCGGTTCGGGTCGGGCAGGCCCTTCGCCTTCAGCTCGTCGGTGATGTTCTTGCTCTGCCAGCCCTCGTTCACGCCGGTGGCGAAGATGCTGCCGCGGAAGCTGTTGCCGCCCTCGCGGGGCACGATGTTGATGCGCAGGCCGCCGTAGGGCTGCTCCGCCGAGACGGCCGCGTAGTCGATGGTGACTTCCTGCGTCATGCCCGTGTCGGGCACGTAGTTCGAGAACTGCCCCTCGGAGAGCACGTTCCCCAGGCGCACGCCGTCGAGCTGCAGCCGCGTATCGCCCTGGCGGCTGCCGTGGATCACGAAGGTGGTGTTCTGCAGGTTGTTCGTGCCACCGACGTCCTGCAGCGCGCCGCGGCCGGGCTGGCTGGCCTGGAGGCCGGGAATCAGCACCAGCTGGTTGATGTGGCTGCGGCCGGCCGGGATGGCCTCGATCACTTCCTGCGTGAACACGCGCTGCTGGGTCGACGCCTGCACGTCCACGATGGGCGACTGGCCGGACACGGTGACCGTCTCCTCCAGGGCGCCGACGCGCAGGTCGGCGTTGACCGTCGCGATGAAGGTGCCCGACAGCTCGATGCCTTCACGCTTGACGGTGCTGAAGCCGGCGAGCGAGAACGTCACCGCGTACGTGCCGGGACGGAGATCGATGAAGCGGTACTGACCGTTGCCGTCGGTCACCACGGTCCGGACCTTCTCGATCAGGGCCGGGCTGGCGGTCTCCACGGTCACGCCGGGCATGACCGCCCCGGACGTGTCGCGGACGACACCGGTGATGGACGCCTGGGCGAAGGCCGCCGCGGGCACGAGCATGGCGCAGAGCAGCGCGCACGCCAGACGAGTGAGTCGCCTCATATCGTTGCTGTCTCCTACATGCCGTCGGGAGCGAACGGCGGACGGACTGTTCCGGGGCCGCGCCGCCACGGGGCGAACCGGGGTAAGTGGCGGAGCCGGTAGGTTATACGGTTGTTGCGCCGGCGAAAACAATTGCCCCGTAGGGGGGGCACTGACACGACCCCGCAGGGCGAACGCCGCACCCGCGGCGCGAGGCCGATTTCAGGCCTCATTGGGCAATCGCCCTTCGCCTGGCGCCGTGGCTACTTCAAGTGCACGATGCCGCGGCGCAGCGCCTCGGCCATCGCCGCCGTCCGGTCGTGGACGTTGAACTTCTGGAAGATGCTCTTCACGTGGGCCCGGGCCGTGTCGCGGCTCATGCCCAGCACCTCGGCGATCTCCTTGTTCCGCTTGCCGGTGACCAGCAGTTCCAGCACCTGGTGCTCGCGCGAGGTCAGCGACGGCTGGCTGGCGCGCGCGTCGAGCAGCGCCGCGATCTCGGCCGGCACCACCCGCTTGCCCTGGTGCACGTCGTGCAGCACCCGCACGAGGTCGTCGAGCACGGCGTCCTTCAGCACGTACGCCATCGCGCCGGCGCGGAAGGCGCGGTAGACGTCCTCGTCGCCGTAGTACATCGTCAGCACGACGATCCGCGCGCCCGGGTCGCGCTCGCGGATGGCGCGAATCGCGTCGATGCCGCTGATGCCCGGCAGCTGCAGGTCCATCAGCGTCACGTCGGGCCGGTGCTGCGCGTGCAGCGCGACGGCTTCCTCGCCGGTGCTGGCCTCGGCCACCACCGCCATGTCGGGCTGCAGCTCGATGATGCGCACCAGGCCCTGGCGCACCAGGCGGTGGTCTTCGACGATCAACAACTTCATCGGTGTGTTCATCACGTGGTCGCGTCCCGGTCTCACGCCGCCGACAGGGGCACCGTCGCCTCGATCGACGTCCCGTGTCCCGGCTCACTGTGGATGACCAGCCGGCCCTGCACCCGCGCCGCGCGCTCGCGCATGCTCTGCAGGCCGAGGTGCCGCCCCTGATCGGGCGCCGTCCCGTACTGGTCCGGATCGAATCCCTTGCCGTCGTCGCGCACCGTGAGCACCAGTGCGTCGTCGGCGCGCGCCAGCCGCATCTGCACCCGCGTCGGGCTGCCGTGCCGCCGGGCATTGCCGACGGCTTCCTGCGCGATGCGGAACAGCTGCACGTCGACCTCGTCGGAGACGGAGCCGAGCGGGCCGTCGATGCTCAACTCGGTCCGCAGCCCCGTCCGCGTCATGTGCTCGGCCAGGTCCTTGAGCGACTGCACGAGCCCCCGGCTCTTCATCGGCGTGCGCCGCAGGTCGAGGATCGACTCGCGCGCCTCGCGCAGCGAGTGCCCCACCTGGCGCCGCAGCAGCTTGACGCTGTTCAGCAACCGGTCCTGCGACGGGTCCACCTGCGCGGCGATCGTCTCGAGCTCGTAGCCGATGGCCGCCAGGCTCTGCAGCAGCGTGTCGTGAATCTCGCGCCCCATCCGCGCGCGCTCGGCGAACACGAGCGCGTACTGGTTGCGCACCGAGCGCAGCCGCAGCCACCAGGCCGCCACGAGCACCATCGCCAGCGCCACCGCGCTGAGGATCAGGAACCACCGCGTCAGGTAGAACGGCGGGGCCACCGCGAACTCCCAGGTGGACGCGTCGGCCCACTCGCCGTCGTAGGTCGCGCTCACCCGGAAGCGGTAGTCGCCCGACGGCAGGTCCGTGAACACCGCCTCGCGCGCCGACCCGGCCGACACCCACGTGTCCGACACCCCTTCGAGCATGTAGCGGAAGCGCAGCTTCGAGGCGCCGGACAGGGTGACGGCGCCGTACTGGATGCGCACGGTCGACGTGCGCGACGGCAGCTGCAGGTCGCGTGACGGCAGGAGCGTGCGGCCGTCGGCGGTCACGCCTTCCACCACCGGCGTCCGCGCGCGCTGCATGCGCGGCCGCGTGCGCGGGTCGATCGTCACGACGCCTCGCCCGGCCGCAAACCACATCCGCCCGTCGCCGCCCCGCACGGCCGTCACGCCGCTCTGCCACCCGAGCGTCCCCTGGGGAATGCCGTCGGAGCTGTCGTAGG
>CAWULT010000127.1:0-13048 GCA_963923455.1 uncultured bacterium
GTTCTCGTCGGTGCTCGGCGTCTGGCACGGCGTGGCGTTTCTGTTCGACGACCTGTGGCACCTGTGGCGCGGCACGCCCCGAGGGGGGCAGCAAGGGACGCCGTACCGCGTGTGGGCCGGCTACCTGTCGCTGGCGGCGATATCCGCGCTGGTGATCCAGCGCCCGGTGTGGCTGGTGTTCGCCTACACCGTCGTCGGCTCGCTCTTCTTCCCGTTCGCCATCTTCACGCTGCTGTGGCTGAACAACTCGCCGCGGATGCCGGTGACGATGCGCAACCACGCCTTCGTCAACACGGTGCTGGGCGCGGCGCTGCTGCTCTACGGCTACCTGGCGCTCGAGCCGATCGGCGACGCGGTGGCGACGATCCGCGGCGCGCTCGGGTAGCGCGCGGGCTGCGCGCCGTCCCAGGCGCGAGTGGGGGCGCAGCGTGCCGCCATCCCGGCACCACCGCGGCGGGAGCGCGGGTTGCCCGTCTGGCCTCCGGCTCGACACCGCGGAAACACGACGCTCCGCGGAATTCGTCTCGGTGAGCTCCGCGTGGGTCCCCAACCCACGCGTCGGTCGCCCCTCTGCGCGTCGTGTTTGCACCTGACGCCCCCGCGGTGCTCGCAGTCGGCGCAGGCGGGCAACCCGCGCTCCCGCCGCGGTCGGGGAGAGCGGACGGCTGACGACGGTTGCGCGAGACCGAGCGAACGCCGCGCGCCCTACGCCGACGCGCCGCCGGGCAGCTGCACCTCGATCGTCGTGCCCGAGGCGTCCGACTCGGCCACGCGGATCATGCCCTTGAACAGCTGGACGATTTCGCGGGCGATGGCCAGGCCGAGGCCCGAGCCGCCCGTGCGGCGGGAGCGGGACGGGTCCACGCGGTAGAAGCGCTCGAAGATGCGCTCGCGGTCGGCGTCCGGGATGCCGGCACCCGAGTCGCGCACGGCGATCACCACCTGGTCGGAGGTCCACCGGCCGCTGGCGGGATGGACGCGGGCCGTCACGCGGACCGTGCCCTGCTGGCGGTTGTACTGGACGGCGTTGCGCAGCAGGTTGTCGAAGACGCGCTCGAGCAGCCGAGGCTCGCCGTAGACGACGAGATCCCGTGGCACCTCCACCTGGACGTCCACGGCCGACGCCCGCGCCAGGTCCGCCACGCCCGCGGCCACGTGCTGCAGCAGGTCGTGGACCGGCACCTCGGTCACCGGCGTCTCGTGTCGCTCCTGCGCGCGCACCAGCAGCATCAGGTCCTCGGTCAGGCCCTGCATCATCCGCAGACGCTCGTGCAGCGTCGACAGCACGTCGCGGTATTCGTCCGGCGTGCGCGGGCGCTTCAGCGTGACGTCGATCTCGCCGAGCATCGCCGTCAGCGGGCTCCGCAGCTCGTGCGATGCGTCGGCCGCAAAGCGCCGGTTGGCGTCGAGCGCGGCGCGCAGGCGATCGAGCATCTCGTTGAGCAGGCGCGTCATCTGTCCGATCTCGTCGTTGAGCCGCGGCTCGTCGAGGCGCGTGTCGAACTGGCCCTCGGCGATGGTGGCGGCCTGGCGCGTGATGCGCCGAATCGGGACCAGCGCGTGCGACGCCAGCGTGAAGCCGATGACGGCCGTCAGCAGCAGCGCCCCCAGCCACACGCCCACCAGCAGCTGGCGCAGGCACGCGAGCGTCGCCTCGAGCCCGTCCGTGAAGACGCCCACGGCCACCAGGTAGCGAGGCCGTGTGGCCGTCACGAGCGCCGTCATCCGTCCGGGCCGCCCGTTGATGGACACCTCGAACAGCGGACTCTGGCCGCCGAAGGCGTTGACCAGGTTGTCGCCCTCGACGAGCGAGCGCCTGATGCCGAGGCCGGCCGACTGCATCAGGATCTGGCCGCGGTCGTCGATCAGCTGGACGAACTTGTCGGCGTAGTCCTGCGCGTTCCGCGGGTCCACCGTGAACGAATGCAGGTGCAGCCCATCGGCCTCGTCGGATGCCGACGCCAGCTCGGTGCCGGCCAGCGTCCGGAGTTGGGCGTCGAGGTCGCGAACCAGGAACGCGCGCGCGCCGACGTAGACGGCCACGTCGGCCAGCGCGAGCACCAGGCCGAAGGCGGCCACCCAGCGCAGCGTGAGCCGGGAGCGGAACGACAGCGTCATGGCGCGTCGGCCTCCGGACCCCGGTCCTTGAGCATGTAACCCATGCCACGAATGGTGTGGATCAGGGGGCGCTCGATACCGCCCGCGCGCAGCTTCCGGCGAAGGTAGCCGATGTAGACGTCCGACAGGTTCGAGAAGGGGTCGTACTCGTCGCCCCAGACGTGTTCGGCGAGCTGGTCGCGCGAGACGATGGCCTCGGCGTGCCGCAGCAGGTGCTCGAGCAGCCGGTACTCGGTGGCGCTCAGTTCGAGCAGCCGGCCGTCGACGCGCACCACGTGCGCGTCGGTCTGCATCTCGACGGGGCCGTAGCGCAGCACGGCGTCGAGCTGCCGGGTGCGGCCACGGCGCGTCAGCGCCCGCAGCCGCGCCAGCAGCTCGTCGAACGCGAACGGCTTGACGACGTAGTCGTCGGCGCCGGCATCGAGACCGCGCACGCGGTCGGCCACGGCGTCGCGGGCGGTGAGCATCAGCACGGGCGCGTCCACTCCCTGGCTCCGAATCCGGCGGCACACCTCGACGCCGTCCAGGCCGGGCAGCAGCACGTCGAGGAGGATCGCGTCGTACGACCCCTCCGTCGCCATCCGCTCGGCCGTCAGGCCGTCCTCGGCCAGATCCACGCGGTAGTTCTCTTCACGCAAGCCACGCAGCACGAACCGGCTGATCGCCGGGTCGTCCTCGACCAGGAGCACCCGCACCCGGTCATTCTAGAGCCCGCGGGCGCCATCACGCGCAGGGTTGCCGGTCAGTCTTCCGTGCGCGCCCGCAGCGCCCGCTTCTCGACGAGCTCGTAAAGTGTCGGCAGCACCATCAGCGTCAGCAGCGTGGAGGTGACCACGCCGCCAATCACCACGCTGGCCAGCGGCCGCTGGATCTCGGCACCCGCGCCGTGCGACAGCGCCATCGGGACGAAGCCCAGCGACGCCACCAGGGCCGTCATCAGCACCGGGCGGAGCCGCGTCGACGCGCCCGTCAGCACGGCCTCGCGCAGGTCCATCCCCCGCTCGCGGAGGTGGTTGACGGCGGTGATGAGCACCACGCCGTTCAGCACCGCCACGCCGAAGAGGGCGATGAATCCCACCGACGCCGAGAGGTTCAGCGTCAGCCCCCGGATCCACAACGCGGCGATGCCGCCGACGAGCGCGAACGGCACGTTCAGGATGACCAGGCTGGCCTGACGGATTCGCTGGAAGGTGACGAACAACAGCAGGAAGATGATGGCCACCGACAGGGGCACCACCAGCATCAGGCGGTTCATCGCCCGCTCCTGGTTCTCGAACTGGCCGCCCCACGCGATCCGGTATCCGGTCGGCAGCTGCAGCGCCGCGCCGACGCGCCGCTGCGCCTCCGCCACGAAGCCGCCGACGTCGCGGCCGCGGATGTTGGTCTGCACCACGAGGCGGCGCTCGGCGTTCTCGTGATTGATCGTCTCGGGCGCGCGGGCCTCGCTGATCGTGGCCAGGCGGGAGAGCGGGACGCGCTCGCCGCGCCGCCCGGTCAGCAGGATCGAGCCCACGGCCTTCGCGTCGGACCTGAGCGACTCCGGCAGGCGGACGACCACCGGGAACCGGCGCGGCCCGTCCAGCAGCTCGGTCACCGTCGAGCCGCCCACCGCCGTCTCCACGGCCTCGCGGACGTCGGCGACGTTGATGCCGTAGCGCGCGATCTCGGCCCGGTTGACGTCGATGGTCAGCTGACTGGCGCCGAACAGCACCTCGGCCTGCAGGTCGCTGGCGCCGCGCACCTGCTCGAGCTCGCGGGTGACGACCCCGCCGAGCCGCGTCAGCACCTCCGGATCGGGGCCGAAGATCTTGACCGCCACGTCGGCCTTGACGCCCGAGATCACCTCGTCGAGGCGCATCGCCATCGGCTGCGTGAAGTTGAACGTCATGCCGGGCATCGACTCGAGGGACGTGGCCATCGCCTCGATCAACTGCTCCTTCGTGCGGCCGGTGGGCCACTCGTCGATCGGCTTCAGGTTGACGTAGATGTCGCCCTGGTAGATGCCCATCGCCTCGGTGGCGAGATCCGGCCGGCCGATCTTGGTCACGACGCGCGTGACCTCCGGAAAGGTCCGGACGATCCGCTCGACGCGCGCCGACATGTCCACCGAGTTCTCGAGCGAGATCGACGGCAGCTTCCGGCTCTCGATCAGGATGGAGCCCTCGTCCAGCTTCGGCATGAACTCCGTGCCGATGAAGAGCAGCGACCCGAGCGCGATCGAGACCGCGACGACCGAGAGGCCGAGCGTGCGGCCCGGATGGTCCATCGCCCAGCCCAGGTCGTGCAGGTAGCGGCGCCGCAGCGCGGCGAACCAGCGCTCGTCGTGGTGCTCGACGTTCATCTTCAGCAGGAACGACGAGACGACCGGGACCACCGTCAGCGACAGCAGGAGCGAGCCCAGGATGGCCGAGCACACCGTGATCGCCATCGGGCGGAACATCTTCCCCTCGAGTCCCTCGAGCGTGAAGATGGGCAGGTAGACGGCCACGATGATCAGCACGCCGAACAGGATGGGCCGGGCCACCTCGGTGGCCGCGCTCGTGAACAGCTCCATCCGCCCCACCGGGTGGTGGTGCTCCGTGCCCTCATGGGCGGCCTCGGACCGGCGGCGGATGAAGTTCTCCATCATCACCACGGCGCCGTCGACGATCAGGCCGAAGTCGATCGCGCCGAGCGACATCAGGTTGGCCGACACCCCGAACACCCGCATGCCGATGAAGCCGGCGAGCATCGACACCGGAATCACCGCCGCGGCGATGAGCGCCGCGCGCGCGTCGCCCAGGAACACGAACAGCACGACGATGACGAGCAGGGAGCCCTCGAGCAGGTTCCGCCGCACCGTGGCCGACGTCCGTTCGATCACCTCGGTCTGGTCGTAGAACGGGACCAGCTTCAGGCCACCGGGCAGCGTCCCGATCACGTCGGCGATCCGCTGCTTGACGCGCGCGCCGACGTCGCGGCCGTTCTCGCCCTTCAGCATGATCACCATGCCGGCCACCGACTCGTTGCGCCCGTTGTGGCTGACGGCGCCCTGCCGCGGCATCGCGCCGATCCGGACGTCGGCGACGTCGGAGACGAGCACCGGCACGCCGTCCAACTCGTCGACGACGATGCCCCGGATGTCGCCTTCGCTGGCGACGAGGCCGGTGCCCCGCACCGTGTAGCGCTCGGACTGGTGCTCGATGAACCCGCCGCTGAACGACGTGTTGTTGGCCGCGATCGCGTCGAACACCTGGCGCAGCGTCAGGCCGTAGCGTTCGAGCCGCGCCGGGTCCACGACGACGTGGTACTGCCGCGTGAGCCCGCCCCACGAGTTGATCTCGCTGACGCCCTTGACCGACCGCAGCTGGGTGCGCAGCTCCCAGTCGTGGATGGTCTTGCGCTCCATCAGGTCGGCGCCGTCGCTCTCGACCAGGTACTGGTAGATTTCGCCGAACGCGGTCGCGACGGGCCCGAGCGTCGGCGTCAGGCCATCGGGGAGCCGGCCCCGCACCTCGTTCACGCGCTCGTTGACGAGCTGCCGCGCGAAGTACACGGCGACCGCGTCGTCGAACACCACGGTGACGAGCGACAGCCCCTGCTTGGAGATGGAGCGCACCTGCTCGGCGTTCGGCACGCCCATCAGCGCCGTCTCGATGGGGTAGGAGATGCGCTGCTCCACCTCCGTCGCGGCGAGGCCCGGCGCCTCGGTGACCACCGTCACCTGGTTGTTGGTCAGGTCGGGGAAGGCCTCGACTGGCAGGTCCCGGTAGGCCGTGACGCCCGTGAGGACGAGCGCCGCCAGGCACAGCAGCACGAACAGCCGCTGCCGCAGGCTGGCGGCGACCACGCGCTCGATGACGCCCATCAGTCCTCGCCCCCAGTCGACTTCAGCAGCTCCGACTTCAGCGCGAAGCTGCCGGCCACGGCCACCGAGTCGCCAGCGCGCACGCCGGAGGCGATCTCGACGAGGCCGTCGGCCTCGCCACCCAGCGTGACCGTCCGCGGCCGGAAGCGGCCGTCGGCCTCGGCCACGAACACCGAGGGCTTGCCGTCGACCGTCTGCACGGCGGCGCGCGGCACGACCAGCACCTGGCGCGGGTCGCTCTCGCCGAGCGACACCGTGGCGAACATCTCGGGCTTCAGGCGGCCGTCGGGATTGGGCATCGTGGACCGCACCGTGATGCGGCGCGTCTTCGGGTTGACCACGTCACCGATGAACGTGACGGTGCCGCGGAAGACCTCGTTTGGGTACGCGGCCACCTTCACGTCCACGGGCCGGCCCGTCCTGACGCGAGGCAGGTGCGACTCGTCGATCTCGGCAATCACCCACAGCGTGGACAGTTCGCTCACCACGAACATCGGCGTACCGGGCGTGACCGTCGTGCCGGGCGTGACGAGCCGCTCGAGCACGACGCCGGCGATGGGGCTGCGCACCGGGATCTCTTCCTGAGACACGTCGGCCGACTCGCTCTTCGGCGCCTCGTTGCCCTCCATCGGCGCGTCGATGCCGACGTGTTCCAGCTCCTCGACCGACCGTTTGACCTCGGCGATGGCCATGTCGACCATTTCGACCGCCGACGCGCGATCGAGCTCGGCGCGCTGCAGCTCCTGCAGCGAGATGGCCTTGTCGGCGTAGAGGCGCTTGGCGCGCTCGTGCGCCTCGATCGCGAAGCTCAGCTCCTTCTCCTGCCGGCGGCGATCGGCGATGGCCTTCCGGTAGCCGGCCCACGCGTCGTGCACCGCGTGGCCGTGCATCGTCGCCAGCAGTTGCCGGGCGCGGACGCGGTCGCCCACCTGCGCCCGGGTGGCGAGCACGAGGCCCTCCTGCAGCGAGCCCACCCGCGCGGTGCGGGTCTCGTCGAGGGCGACGACGCCGGACGCGGTGACCTGGTCCGCACGCATGCGCTGCTCCACGGCCTTCACCTCGATGCCGGCGCGTTGCACGGCCTCGGGTGACAGCGCGATGACGTCCGGCCGCGCCGCCGGTGCCTCGGCGGCCGCGGGCGCGGCGGGCTCCGGGGCGCCGCCCCCGCAGCCGACGGCGGCCAGGGCCAGCCACAGGAGCACCGAGAGCCGGGTGGTGCGCGTGAGGGAGCGAACGGTCATGGGAGCGTCTCCTCGCCGATGGCGAATCGGGCTTCGACGGTTGCGATGAGCGCCTCGAGGCGCAGTTCCAGTGCGGTGCGGCGCACGTCGGCGTAGACGCGCTCCGCGTCGATCAGCTTCAGCACGTCGGCGGCGCCCTCGCGGAACGCCGCCCGCGCCGAGTTGCGGACGGCCTCGGCCGGTGCCAGCAGGTCCTGGTCGGCACGGGTAGCGCGTGTCGCCAGGGTTTGCGCCGTCCGCGCCAGGCTGACGGCTTCCGACGTCAACCGCAGCACCAGCGCGTCACGGTCCGCGGCCGCCGCGCGCTCCTCGCCCATCGCCCGGGCGGCGGCGCTTGCGTTCTGGTCGAAGACGGGCACGGCGAACGTGACGGCCGCGAGCGCCGTGTTGATGCCGGCCGTGCGCTTGTAGCCGGCCGTGACGATGGGTTCGGGCAGCCGCCGGGCACGCTCCAGCGTCAGTGCCTGCTGCGCACGCGTGACGCGTGCGGCGGCCACCTGCACGTCGGGATGACGCTGCATGGCCGCCGTGATCGTGGCGTCCTCGAGGGCCGGCGCGGGCAGGGCCCGCGGCTCCACCAGTTGCGCGGCCGTGACGGCCGTGGTGGCGCCGATCACGAACGTCAGCGCCGTGAGGCTGCGGTCGAGGTCCAGACGGGCCCGGGCGACTTCGATGTCGACCCGGGCGCCCTCGGTTTCGAACTTCAGCAGGTCCGACTCGGCCGAGAGCCCCTCGGCCACGCGCCTCCGCATCGTGTCGGTGAGCGTCGTCAGCCCCTCCCGGTTGGCCGTCAGCGTGTCGAAGAGCCCCTTGGCCTTGAGCGCCTGCACGTAGAGCTGCGCGGTGCGCAGCACCACCTGCCGGTCCACGCTGCCGAGGCTGGCGCCCGCGATGTCGCGGTCCGCCTCGGCCAGGCCCAGCCGCGACCGGCGCTTCGGCCCCAGCTCGATCGGCTGGCTGACCGTGGCGAACACGTCGAGCGGCAGTTCGACGTCGGACGTGCTCCAGTTCTCGCCGCGCAGCTCGACGATCGGGTTCGGCCGGCGCCCGGCCAGCCGGGCCGCCTCCGTCGCGCCCGCGGCGATGTCGGCCGGCGCGCGCCGCAGCGGCGAGTCGGTGCGGGCCTTGGCCACGGCCTGCGCGAGCGGCAGCGGCGGCGCGGTGGCCGGTTGAGCCTGGGCCTGGAGCGGTGCGGCCAGCCCCAGGGCGAGCAGAAGGGCGAACACCATGGCCCCACTGTAGTGGCCGAGGATGAGAGGAAGATGAGAACGCCGGGTGCCAGCTAGAATCCGGACATGACCCCCTTGTCCGTCCTCGACCTGGTCCCGGTGCGGGACGGCTCCAACCCCACCGAGGCCCTGGCCGAGTCCGTCGAACTGGCCCGGGCCGCCGAGCGGCTCGGCTACGTCCGCTACTGGTTCGCGGAACACCACGGCATGCCGGGGATTGCGAGCTCGGTGCCGGAGCTGCTGATCGAGCACATTGCCTCGGCCACCGAGCGCATCCGGGTGGGTTCGGGCGGCATCATGCTGCCGAACCACGCGCCCCTGCGCGTGGCCGAGGCCTTCCACACGCTCGAAGCCCTGCACCCGGGGCGCATCGACCTGGGCATCGGCCGCGCGCCGGGCACCGACCCGGCCACGTCCCGTGCCCTGCGGCCGTTCGACGCGGACCAGTTCCCGGAGCAGGTGCGCGAGATGATGGCGCTGTCGGCCGGCACGTTCCCCGAGGGGCACCCGTTTGCGGGGGTCCGCGTGGTGCCGTCCGGCGTGCGGCTGCCGCCCATCTGGGTGCTGGCTTCGAGTGGCGCCACGGCGGCCTTCGCCGGCAGTCTCGGCCTGGGCTACGGCTTTGCGCGCCACTTCAGCCCGACGCCGCCCGGGCCCGCCGTGCGCGCGTATCGCGAGGCCTTCCAGCCGTCGGCCCGGTTTCCGAAGCCCCACGTGATCCTCGGCGTGTCGATCATCTGCGCGCCCACCGACGACGAGGCGGAGTATCTGGCCTCCAGCACCGACCTGGCCTGGGTGCGGCTGCACCGGCGTGAGTTCAAGCCGCTGCCGAGCCCGGAAGAGGCTAGCCGCCACGTGTACACCCCGATGGAGCGCGTGGTGGTGGAGATGAACCGCCTGCGCCATTTCATCGGCACCCCACTGAAAGTGGCCAGCCTGATCCGGCACCTCGTGGACGACACCGGGGCGGACGAGATCATGGTCACGTCCATGGTGTACGGCCGGGCCGAGCGGCTTCGCGGTTACGAGCTGCTGGCGGAGGAGTGGGCGAAGGCTCCGAGCCCCGCCAGACGCTAGAATAGCGGGACCGTGCCCGTCACCGCCGTCCTCTCACAGCTCCTGCAGGACATCCTCACCAGCCGGGTGTACGACGTGGCCCGCGAGACGCCGCTCGACGCGGCGCCGCGCCTGTCGCGCCGGCTCGGCAACGAGGTGCTGTTCAAGCGCGAGGACCTGCAGCCCGTCTTCAGCTTCAAGCTGCGCGGCGCGTACAACAAGATCGCGCACCTCTCGGCCGCCGAGCGCGCCAAGGGCATCATCGCGGCCAGCGCCGGCAACCACGCCCAGGGCGTGGCCTTCGCGGCGCGCGAGCTCAAGCTGCGCGCCGTGATCGTGATGCCGCAGACGACGCCCCAGATCAAGGTGGACGCCGTTCGCTCGATGGGCGCCGAGGTGGTGCTGTCCGGCGACAGCTACAACGACGCCAAGGCCCACTGCGACCAACTGGTGGCCGAGTCGGGCATGACTTTCATCCACCCGTTCGACGATCCGCTCGTGATCGCCGGACAGGGCACCGTGGGCGCGGAAATCCTGCGCCACAGCCAGGACCGCCTGTCCGCTGTGTTCGTGCCCGTCGGCGGCGGCGGCCTCATCGCCGGCATCGCCGGCTACATCAAGGCGCTGCGGCCCGACATCCAGATCATCGGCGTGGAGCCCTACGAGGCCGACGCGATGTACCGCTCGATGGAGGCGGGCCACCGCGTGAAGCTCGAGCACGTCGGCATCTTCGCGGACGGCGTGGCCGTGCGCGAAGTGGGCGAGCGCACCTTCCCGATGGTGCAGCACACGGTGGACGAGATCGTCCGCGTGACCAACGACGAGATGTGCGCCGCCATCAAGGACATCTTCGACGACACGCGCACCATCATGGAGCCGGCCGGCGCGCTGGCCACCGCGGGCATGAAGGCATGGGTGGAGCGCACCGGCGCGACCAGCCAGGTGCTGGCCAGCGTACTGAGCGGCGCCAACATGAACTTCGACCGCCTGCGCTTCGTGGCCGAACGGGCCGAGGTGGGCGAGTCGCGCGAGGCGCTCTTCGCGGTGACCATCCCCGAGCGCAAGGGCGCCTTCCGGGAGTTCTGCGCCGCGGTGGGCCGCCGCACCGTGACCGAGTTCAACTACCGGCTGAGCGGCCGGGCCACGGCCCACCTGTTCGTCGGCGTGGCCACGCAGAGCCGCGACGAGCGCGAGGCCCTGCTGCGGCAGCTCAACGCGGGCGGGTACCAGACCGTGGACCTGACCGACAACGAGATGGCCAAGCTCCACGTGCGCCACATGGTGGGCGGCCACGCGCCCGAGGTGAAGCACGAGCGGTTGTGCCGCTTCGAGTTTCCCGAGCGGCCCGGCGCGCTGACCGACTTCCTCGAGCGGCTGGCCGGACGCTGGAACATCAGCCTGTTCCACTACCGCAACCACGGCGCGGACTTCGGTCGCGTGCTGGCGGGCTTCGAGGTGGAGGAACAGGACCTGGGCGCCTTCCGCGCCTTCCTCGACGCGCTCGGGTATCCCTACACCTCCGAGCACGAGAACCCGGCCTACCAGTTCTTCCTCGGCTGAGGCCGAGGCGGAGCCCGCAGGAGCCACGTGCAGGACGAAGCCAGCGCGCCACGCGGCGAGGCCGGCGCCGCGCAGCCCGGCAGCGCTCCAGAGGCGCCTGCGCACACGGCGCCCCAGGGCGGCCCGTCCAACGCCGACCGCGAGACGTTCATGCGGGCCGCGCTCGACGAGGCCCGTAAGGCACTGGCGGCCGGTGAGGTGCCGGTGGGTGCCGTGTTGACGCTCGACGGCCGGATCATCGCGCGCGGCTACAACCAGCCCATCTCGGCCACCGATCCCACGGCCCACGCCGAGGTGGTGGTGCTGCGGCAGGCCGCGAAGGCGCTCGGCAACTACCGGCTGACCGACACCGTGCTCTACGTGACGGTGGAGCCGTGCCTGATGTGCGCCGGGGCGCTGGTGCACGCGCGCGTGCGCGAGGTGGTGTACGGGGCGCCGGAGCCGAGGTCCGGCGCGGTCGTGTCGGCGGCGCGGGCGCTCGAGACGCCCGGGCTGAATCACCGCGTGACGGCGACGGGCGGCGTGCTCGAAGACGAGTGCCGCGCCCTCATCCAGACCTTCTTCCGGGAGAAGCGCGGCACCTCCGCATGAGCGGCGCCGCCGGGCCGTCACGCGACAGCGGCACCGTCAGCGGCTGCGCGCCTGATCGGCCTCCTGCTTGCGCGCACCGGACAGGATGCCGTAGAGCCCGACGTTGCCCTCGTGGCAGGCGTATTCGAGCAGAGGCTCGTTGGTGCGCTTGAACAGGATGCGCGCCGACCACGGCTTCGTCCACGTGGTCGGGTCGGTCAGCGTGACGTCGTACTGGAGCGTGTTGGCTGCGACGCGCGTGAAGCGCTCCACCAGGCTCAGACCGCCAGACGAGTTCAGCAGGTTCGTCTTCGGCGAGAACCCGCGCGTCTCGACCACGAACGTCTCGCCTTCCCAGCGGCCGCGCGAACTGCCGAGCCACTGACGCATCGAGTCGGGCAGCAGGCGCCCGCCGATCGGGATGATCCGCGCGTCGTGAATCGTCTCCATCGCGAACACGAACTCGGTGGGCGACTGCACGATCTGGTAGACGCTGCTGTACGCCGCCTGGAAGCGCGGCACCCCGAACGTCAGGCACCGCTCGCTGAGGCCCCGGCTCTCGGGGGCGTCGGCCGGTCGCAGCCGGCGCTGCTCGGCGAGCGCCGCGCGGCGCGCCTGCGCCTGCGGCGTTTCCGGCGGAATGCGGCCGTCCGGCGGGTCGAAGATCAGTGACGTGCGGTTGTCGATGTCGCGGCCGGGCAGCCAGAAGCCGTTGTAGTTGCCCGTTTCGGTGTCGTGCGACTTCGACTGATCCTTGCCTTCGAGCACGTCGAGCACGAGCTCGTCGCCGAACAGGGCGTCGCCGCTCTCTTCGAGCCGGGCGCTCGCCTTGCGGAGCAGTCCGACTTCGGCCTCGGTCAGCGTTGCCTTGTTGGCCCAGACCACCGGGCGCTGCAGCGGCGTGATGCTGTCGTTGGTCCAGACGCCCTCGAGGTCCGGTTGCCCGAAGGCGTTGCGGGGCGCCGTGTAGGGGCGCGGCGACGTGGCCGGCCGTGGAGCCTGGGCACCGAGGGAAACCAGACCCAGGCACGCGGCGGCGGCGACGGCGCAGAGACGAGCGCTGGTGGAGTGAGGTGCTCTCATGGTGGGTGAGCTTGCACCAAACGGCGGGCGCTGCCCATAACTATTTTCGGGTACGCCGTGGCGTCCCCGTGGGACCGGCCGGTCGGGGCACTGGCCCCCGGGACGCGGCCCGGCAAGGCGAGCCACCGGGTGGGCGCCGCGCTTCGGGCTATAATGTGGTGTTCGCGTTGCGCCCGTGGCGCGAACCGGTGACCGGCTCAGCCCGGTGGCCGCCGCAGCGGCCCCGCCCCATCAGGGCGGGAGCACTCGACCGGAGAGGTACCGAAGTGGTCGTAACGGGGGCGCCTCGAAAGCGTCTTGTCGGGTAACCGGCACGTGGGTTCGAATCCCACCCTCTCCGCCAA
>CAWULT010000128.1:0-13020 GCA_963923455.1 uncultured bacterium
CACGGCATCGGCGATCGGTTCGTTGTGGTCGTCGCCGTCGACGAGCACCGTGTACATCGCGGTGATGCTGCCGCGCCCGCGGACGGCGCCGGCGCGCTCGAGCAGCGCCGGCAGCAGGGCGAAGACCGACGGCGGGTATCCCTTCGTCGTCGGCGGCTCTCCGGCCGCCAGGCCGACCTCCCGCTGGGCCATCGCGAACCGCGTGACCGAGTCCATCAGCAGCAGCACGTTCAGCCCCTGATCGCGGAAGTACTCGGCGATCGCTGTCGCGGTGTACGCCGCCCGCATCCGCAGGAGCGGCGGGTTGTCGGAGGTCGAGACGACGACGACCGATCGGGCGCGGCCCTCCGGGCCGATGTCGTGGTCGAGGAAGCCCCGGACTTCGCGACCCCGCTCCCCCACCAGCCCGAGCACGATGACGTCGGCCGCCGTGCCGCGTGTCAGCATGCCGAGCAGCGTGCTCTTGCCGACGCCGCTGCCGCCGAAGAGGCCGATGCGCTGGCCGCGGCCGCAGGTCAGCAGGCCGTCGATGGCGCGCACGCCCGTGCCGACCGGCGTGACCACCGGGTCACGGTCCATCGGGTTGAGCGGCGGCGGGTTCAGCGGGTAGCGCTCGTCGAGCGCCAGCGGCTGGCCATCGAGCGGACGGCCGAGCGCGTCGACCACACGCCCGAGCAGGGCCCGGCCGACCGGCACCTGCGCCACGCCGCCGCGGGCCACCACGCGGTCGCCCGGGCGGATGCCCGATGTGTCCCCGAGCGGCACCGACAGCAGCACGGCATCGCGGAAGCCCACGACCTCCACGGGCAGCGGCGCGCCGCTGCCGCCGGTGATGTCGCAGATCGCACCGACCGGCGCGCGGGGCCCGGCCGACTCGATGAGCAGGCCGACCGTGCGGATCACCCGGCCCGCCGCCGGCATCGTGTCGATACCCGGAGTCCGGTCGACGTAGGGCTGCAGCGAGAAGCCCTCCAGAGACGCCAGCCCCTCAGACGACGGCGTCACGGGGCACCCGGTCGTCGTCGCCGAGCAGCGCCCGGCCGATCTCCTGAATCTGCGCGTCGACGCCGGCCTCGACGGAACCGTAGTCGGACTCGACCCGGCAGCCGCCGCGCCCGACCCGCGGGTCGGCCACGAAGCTCACGTGCTCACCGGCGAGCGGACCCGAGCGCGCATGGCTCACGGCCTCGTACTCCGCCGGGTGCAGCCGGATGGTGACCTGGCCCGCCTCGCTCAGCCGGTCGAGCGCGACGCGAATCATCGCCACCAGCAGGTCCGCGTCCAGCGACACCTCGCGGTGGAGGACGCGCCGGGCGATGGCGAGGGCGAGTTCCACCATCTGGCGCTCGGTCTGGCGGATCATCTGCGCCCGCACCTGCCGGAGTTCGACGAGGGTGTCGGTCAGGCGCTGCAGCAGCGCCTCGTGCTGCCGGCGCGCGGTGGCCAGCCCGGCCGCCTCGCCGTCGGCGAACCCGCGCGCATACCCGTCGGCTTCCCGTTCCGGGGGCGCGGCCGCCGCCGCGGCCACGGGCTGTGGCACGACCGGCCGCTGCGCCGGCACGGCCGCGGGCCGCGCGAGCTGTTCGCGCAGCGGGATCGGCGCGGACCGGGCCGTCGTCCGCGCCGCGGGCGTGTGGGCCCACGAGACGCCGGTGACGCCGGAGGCGCTCGACAGCCGGCGCGCCCTAGACGACATAGGCCTCCCCGGCGGCCGCACCGGTCGAGATCAGGCCCTCTTCCTCCAGCTTCCGCGCGATCCCGACCACGTCCTGCTGCGCCTTCTCGACGTCGCGCAGCCGGATCGCGCCGAGGACCTCCATCTCTTCCTTGAGCATCTCGCCGGCGCGCTTCGACATGTTCTTGAAGAAGCGCTGGCGGATCTCCTCGCTCGACCCCTTGAGCGCGATCGTCAGGCCCTTCTTGTCCGCGCGCTGGATGATCTCGCGCATGCCGTTGTCGTCGACGTTGATGAGGTCGTCGAAGACGAACATCAGGTTGCGAATCGATACGGCGAGGTCGGGCCGCTGCACCTCGATGGCCTCGAGCACGGGCGTGCTGACCGTCCGTTCCAGGCGGTTGAAGAGCTCGGCCACGGCGCGAACGCCACCGTGCTGCTCGCGGGTGGGGCCGCCCAGGGCCTTCAGGCGCGTCTCGATCACGCTCGAGATCCGCGACACGACGTCGGGCGAGATGTCCTCGAGGCTCGCCATCCGCGTCAGCACGTCGACGCGGAGCTCGTCGGGCAGCAGGGTCGCCAGCTGGGCCGCGCTCGACGGGTTCAGATGCGCCAGAATCAGCGCGATCGTCTGCGGGTGCTCGCCCAGGATGAACTTCGACAGCTGCTGCGGGTCGGCCTTCTCGAGCGAGGTGAAGCCGGCTGTCGACTGGAACGACCGCATCACGCGGTCGATCATGCGACGCGCCGTGTCGGTGCCGAACGTCTTCACGAGAACGCGCTTGGCGAAGTCCATGTCGCCGCGCGCGACGTGCTCGGCGGCGACGGCGGTGTTGTGGAACTCTTCGAGCACCTGCTCGCCAACCTTCGCCGTGATGTTGCCGATGCCGGCCATCTCGGTCGTCAGCGCCGTGACCTCCTCCTCGGAGAGGTGCTTGAGGATCTCCGCCGTGGCTTCCTCGCCGAGCATTAGGGCGACGATCGCGGCCTTGCGGATGCCCGTCAGTGTGGTCTGAACCTGCATCTCACCGTCCCGCGTCGGCGATCATCGTCTGGATGACCTTGGCCAGGTGCTGCGGCTGCTGCTGCGCCGCCTCGGTCGTGCGTTTCAGCAGCGCCTTGGCGCGGACGCTCTCGCTGAGCTTGACCTGTTCGCCCTCGATCAGCCGGGCCTCCTCGAGGGCCTGCAGTTCGGCCACCGTCATCGGCCTGGGCGACGAGGGCAGTTCCGGCATGGCCTGCGCGCCCACGCTCGCCACCGCCAGCTGCGACCCGGTCACCTTCTGCATCAGGGGCCGAACGACGAACAGGAACGCCAGCAGCGCGACGAGCAGCAGCCCGCCCACGCGGGCGCCTTCCTCGATCTGCGGCTGGAACTTCACGAGCACGTTCGGCGCCTCGACTTCCTGCCCGACGGTCTCCTCCTGGAAGGACAGGTTCTGGACGGTGATCTGGTCGCCCCTCGCGGGGTCGAGTCCGACCGCCGTGGCCACGGTGTCCTGGATCTTCTTGAGCTCTTCGGGGGTGCGGGGCACGCGCGACACGGCACTGGTGCCGTTCTGATCCTTCACGACGCGCCTGTCGTCGACGACGACGCTGACTGCGAGCCGCGTGATCTCCCCGGGCGGCACCACCGTACTGGTCGTGACGTTCGAGTTCTCCTGGTTGACCGTCTTGCTGGTCCGCGTCGATGTCGGCCCCTGCTGCAGCTGCGTCTGCTGCGCGGGGGTCGCCGCCGGCGCCGGCAGGTTGCCGCGCGCACCGGCCGTGCCCGGCGCCACGCCGGGCGGCGGGCCGGGCGGCGCGGCCGTCACGCCGCTCGTCTGGTTCTCGTTGAGCTCCTGGAGGCTGACCGGAGCGGTCTGTTGCGGGTCGACCTTGTATTCCTTGACGGTCCTGGACGACTGGTTCAGCGTGGCGGTCACGCTGACCCGCACCTGGTCGCCCAGGCTCGGCGCGAGCAGCTGCATCGCCTTGGCGGTGAGGTCACGCTCGATCGACTGGCGCAGCTCGAGCTGCTCCTCGCCGAGCGGCTCCTCGCCGGGGGCCTTGGGCTTGTTGAGCGGCTTCAGGCTGCCGTCGACGATCGAGACGTCGTCCGGGCGCATGCCACCGCCCACCGATGCGGACACGAGGTTCGCGATGCCGGTGACCGCCCCCGGCGGGAGCGTCCGGCCATTCCTGAACCACAGCGTCACGGACGCCGTTGGCGGGCGGGACGCACCGAACACCTCGTCCTTGCCCGGTGCGATGTGCACGCGCACCTTCGAGACGCCGTCCATCTGCGACAGCGTCCGCGCGATCTCGCCCTCGCGCGCCTGCAGGATGCGCTTCTGCTCCATCGTGTTCGTGATGTTGAACGGATTCTGGTTCAGCACCTCGTCGCCGGGCTGCTGGCCGACGTCGACGACGCCATCGACGTTGAACTGGAGCTTCAGCTCCTCGACGCGGCTCGCCGGCACCCGCACCTGCCCCGCGCTGAGCTCGTAGGGCACCTTCAACGCCTTCAGCTTCGCGGACACCGCGTAGGCCTGGCCCTCGTCGAGGTTGGCGTAGAGCGTCGCGTAGGTCGGCTGGCTGAGCCAGTACGCGGAACCCGCGACGAGCCCGATCACGAGGACGAAGGTCACGACGAGCGTGACGAGCTGTCCCGTCGAGAAGGGCGCCGTCAGGGCGCGCATGCGTGCCGCAAGCTGTTCTGGATCCATCGACTCCGTGTCCTCTGCGTCCGTCCGGGGTGGCCGTCAGGCCGCGCCGTCAGACGGGCATCCGCATGATTTCCTGATAGGCCTGCACGAACTTGTTGCGGATCTGCACCGTGAGCTGCAGCGCCAGCTCGGACTTCTGCAGCGCGATCATCGCGTCGTGCACGTCCACCGACTTGTTCAGCATCCCGGAGACGGCCGCGTTGGCCTGGGCGCCCTGCTGCTCGACGCCCGTGACGAGCCGCGCCACCGTGTCGGCGAAGCCGGACGCGCCGCCCGTGGAGGCGATGCCGGTCGCGGACCCGCCGGACGCCTTCGCCGTGGGCTCGGTCTTCGTGGCCGCGGTGACCGCGGCTGCCGTGCGCGCGAGGGAGATGGGATCGATCGCCATCAGCCGCGTCCCAGCTCGAGGGCCTTCGTGACCAGGTCGCGCACGATGCCGATGGCGGCCAGGTTGGCCTGATAGGCCCGGGCCGCGCCGATCATGTCGACCATCTCCATCGGGGCGTCCACGTTGGGCAGCGCGACGAAGCCGTCCGCGTCGGCGTCCGGATGGCCGGGCTCGTAGCGCCGGCGGAACTCGCTCTGGTCCTCGACAACGCGTGCGACCCGCACGCCTTGTGCGCCGGCGCGATCGAACGCGGCCGCGAAGCCGCCCCCGGCCGGCTCGGCCTGCAGGATCACGTCACGGCGGCGGTACGGCTGTCCGTTCTGGGACCGCGTCGACTCCGCGTTGGCGAGGTTCGACACCGCGGCCTCGATGCGGGTCCGCTCGGCGGAGAGCGCGGTCGCGCTCGCGGTGATGGCCGAACTCAGGGTGCCCATGGCTATCTGCTCTCGTTGATCGCGTAGCGGACGAGCCGGAACTTCGCCGCCAGCGCCGTCTGCGCGGCGGTGAAGTCGCCGGCGGCCCGGGTCATCGTCAGCAGCTCGCGGTCGACTTCGACGGTATTGCCGTCGCGACGGGCCGTGGCGCCCTTGACCTCGCTGAGCGTGCCGGGGGCCGAGGCGCCCGCCAGGTGGCCGGGCCTGGTGCCGGTCATCTCGAGCTGGGTGTCGAGCGCCTGCGCGAACGTGGGCTCGACGGCCTTGTAGCCCGGAGTGTCGACGTTGGCCAGGTTGCCGGCCGCCGCGACCTGCCGTGCCACGGCCATCGTCATCTGGCGCCGGAGCGCCTCCGCGAGTGCCGCATCGCTGATCTCGTTCATGACCCTTTCCTCTCCGTCGGTCCCGGACGGCATGCCTCCGCCCGCGTGCCCCTTCGCAGGGCAAGGGCAGTGCCGTGGCCATCCCGTGAAGCGGCGTGCAATCCCTCCCGCCTCTCGCGGCGGTCACGACGGCCCACCGACACCGGGCGCCGGCCCGGCGTCCGTGACGGCGCCGGCAGGCCAGGTGTCGACCGTCCGGACACGCCTGGCAGCTCAGGCATGGCCCTTGCTCTCTTCGGTGACGGCCGGCCGACGCCATCGTCCGGCAATCAGGTAATGAGGCCTGATTTTGTTAGGAAAAGTGCCTGGGACCCACGGACGTCCGGCCGATGCCGGGCCCGACGCGAGCGACGGAGATCCGACGGTTCAGGCCTTTGACGAGTCAAATCAATGACGCAGCCCACCTCCCCCACCGTGCTCGTCGTCGAGGATGACCTCGACTTGCGCCTGACCATCGTCGAGTCCCTCGAGGCCAGTGGATTCGCGGCCGCACAGGCCAGCGACGCAGCCGATGCCATCGCACGGCTGCAGGGCTTCGCCTACGACGCCCTCGTGGTCGACTTGAAGCTGCCGGACGGTGACGGCATGACGGTGCTGGACGAAGCGCTGGCGCGGTACCCGATGATCCGCGCCGTGGTGATGACCGGATTCGGCGGCGTCGGCGAGGCGGTGACGGCGATCAAGCGGGGGGCGGTCGACTTCCTCATCAAGCCCTTCCAGCTCTCGCAGCTCGCGCGCGTGCTGCGCACGAGCCTCGAACAGCTGCGGCTGCGCGAGGAGAACGCGTCGCTGAAGGCGCAGCTGCAGGGCCGCTTCGGGTTCGACCGGATCATCGGCACGCACGAGTCGGTGCGGGCGCTCTTCGCGACGCTCGAACTGATCGCGCCCATGAACAGCACGGTGCTGATCCACGGCGAGACCGGCACCGGCAAGGAGCTGATCGCCCGAACGATCCACCACAACAGCCCGCGCGCCCAGCAGCGGTTCGTCGCGTTCAACGCCGCGGCGATTCCCGAAGGGCTGGCCGAGGCGGAGCTCTTCGGCCACGTCAAGGGCGCCTTCACGGGCGCGGTGGCGTCGCGGGCGGGCCGGTTCGAGCTGGCCAACCACGGGACGCTCTTCATCGACGAGGTCGCATCGATGTCGCTGCCGCTGCAGGCGAAGCTCCTGCGCGCGCTGCAGGAGCGCGAGGTCGAGCGGGTCGGCGACGCCAAGCCCCTCAAGGTGGACATCCGCGTGATTGCGGCCACCAACATGGACCTGAAGAAGATGGTGAAGGCGGGGACGTTCCGCGAGGACCTCTACTACCGCCTGAACGTCATCCCCGTGCACCTGCCGGCGCTGCGGGAGCGCCGCGAGGACATCCCGCTGCTGGCCCGGCACTTCCTCAAGAAGGCGTGCCAGGAGAACGGCCTGCCCGCCAAGACGCTCACGCAGGAGGCCATCCGCGCGCTGATGGCGTACGACTGGCCGGGCAACGTCCGGCAGTTCGAGAACACGATCGAGTACGCGGCGGCGATGAGCGCCGCCGCCACCGAGATCCGGCTCGAGTCGCTGCCGGCCGAACTGCGCGAGGGCGCGACGACGGCCTACGTCCCGACGCTGTCGATCCCCGACGAGGGCATCAACTTCACGTCGGTCGTCTCCCAGCTCGAGCGCGACCTGATCCTGCGGTGCCTGGAGAAGACCGGCGGCAACAAGCGGCAGGCCGCCCGGCTGCTCAGCCTGAGCCGCACCACCTTCATCGACAAGCTGCAGCGCCTGAACGTCGAACAGGGCGCGGCGTAGCCCCCGTCATCGGACCGGGGCGAAACCCGACGGCGGCCGCCCGCGCCCGCCTGCCCGGCCGGACCACACCGGCCCGGCGTCAGGCGGTCCGCGGCAGCCGCAGCAGGAACGACGCCCCGGCCGGCGTCGGTTCGAGCGTCAGCGAACCGCCATGCGCCTGCGCGATCAGGGCGGCGACGGGCAAGCCCAGTCCAGGGGTGTCGCTCTTCGGCCTGGAGCTGACGAACGGCTCGAAGACGCGGTCACGCAGGTCCGGAGGAATCCCAGGGCCGTCGTCCTGCACCCGGATCAGCACCGCGTCGTCGGTCCGTGCGACGCTGACGGCGATCTGGCCGCTTCGGGTGGCCGCGAGGGCGTGCTCCGCGTTCTCGATCAGGTTGAGGACCGCCTGGAGCAGGTGGCCGGCATGACCGGTGACCACCATGTCACCTTCCTGCACCTGGTGCTGGATGGCGAGGCCCGCCCGGCCGACCGCGTGTTGCCTGAGGGCAACCGCCCTCGCGGTCAACTCCCTGACGTCCACCCGCCCCACCGCATCGGGCTGCATCCGGGCGAAGGCCATCACGCCGGTGATGGCCTCGGCGCCACGCGACACCTGGCCCGCGATGCGCGTCAGCCCTCGGCTAACGTGCTCAGGCACATCGGGATAGCCCTGCAGGAGCTCGACCGACCCGCTGATGACCTGGAGGGCGTTGTTGACCTCGTGCGCAGCGCCCGACAGCAGGCGCGCCACCGTCGCCAGACGGTTCAACGTCAGGTAGTCGTCCGGCGTGAGGCTGACAGGGGGCATCGATTAAACCTCTGAGTGACCGCGTCGATTAGCTTCTCATGCGGCGGCGGCCGGCCGCTCAGGATACCAGCATGCGCTTCCTGGTGGTGGACGACTCGATCACGATGCGCCGACTCATCGTCGGCGCGCTGAACCAGATGGGATTCGACCAGGTGGACCAGGCAGGCAACGGACGGGACGGACTCGCGCTGCTCGAGCACGCGCCGGTGGACCTCATCATCACGGACTGCACGATGCCCGGGATGAGCGGGGTGGACTTCGTCCGGACGGTCCGCCAGGGCGCGGCCACGCGCCGCATCCCCGTGCTGATGGTCTCGACGAGCGCCTCGCGCCAGGACATCGTCAACGCGCGCAACGCCGGCGTCACGGGCTACGTCGTCAAGCCGTTCACTCCCGAACTCATCCGCGAGAAGGTCGAAGCCCTGCTCGCCCGCTGACTCATGCCTGCCATCGATACCTATCCTTCGTGGGCCGCCTGGATCGAATCCGGCGACTGGACCTCCAACGACACGGCCATGCCGATGCTGCCGGCCATGGCGGGCAACGTGATGACGCTGGCCCTCGACCCAGACGTCAGCATCTCCCGGATCTCTGCGGTGGTGTCGAAGGACCAGGTCCTGGCGACCAGGGTGCTGCGGCTCGCGAACTCCGCGCACTGCGGGCCGATGGAAGAGATCACGACGATCAACGACGCGGCCGTGCGCATGGGCACGACTGCCGTCCGCAACGTCGTGCTGGCCGTCTGCCTGTCGTCGCGGCTGCGCGAGGCGAACGTCTACGGCCCGATGGGCCGCAGCCTCCTCGATCACGGCGTCGGCGTCGCCTGCCTGGCGCAGCAGCTGGCGCGCACGGTGCGCGTGGACCCCGACGAGGCGTTCCTGTACGGCCTGCTGCACGACCTCGGCAAGCTGGTCCTGCTGAAGCTCGCGAAGGACTTCGCGCAGGGCGGCGGCATGCCGCCGACCGACGAAGAGATGCAGGCGGTGATGGCGGAGCGGCACGCGGCGATCGGCGGACAGCTGATGCGCAAGTGGCAGCTGCCGCGCACGCTCGAGGAGCCCGTGGCCTTCCACCACGAGCCGACGGCGTGCGAACGGTTTCCGAAGCAGGCCGCCGTGGCCTACGCGGCCAACGTGCTGGCGCACCGCTACGGCTTCGGCTGCCGCGCCAACCGCGAAGCGACGATCGTCGGCGACCCGAAGGCGGCGCGCATCGGCGCCGACGACGCGTGGCTCGCGGACCTCGACCAGAAGGCGCCGGGCCTGTACTCGAACGCCCGCGAGATCATCGCGTAGCCGGGGCCGCGCTCGCGGCGGCGCGGTCGTCGAACTCCCCTTCCCACCGCGCGATCACGACGGTCGCCAGGCAGTTGCCGAGCACGTTCAGCGACGTGCGGAGCATGTCGAGCAGCCCGTCCACCCCGAGCAGCACGAACACCGGCTCGACCGGCAGCCCGAACGAGGTGACGGTCCCGAGCAGGATCACGAGGGCGCCCCGCGGCACGCCGGCCACGCCCTTGCTCGTCAGCATCAGCGTCAGCAGCAGCACGAGTTGCTGGCCCGCGGTCAGCGGCACGCCGGCGGCCTGGGCGACGAAGATTGCCGTCAGCGAGAGGTACAGCGTGCTGCCGTCGAGGTTGAAGCTGTAGCCCGCCGGCATGACGAACGCGACGATCGGGCGCGGCACGCCGAGGCGCTCCATCGCGGCCATCGCGCGCGGCAACGCCGCTTCGGAGTTCGTGGTCGCGAAGGCGATCGACACCGGTTCGGCCACGGCCGCCGCGAACCGCCGGATCGGCACCCGGGCGACCAGGGCCACCGGTAGCAGCACGACCGCGACGAACACGGTGACCGCCGCGGCGAAGGTGGCCATCAGGGCGAGCAGGTTCACGAGGATCCCGACGCCCAGCTGCCCCACGGTGTAGGCGATCGCGGCACCGACCCCAATCGGCGCGAACAGCATCACGATGCGGGTGAAGCTGAACATCGTCTCGGCGAGGCTCTCCGCGAAGGCGAGCATCGGGCGCCGCCTGGCGTCGGGTACCAGGGCGAGCGCCGTGCCGAAGAGCACGCTGAACACGACGACCTGCAGCATCTCGGCGTCAGCAAGCGACTTGGCGATGTTCTCGGGGAAGATGTGCAGGATCGTCTCCTGCCAGGTGCGCGCCGCGGCGACCGGCAGGCCGGCCGTCTCGCGTGCGGCCGGCAGTGTGATGCCTTCGCCTGCGCGGGTCAGCGTGATCGCACCCCAGCCAATCAGGAGCGCGAACGTCGTGACCACCTCGAAGTAGACGAGCGCCTTGATGCCCATCCGGCCCACCTGCTTCAGGTCGGAGTGGCCGGCAATGCCGACGACCAGCATCGCGAAGATCAGCGGGCCGACGATCGTGCGGATTAGGCGCAGGAAGATCTGGCTGAGCAGGCGCAGCTGCCCGGCCACTTCGGGCGCGTCGTGGCCGATCGCGGCACCCGCCGCCATCGCGACGAGGATCCAGGCGGTCAGGGACCGCCGCGGCGCGACGACCGCGGCCAGCGCCGCGATAGCCGCCCAGCGCGCCGCGATCAGCAGCCCTGGCGCGACCGGCACCAGGCCCTGCGCGTCGGCCGCGGTCAGCGCGGCGGCGACGACCCACAGGACCACGGCGGCCGGTGTCAGCTTCGACATGTGCGCCCCCGGCGCGCCGGGCTCAGGCGGTCTGTCGCACCGGCGCGCGACGCGGCACCTGCAGGTCCGGCATGGGTGCGGCCACGAAGAGCCGCCGCGCCATCGACGCCAGGAAGCGGGCCTTGCCCTGGGACCGCGACACGCGGGCGCTGTCGGTGGAGATGCCCGTGTTGGCGTACATCTGCCGGTACAGTTTCGAGATCAGGACGAACGCGACCCGCGCCTTGATCGACTTCAGGAAGTCGGAGCGCTTCCAGACCGCCGGCAGCCGATAGAAGTGGTCCCACGCGAGCTGCGTGCCCTGCCGGATCTCGTCCGGCGACAGGCGCGGGTGCGGTGTGTAGACACGCGGACGCTCAGCCGACGGGATGAGCCAGTACCGCGACACGGGGACGCCCTTGACCTCGACCGCCGCGGACGGCTCCTTCTCCCACCGGCCGAAGTCCACCGTGCCGGGCAGCGGCTGCATCATCACGAACTGCGCGAACGACACCCCCGCGCGGGCCGCCAGTTCAGCGGTGGCCATGAAGGTATCCGGCGTGTCGGTCGGCAGGCCGAAGATGAACGACCCGAGGACGTGCACGTCGTGCTCCCGGAACTTCCGCAGCCGGTTCACCAGGCTCTCGCCTGACTCGTTGAAGCCCTTGTAGACGGCCTTGAGTCCCTCTTCGGTGACCGATTCGACGCCCACGAGCGCGCCACGGATGTGGGCGCGGCGCATCGCCTTCAGGTACTCAGGGTCCTCGGCCACCTCCATGGTGACCTGCGTGTAGAACACGAGGTCGTCCGGCAGCTCCGCCAGGCGCTCCATCAGTTCGAACCGCTCCTGGCGGATGGCCTGGAGCTGGCGCAGGTGGCTGTCGTCCTTGCGGCGGGCCGCCATCGCCAGGTCTTCCAGCGTCACCGGGTAGAAGTTGTCGTCGGCGAGCGCGATGAACCGGATGCCGCGCCGGCGCAACTCCACCACCTCCTCGATCACCGCGTCGACCACACGCGGGCGTGGCTTCTGGCCGTCGGTCCGCCAGACGGAACAGAACGAGCAGTGCTTGGGGCAGCCGCGCAGCGTCTGCACCGAACCCCACATGTACTTCGCCTCGGGAAGCAGGTCCCACCGGGCCGACGCGAACTCCGCCCCCTCGACACGTCCGCCGTCGTAGGTGACGAGGGGCCGGCCGGCCGCGCAGTCGGCGAGCACGCGCCGCCACACGACGTCACCGTCGCCCTTGACCACGGCGTGGGCCTGCCCCAACTCCCGCGCCTCGTTCGGATAGAGCGACGGGTGCACTCCGCCGAACACCACCCAGGCGCCGCGCGTCCGGGCCTCGCGGCCCAGTTCGTATCCGCGCAAGGCGTTGCCGGTGTGGATGCCGATGCCGACGACGTCACCAGCCTGAATCGTCGACGGATCCAGCTGGTCGAGCGTCTCGTCGACGATGACCGGCGTGCCGTATTCGGGCGGCGTGGCCGCGGCGAGCACGAAGAGCCAGCGAGGGGTGATGACGGCGGTGCCGAACGACAGATCGCTCGGGTTGATCAGATGAACTCTCATGCGGAATGGTCAGTCGACAACAGGGGCGAAAAAGGTATGGAGGAACGGAAGAGGCGGGGGCGCCGAAACCCGGCGCCCCTGATGGCCTCTACCAACGCGGCTCCCGGTTTCGCGGGCCGCCGCCTCCGCCCGAGCGTGGCCCCCGGTCGCCAGCCGGCTTCGGACGGGCTTCGTTGACGGCGATCTTGCGGCCGCCCAGGTCCTTGCCGTCGAGGCTGTCGATGGCGGCCTGCGCCCCTTCGTCCGTCTGCATCTCGACGAACGCGAACCCGCGCGCCCGGCCCGTCATCTGGTCGCGCACGATGTTCACGGTGTCCACGGGAGCCACCGACTGAAACAAGTCCTCGAGCGCGCGCTCATCAGTACTGAACGGGAGATTCCCCACGAATAGCTTGCGACCCACCGCTGGCTCCTTGGTTTCGGGGGCATCTCAGTGACATACGGAGGGCCCGCAAACCGGTGCGCGAGTATAACCATAGACGGGCGACATTCGGCGGATTTCTCGCCGATCGGGCACGGGACTACCTGAAAGGGCCAAAGCGTGGGTTATACTGTGTAGGTTCGACTGCCTGTTGGGCTTCACCACTGCGGAAGTGGCGGAATTGGCAGACGCGCTAGCCTCAGGAGCTAGTGGCCGCAAG
>CAWULT010000129.1:0-12749 GCA_963923455.1 uncultured bacterium
TGCGCACCTGTCCGTCGGTGAGCCACGGCGTGACATCCACGGCGCGGCCGCCGACGGTGAGGGCCACGTCGGGCGAGCCGACGGCCAGGTAGGTCGGTTCGGCCTCGATCGTGTAGACGGTGCCCGCGTCGAGCGTGCGCTCGACCACGGTGCCGTCCGCGTAGCGAGCGTAGATCCAGGTGGGTGTGGTGACCCGCAGCGTGCCGACCGCCCCCGGCGGGGTGGGCCCGTCGTCCGTGAGGACGTCAATCGCCGGTTCGGCGGGCGGCGCCACGGCTGGCAGCGGCGCGATGGCGGGCGCGATCTGCGCGGCAGGCAGCACCGGCGGCTCGGAGGCAACGACGTCCGCCGTGCCGGCGGCGGGCTCCGGCGCTCCTCTGAACCATAGGTAACCGCCGCCTGCCACGGCGGCGAGAATCGCAACGGTTGCCACGGCCAGCATCCGGCTCAGCCGCCGCCGTTCCGGGTCCGTGTCGTCCGCACGGCCGGCGGCAGGCGCGTCGGGGCGGGGCGGACGGAGCGGTGCCTGCGCGGCCGGTGGTGGCGGCGCCGGCAGCACGTCTGCGGGCACGCCGAGGAGCGCCGCGTATTTCGTCAGGGCCTGGTGGTAGAAACCGGCGTTGTAGAACGCGCCGCTGTCGCCGCGCTCGAGGCCGCGGACCTGGCTGGTCGACAGAAGAATGCGGCGCGAGACGTCGTCGACGGAGAGGCCTCGTTCGATCCGCGCCTCCTGGAGGCGCGTGCCGAGTGGCTGTCCCGTGGCCCCAGTGCTTCTGCTTCCGCTCACCGCGCCCCCCGCAAGGATGAGGTTCCGCCCCTCAGCATACACGCGGGATCGCACGGCCGACGGGAAAAGTGCGGTGTTTCGGGGTGGCCAGGCGGCCGCTACGGGCGGACGGACTTGACCATGTAGTACCGCACCGAGACGGGCACGTCCTTGAACCAGTGGGGTACGCCCGCCGGAATGACGATGACGTCGCCCGTCTTCAGGTGGTGCACCTGTCCGCCGTCGATGTCGGTACCAAGCCATTGATCGGGGCGCGGCTGCGTGCCGCCGATCATCCGGCCGCCGGTCACGAAGGTGGCCGAGCCCTCCACGACGTAGAAGATGTCTGTTTCCTTGTCGTGCACCTCGACCTGGCCTGCGGCGGTCCGCACGCTGACGGCGGCCGTATAGTCCGAACCGCTCGCGAGCCGCCCGCCCTTGGCGAACGCCTCCGCCACCGTGGCGGCATCGACGTAGGTGACCTGCGCGGGCTGCTGCGCCGCGGCCGGCGCCGCGGCCGCGCACAGGAGCCCCAGTCCACGCCCCGACAGCCGCAGCAGGGCGCGCCGTATCGTCATCGTCCGGTCCCCAGGCCTGCCAAGGCCTGCTTCAACAGCGTGGCCGCGGCCGGGAACTCCTTCTTCGCGTTGGCGAAGAACACGCCCTCGGCGACGCGCAGCGGCGTCCAGCCGAGTACCGTCTGCACGTCCGGGCGGGCGCCGTGCTCGAGCAGGTACTTGACGATCGACGGCTGGCCCGACACCACGGCGCCGATGAGCGCCGTGCTCCCGCTCCAGCGCGGGTCGCCGACGCCGAGCTCGAGCAGGTCGTCGATGTTGTGCGGGTAGTACAGCAACGTGTAGTCGACGTCGCCCTCCATCCGATAGGCGCCGAAGACGGCCCGCGCGTTGACGTCGTTGCCGAGCGCGATCGTCAGCTTCACGGCTTCGAGCCGCTCCGCTTCCGACACGCCCGTGTACGGGCCGGGGCTCTCGCCTTCCCAGTAGTCGAGCCCGGCGGCCACCATCAGCGGCGTGATGCCGTAGCGCGACGGAATCGTCGCGTCGGCGCCACCGGCGGCGAGCACGCGCATCAACGCGACGTCGCCGTTCTTGGCCGCGACGTAGAACGGCGTCGCGCCGTTGTAGCTCAGGAGGTGCCGCCCCAGGCGGATGTTCGGCGGGTTGCGGGCCGTGCCGCCCTCCTTGCCGAAGGTGGGCTCCTGCCAGTTGACGCGCGTGTTGGGACGGGCGCCCTTGGCGAGCAGCTTCTTCGCCAGGTCGAGGGCCGACAGGTTGCCCGTCGTCTGCGGCACGCCCTGTGGCGTGTTGCCGACACCGGCCTGGCCGTCGGCGCCGGGCTTGCGCAGCCACGCGATCGTGTGGAGCACCGAGCCGCGCGGGTCGGGCAGGTTCGGGTCGGCGCCGCGGTCGAGCAGCATCGACGCCAGTTCGAAATACGCGTTGACGACGGCCATGCCGAGCGCGCTCGTGCCGTCGGGCGCGACGTCGTTGACGTTGGCGCCGTGCGCGATCAGCGCCTCGGCCGTCTCGCGCTGCGCGTTGCGGACCGCGAACAGGAGCGGGGTGAGGCCACCCTTCGACGTCCGCGTCAGGCTGGCGCCTGCTTCGAGCAGCGTCAGGGCGGCGTCGGTGTTGCCCTCGGCCGCGGCCCACATCAGCGCCGTCTGGCCCCTGTACGGTTCGACGGTGTCCACCACGGCGCCGCGCGTCAGCAGCAGGCGCACCGCGTCGGGCTTGCCCGCGAGCGCCGCCGTCATCAACGTCGTCTGGCCGTCGTGGGACGCGGCGTTGGGGTCGGCCCCCGCGTCGAGCAGGGCCGCCAGCACGGCGGCGTTGCCGTGGAGCGCCGCGTGATAGAGCGGCGTGACCCGGTAGCGCGTCGCGACGTTGGGGTTGGCCTTCGCGGCCAGCAGCGCCCGGACGAGCGTGAGGTCGTTGCGCTGCGCGGCCCAGTGGAGCGCGGTCGACCCCTCGGCATCGGCCGTGGTCACGCTCGCGCGCGAGGCCAGCAGCGCACGGACGGCCGCGACGTCCTGCCGCTTGACGGCGTCGATCAGCGGGGGCGCCGTCTGGGCCTGGGCGGGCACCGCCATTCCGGCCGTGCATAGCAGCGCCGCGGGCAGCCAGTCACGCAGGCGAGTCATGGGGATCGCAGGGCCTCCGGCCGACGCATAATACACCCGCCGTGACGCCTTCGCGTCGACCTCGACGATCCCCGACGCTGGTCCGGGTGGCCGCTCTGGCCGTCCTGTCGGTCGCGTGTGCCGGCACGGTCATCGCGCGCGCCGGCGCACCGGGCGCCCGGCCGTCTCCGGAGGCACAGTCCCGCGCGCCGCAGGCGGCATCGGCGGCGGCCCCGCGTCTCGCGCCGCAGCCGGCGGCGACGCTGACGCAGTACTGCGTCACTTGCCACAACGCGCGCCTCAAGACCGGCGGCTTCGTGATCGACCCCGCCTCGCTCGGCGCCGTGGGACCGTCGGCGGAGGCGTGGGAGAAAGTCGTGCACAAGCTGCGGTCGCGGTCGATGCCGCCGGCCGGCGCGCCGCGTCCGGCCCAGGCCGTGCTCGATGCCGCTGCCAGCGCGCTCGAAGGCGCGCTCGACCGCGAGGCGGCCGCCCGTCCCCAGCTCGGACGCCTGCCGCTCGTGCACCGGCTCAGCCGCACCGAGTATCAGCACGCCATCCGCGATCTGCTGGCCCTCGACGCGCTGCCGAAGGAGGTCAGCGTCGACTTCCTGCTGCCGGCCGACAACATCAGCAGCGGCTTCGACAACATCGCGGAACTGCTGTTCGTCTCGCCGAGCGCGATGGAGCGCTACCTCGACGCGGCCCGCAAGATCAGCCGCGTCGCCGTCGGCGATCCGTCCATGCCGGTGATGGTCAACATCCACCGGCTCGATCCCGAGCACCCGCAGGACGAGCGCGTCGAGGATCTTCCGTACGGCACGCGCGGCGGGCTGTCGGTGCGCAGCGAGTTCCCGGTCGATGCCACCTACGCGTTCAAGGTGGAACTGGCGGCTGGCGCCGCGCGGGAGGCGCACGAGATCGAGCTGACCATCGACGGGCGCCGGGTCGCGGCCGAGACCATCGGGGGCGGCGCGGGGCGGCGCGGGGGCGCCGCCGCGCCGCCGGAGTTCCGGGTGCCGCTCACGGCCGGCCCGAAGCTGGTCGGCGTCTCGTTCGTCCAGCACACCGAAGCGCGCGACGAGGCGACGCTGCGCCCGCGGATGCGCAGCCGCGGGACGCAGCCGGCCATCGCCAGCGTGACGATCAGCGGGCCCTACGACGTCACCGGGCCCGGCGACTCGCCGAGCCGCCGGCGCGTCTTCGTCTGCCGGCCCGCCAGCGCGGCGGACGAGGCGCCGTGCGCGCGCCGCATCCTGTCCACCCTGGCCCGGCGTGCCTACCGCCGGCCGGTCGCCGAGGCCGACCTGCAGGACCTGATGCCGTTCTTCACCGCGGGGCGCGCCGAGGCCGGCTTCGACCGCGGGATCCAGCGGGCGCTCGAGCGGATGCTCGTCAGCGCGCACTTCCTGTTCCGGATGGAGCGCGTGCCGCCGGGCACGCCGCCGGGCGCGGCGTTCCGGGTCGCCGACGTCGACCTGGCCTCGCGGCTGTCGTTCTTCGTCTGGAGCAGCATCCCGGACGACGAGCTGCTCGACGCCGCCGTGGCCGGGCGGCTCCGCGACCCGCTCGTGCTCGACCGTCAGGTGCGCCGCATGCTGGCCGACCCGCGCGCGGCGGCGCTCGCGACCAACGTGGCGTCGCAGTGGCTGTACCTGCGCGACATCGAGGCCAAGCTGCCGGACGAAATCCTGTTCCCCGACTTCGACGAGACGCTGCGGCGGGCCTTCCGCCGAGAGACGGAGCTCTTCGTCGAGAGCGTGCTGCGCGAGGACCGCGGCGTCGTGGAGCTGCTGACGGCCGACTACACCTTCCTGAACGAGCGCCTGGCCCGCCACTACGGCATCCCGAACGTGAAGGGCAGCCACTTCCGGCGCGTGACCCTGCCGCCCGGCAGCGTGCGCGGCGGCCTGCTGGGCCAGGGCAGCATCCTGACCATCACGTCGTACTCGACGCGCACGTCGCCCGTGCTGCGGGGCAAGTGGGTGCTCGAGAACCTGCTGTCGTCCCCGCCGCCCCCACCGCCGCCCAACGTGCCGTCGCTCGACACGTCGGCCGCCGAGCCCGAGAAGGCCATGACGATGCGCGAGGCCATGGCGCGCCATCGCGCGAACCCGGCCTGTGCGAGCTGCCACGTCCGGATGGACCCGATCGGCTTCGCGATGGAGAACTTCGATGCCGTGGGCCGGTGGCGCGACACCGACGGCGGTTCGCCGATCGACGCGTCGGGCGTACTGCCCGACGGCACGGCCTTCACCGGGATGCCGGGCCTCAAGCAGCAGCTGCTGCGGCAGCAGGACCAGTTCGTCGCCACGGTGGCCGAGCGCCTGCTGATGTACGCGCTGGGCCGGAACCTGCAATACTTCGACGCGCCAGCGGTGCGGGCCGTCGTGCGCGACGCGGGACCGCGCCACACGTTTGCCTCGCTGGTGGCGGCCGTCGTGAAGAGCCGGCCGTTCCAGATGCGCCAGGCCGGGAGCGAGTAGCCATGTTCATCACGAAGCGCGCGCTGCCACGACGGACGTTCCTGCGCGGGATGGGCGCGACGCTCGCGCTGCCGCTGCTCGATGCGATGGTGCCGGCCCTGACGGCGCAGGCCAGGCCGACGCCCCGCTTCGGCTTCATCTACATCGCCAATGGCGTCATCCAGAACCAGTGGACGCCGGCGACCACCGGCGCCGGCTTCGAGCTGACGCCCATCCTGCAGCCCTTCGCGGCCGTGCGGGACCGGATCAACGTCTTGAGCGGCCTATCGCACCTGCAGGCGGACACCTTCGGCGACGGCACCGGCGATCACCCGCGGTCGTCGGCCGTGTGGCTGACCGGCGTCCACGCCTACGACCGCTCGCGGCCGGGCGTCGAGGTGAAGCTGGCGACGACGGTGGACCAGATCATCGCGCGTCGCGTGGGGCAGACCTCGCGCGTGCCGTCGATCGAGCTGTCCGTCGACTACCCGCTGCAGAGCGCCTGCGACTCGGGCGACTGCTTCTACGTGAACACCGTCTCGTGGCGCAACGAGACGACGCCCAATCCCACCGAGACGCATCCGCGGCTGGTGTTCGACCGTCTGTTCGGCGACGGCGGCAGCGCCGCGACGCGCGAGGCCCGGGCGAAGGCGGAGGGGAGCATCCTCGACTCACTGGGCGCGGAACTGCGCCGCGTCACCGGCACGCTGGGGCCGGGCGACACGGCCAAGCTCGGGGAGTACCTGGAGTCGGTGCGCGAAGTCGAGCGCCGCATCCAGCACTCCGAGTCGCAGCCCGTGGAGATCGAGCTGCCGGAGCGGCCCACCGACATCCCGGACTCGTTCGAGGCGCACACGCGCCTGATGTTCGACCTGCAGGCGCTGGCCTTCCGCGCCGACGTCACGCGCGTCTTCAGCCTGATCATGTCGCGCGAGCTCAGCTCCCGGACCTTCGCCAGCATCGGCGTGCCCGAGCAGCACCACGCGGTGTCGCACCACAGGAACGACCCCGAGCTGATCATGAAGAAGGCGAAGATCGACATCCTGCAGGCGCAGCTCTGCGCCTACTTCCTGGAGCGGCTGCAGGCCGCGCCCGACGGGGACGGAACGCTGCTGGATCACTCGCTGATCCTCTACGGCGGCGGCATGGGCGACGGCAACCTGCACCGGCACTCCGACCTGCCCACGTTGATGGCCGGCGGTCTCGGCGGCGCGTTCAAGACCGGCCGCCACCTCAGCTATCCCCAGGACACGCCGATGGCGAACCTGCTGCTGACGATTCTCGACAAGGCGGGGACGCCCCTCGACCGGCTCGGCGACAGCACGCAGCCGCTGTCGCTGTAGCCGCGCCCCACCGCCCGGACCGGGTACCACCGCCGACTCCGGTCACGGCCGCGTCGAAGGGTCCTCCCTCGGGTCCGGCGTGGCGTACACAGGCGTCGGTCAAAGGTTTTACCCAACGGACCCAGACGCGTTACATCCCGGTCACACCGGGCCGCCAGACTACTCCCCAAGCGTTCGGTAATTCAGACGCATGAGGAGTTCACTTCCAATGAGGCAGATCTTGCAGTGGGGACGGCGCGTGGCCACGGTGGCCCTGTGCGTCTCGATTCACACCCTGGCCTTCGCCCAGACGGACGGGCGGTTCGCCGGCACCGTGCTCGACCCGAGCGGCGCGATTGTGCCCGGCGCGGCAGTGACGGCACGGAACGAGAAGACCGGCGAGGTTCGCACCGTCACGACCGGGATGGACGGCCGTTACGTCATCCCGAACCTGAAGCCGTCGACGTACACGCTCCGCGTCGAGATCAAGGGCTTTGCGCCACTGGAGTACACGACGCTGCCCCTCGTCGTCGGCCAGGAGTTCAACCTGGACCTCTCGCTGCAGGCCGCAGGCGTCGCAGAAACGGTGACCGTGGTCGCCCAGGCCACGGCCATCGACCTCAGTTCGGCCAGGGTGGGCGTGAACGTCAGCGAGCGCGAGGTGCAGGCGCTGCCGGTCAACGGCCGACAGATGTCGCAGCTGATGCTCCAGGCGCCGGGTTCACAGAACGCCGGCACGGGCACCTGGAACGACGTCCGATTCTCCGGCCAGGCCAACCAGCAGAACGTCATCAAGTTCGACGGCGTCGAGGGGTCGGCCATCATCGACGCGTCGCCCGGCAACATCGCCGGCCAGATCGCCTCCCCGTTCAAGCTGCAGGCGAGCCTCGAGAACGTGCAGGAGTTCCGCGTCGAGTCCAACAACTACCCGGCGGAGTTCGGAACGGGCACCGGCGGCCAGGTGAGCGTGATCACCAAGTCGGGCTCGAACCGGTTGCGCGGCTCGATGTTCGAGTACTACCGGAACGACCGGTTCGATGCGAAGAACTACTTCGACGACCTTCGCAACGCGGATGGGAGCATCCAGAACGCCGGCGCGAAGTCCCCGCTCGAGCAGCACCAGTTCGGCGGCTCGATCGGCGGCCCGCTGGCGAGGAACCGGGCCTTCTTCTTCGGGAGCTACGAGGGGTACCGGCTCGACGCCGGCGTGAACTTCGTCGAGGCGGCGCCGAGCGCGGCAGCCTGGAACCGGGCCGCGCCGTCGGTGGCGGCGCTGCAGCCGGCGTTCACGGCCGCCGCCGCCCGCCTGCTGTCGGGAGCGTCGACCAACCCCGACTTCGACATCTTCCAGCTCCAGACCCTCGAGACGGTCAAGGAAGACTCGTTCAGTGCGCGGCTCGACGGCCGCTTCAGCAACACCTGGTCGGCCTACGGCCGCGTGTTCCACGACGCGGGCACGCAGTCCAGGCCCGAGGGTGTGAACGGGCGGGTGGTCGACGTGACCAACAGCCCGACGAACATGATCGTCAACCTGCAGGGCACGTTCGGGTCCGGCCTGCTCAACGAGTCGAAGGTCGGCTTCAATTCGCCGCACGCCAGCGTCCGGGGCATTGCGCCCACGGTCAACGGCATCGACTTCAGCGCCGTGGCCATCAACCTCACGGGCTCCATCGCGAACACCGGGATCGCCGGCCAGAGCGCGTCGTCGGGCGTCACGGTTCCCGGCGGCCTGGTCCGCGCGAGCAGTGCGACCAACGGCCGGTATCTCTACTACAAGCCGTACTCGCTGTCGTTCTCCGACACGGCGTCACTCGTCAAGAGCGCGCACTTCGTGAAGGTGGGCGCGGACGTGCGCCTCGTCCGGATGACGTTCGACCAGCAGGGCGGCACGACCTACACGTTCCCGAACCTGACGGCGTTCCTCGCGAACCAGCCGTCGGCCATCCAGTACCTGGGCGACATCAGTGACGCCAGCGTGTTCAACAACGGTCTGACGGGCGCCCGCCACACCAGGCAGGACTACTACACGGTGTTCGCGCAGGACGAATGGCGCACCGGCCGGAACGTCACGCTCAACTACGGCCTCCGCTACGAGTACTACACGCCGATGACGGAGGCGAACAACGGCGTCGTGAAGTTCAACATCGCGACCGGCCAGCTCGACCCCAACACGACGCCGTTCTTCGAGGCCAGGAAGAACAGCTTCCAGCCGCGCGTGTCTGCCACGTGGGCGCCCGGCAAGACCGTCTTCCGCGCCGGCTTCGGTACGTTCGTCGGCCCCGGCCAGGGTGAGGACCAGATCCAGCCGATCGAAAGCGACCGCGTGAGCACGACCGTCAGCACCGGCGCGCTCCTCGCCTTCCCGATCAACAAGGATTCCCTGGTGGCCAACTTCACCAGCAACCCGAACAACCGCAGCTACCAGCCGCGGGCGTACGCCCCGGAGTACAACATTCCGGAGCGGGTCTACCAGTACACCGGCTCGGTGCAGCGGGAACTGGGCGGCGGTCTGAGTGCGACGGCCGCCTTCGTCGGCGCCGAGGGACGGAATCTCTTCCTTCGCAGCGTGGCGAACAACATCGTGCAGGTCGTGACCAACCCGAACCCGGCCAGCGCCGCGCTGGTCGTCCGTGAGTTCTCGACCGTCACGAGGGACGCCAACGGCAACATCACGGGCGTGCAGAACCCGTACGCCGAGATCGACTACAAGACCAGCGGCGGGCACAGCAGCTACAAGGCCCTGATGCTCGGGCTGAATCGGCGGGCGTCGAAAGGCGTGGCCATGAACCTCCAGTACACGCTGGGCGAGAGCCGGGGCACGTCCGGTGGCTCGAACGAGGCGAACACCGCGGCGAACAACGCGCGGACGCTGGAGGATTTCGAGTACGACAACGGCTACAACAACTTCGACGTGCGCCACACGTTCAGCGCCAGCCTGATCTACGACCTGCCTTACACCGGTTCCGGCGCTGCGGGCGCGCTGCTGGGCGGGTGGCAGGTCGGCGGCATCGTGAGCACCCGGAGCGGGCTGCCGCTGCCGGTGCAGATCGTCCGGCCGGACGTCCTCTACCAGGACTCGGCGACGGGCCTCTACTACGCGAACCCGGCCGCCGGCCGCGTGGCGGTGGTCAATACGCCGCGGGGCGGCGCCTCCCGGAACGTGCGCCGCCCGGACCTGGTTCCAGGCGTCGACCCTTACATCAAGGACGGCGGGCTGCTGTATCTGAACCCGGCGGCCTTCGCCGCGCCGCTCCCGGGCACGTTCGGAAACCTCGAGCGGAACGTCCTCCGCGGGCCCGGGTTCGCGCAGACGGACCTGTTCTTCGCAAAGCACATCCGTACCGGCCGCAATGACTTCGAACTGCGCGTGGAGGTGTTCAACCTCCTCGACCGGGTGAACTACGCCAACCCGGCGGTGACCCTCAACGCCGCCACCCCGGCGAACCCGGGTGCGGCCAACACGGTGCAGCCCGGCCAGCCGTACACGGCCGCCGCGGCGGGCCCGGCCTTCGGTCGCTTGAGCAGCACGGTCGGGCGCACGGTCGGCCTCGGCACCCCGCGCCAGGTGCAGTTCGCGCTCCGCTACTCGTTCTAACCGGACGGCGCTCGAGTCGAGCGGGAAGGGGCGGGCTCCCACCGGAGTCCGCCCCTTTTTTCATTTCAAGGCCAAGTCGTAACACTTGTAAATTTTTCAACCACCGGCCTGTTAAATGTCTGTAACAACAGGCCTGGGTGCTATGCTCGCGACCTGTCGAGGCCGATGATTCCGACATCGGCAGGAGGTGGGCCATGCGGACAGCACTCGTGGTGGTGGCGGCAGTGGGACTCGGGATGGCGGGCGCGCCGTCCGTGCAGGGAGAGCAGCCGCTCAAGGTCCGTGTGTCCCCGACGCTCGTGCTGGCGCCAGGTGCGGTCAGCGTGCACGCCTCGGTCAACACCGACCCAGACAATCGCCTCCTCGAGGTGGTCGCCGAGTCGGCCGACTACTACCGCAGCAGCCGCATCCAGCTCGATGGCGAGGCGGCGCCCCGGATGAGCGTGTTCGAGTTCCGCGGGCTGCCGAGCGGCGACTACCAGATCACCGCCGTCCTCACGGGCTCGGCCGGGCCCCGCGCCATCGTGCAGGCCAACGCGCGCGTCGCCCCCGTCGGCGGCCGCTGAGCCCGATCTCCGCCGTCCGGCCGCACGCGGGTGCACGCACCCGCACGGAGATTGAGGGTTATCCCTAAGGCTGCGGCGCGCGCTCCCGATACCGGTGCTGTATGCCCAGCTCGGGCCCGCCCCGGCTCGTCGTCAAGTTCCTCGGGTTCGGCTTCGCCGTGATCGTCTGCGTGCTGGGCGTCGTGTTCGCGTTGCTCTCCTGGCAGACCCGCGAGCGGCTCACCCGCGTGGTCGTCCAGAACATCGGCGCGAGCCAGCGCCGCTTCGCGGACCTCGACGCGCGCCGGCGCCGCGAGCGGCTCCTGCAGGCGCGTGCCCTCGCCGAGAACCCCACGCTGAAGGCGGCCATCGACACCTATCACGTCGAGAGCGCGGCGGGGGCGGCGCCGACCGGTCTGCTGCCCACGATCGAGCAGGAGCTGGGCAAGCTCCAGGCGCTGATGGAGCTGCCGGTGCTCGCCGTCTCGGACGTCCGCGGCACCATCCTGGCCAGCGCCGGGCCCAATCAGGCGGACTGGCCGGCCGGCGAGCGCCTGCGCGTCAGCGCACCGGACGAGGAGATGCCCGTCGAGATCGTCACGGCGCGAGGCCCGCACGTGTACTCGCTGACGGTGGTGCCGGTGCGGGTGGGCGCCGACCCCATCGGCGCGTTCCTGCTCGGCTCGCCTCTCGACGACGCCTACGCCCGGCAGCTCTCCACCGAGGCCTACACCGACGTCGCCATCCTGATCGACGGCCGCGTCGTGGCCTCGTCCGCCTCGGCGGCGATGCGGCAGGCACTGGAGCGCATGGCGCTGCCGGCCAGCGGCTCGATCGCCATCGCCGGCCAGGACTACGTCGTCCGCCGCCTGTCGGTCGTCGATTCCGCCAGCGTCTACGCCATCGGCAGCGTCAGCGCGGCCGCCGAGTCGGAGATGGTGGCCGCAACCTGGGTGCTCGTCGGCATCGGCGCCTGCGGCCTGCTGCTGGCCGCGGCCGGCAGCTGGTGGCTCGCCCGCACGCTCGCCCGTCCGATCAACCAGCTCACCGACCGTCTGGCCCGTATGGCCCAGGCCCGCGACTTCGCCCAGCCGCTCCCCCGCAGCGGTGTCAGCCAGGAGTTCGACATGCTCGCCGACACGTTCGACCGCCTGCGTCACGCCGTGTCCCTCGCCGAGGCCGAGTCCGAGGCGGCCTATCTCGGCGTCATCGGGGTGCTTGCGACGGCCCTCGACGCGCGGGACCCGTACACCGCCGGCCACTCGCAGCGGGTGGCGGATCTGTCGGTGTCGATCGCCCACGAGATGGGCCTGCCCGCACACGACGTCGACACCCTGCGGCTCGGCGCGATGCTGCACGACATCGGCAAGATCGGCATCAGCGACGCCATCCTGCGGAAGCCCGGCAAGCTGACGGCCGAGGAGTTCGAGCAGATCAAGCAGCACCCGACGCTCGGCGCGCGCATCCTGAAGCCGCTGCAGTTCCTGAGCGCGCACATCGAGATCGTCGAGCTGCACCACGAGCGTCCAGACGGGCGCGGCTATCCCTACAAGCTACGCGGCGACGCCATTCCGCTGTTCGCGCGAATCGTCCACGTGGCCGACGCCTTCGACGCGATGACGAGCGCACGCGCCTACCGGCCCGGGCTGCCGGTCAGCGAGGCGATGGCCGAGCTGTGGCGCCATGCCGGCAGCGATTTCGACGTCGCCTGCGTGCACGCGATCGCCGCCCTGCCGCTCGACGTGCTGACCGACGCCATGGGCGACCCGCACGTCTGGGACGCGCCCGGTGGACGGTCGCTCGACCGCGCGCTGCTGCCGTTTCGCGGCCGGCCGGTGCTGCCGGAGCCCGCGCTCCACGTCGCCGCCCTCGCCGAACATGGAGTATGTTTTACCAGAACCAGTTTGACC
>CAWULT010000130.1:0-12509 GCA_963923455.1 uncultured bacterium
GCGCGTGCCGGCGTCGCCGGACGGGGTGGTGGTCTTCGCGCACGGCAGCGGGAGCAGCCGCTTCAGCCGGCGCAATCGCCACGTGGCCGCGTTTCTCGAGGCGCGCGGGTATGCCACGCTGCTGCTCGACCTGCTGACGCCATCCGAGGACGCCGTCGACGAGGTGACGCGCGAGTACCGCTTCGACATACCGCGCCTGGCTGCCCGGGTCGTGTCGGCCCTCGACTGGCTCGAGACGCGGCCGGGCCTCGCCCCGCTGCCCGTCTGCGTCTTCGGCGCGAGCACCGGCGCGGCGGCGGCGCTCATCGCGGCCGCCGAGCGGCCGGCGCGTGTCGCGGCCGTCGTCTCGCGCGGCGGACGTCCCGACCTGGCGGGCGAGGCGCTCGGGCGCGTCGAGGCGCCCACGCTGCTGGTCGTCGGGGGGCTCGACGGCGAGGTGATCGCGTTGAACGAGGCCGCGAGGCGCGCGATGACCGCACCCGCGCGGCTCGCCATCGTCCCGGGTGCGACGCACCTGTTCGAGGAGCCCGGCACGCTCGACGAGGTGTGTCGTCTCGCGGCGGACTGGTGCGACGCCCACCTGCGCGGGCCCGCGGCGCCGGGGCGGCCGCGGCCATCCGGGGCCCGGCCGTGACGGCGACGGCACGAGGGTGACGCGTCGATGCAACCGCTGCAGGACCTGCTCCATCGCATCCAGTGGGATCCGGAGTTCGGACGCGGGACGTTCGCGATCGGCTACGAGGATCGACCCGTGTCCCCGGACCCGCGGCACCACCATCGGCACCATGGCCGCAAGCGGCACGACCGCGACGAGTCGGCCCGGGACGAGCACCCCGAACGTGTGGTGCCATTCGCCGACGTGCGCCTGGACGCACAGCACCCTGGCACGTTCGCCGTCGTCGACGAGGGCGGCACGGTGGTGCGCGTGCCGCTGCACCGCGTGCGGACGGTCTACAGGGACGGCTCGGTGATCTGGGCGCGGGGTCGCCACGGGCAGCCGGCCGTGGAGTCGTCATGACGCGGGTGACCGCCGCGTCGGCGGGGCCGGTGGTACCGTCGTGGCGGCACTTCGCGCACGAGGCCGACATCGGCCTCGTCGGCCTCGGGCCGACCAAGGCCGAGGCGTTCCGCCAGGCCGCCCTCGCGCTGACGGCGGTGGTGACGGATCCGGCGGCCGTGCGCGCCGTCGAGGCGGTGTCCCTGCGGTGCGAAGCGCCGAGTGACGAGATCCTGCTGGCCGACTGGCTCAACGCCGTCGTCTACGAGATGGCCGTGCGTTCGATGTTGTTCGGCGACTTCGCGGTGGACATCGTGGACGGCGTGCTGCACGGCGTCGCGCGCGGCGAGCCGGTCGACCGCGGCCGGCACGAGCCGGCCGTCGAGGTGAAGGGCGTCACGCTGACGGGCCTCGCGGTGGCGGCGGTCCCGGGCGGCTGGCGCGTGCAGTGCGTGGTCGACGTCTGAGGGCACCGGTTCATGGATCCAGCCACATTCGAGCGCGTCACCGACTGGGAGTGGCGCATTCCGGCCACCGGCGCGATGCGTGTGCCCGGCGTGATCTACGCGTCGGAGGCGCTCGTCCGGGACATGGACGAGAAGGTGCGCGAGCAGGTGTCGAACGTCGCGATGCTGCCCGGCATCCAGCAGGCGTCCTACGCGATGCCGGACGCGCACTGGGGCTACGGCTTTCCGATCGGGGGCGTCGCCGCGTTCGATCCGCGCGAGGGCGGCGTGATCTCGGCCGGTGGCGTGGGCTTCGACATCTCGTGCGGCGTTCGGACGCTGCACACCGGCGTGCGCCTCGCCGCGGTGGAGGCCGTCAAGCCGCACCTCGCGACGGCGCTCTCACGGGCGGTGCCGGCCGGCGTCGGCAGCCGCGGCCGTCTCGAGCTCGACGACGCGTCGCTCGACGCGATGCTCGCCGGCGGAGCACAGTGGGCCGTCGGCCAGGGCTTCGGCGTCGAGGCCGACCTCCGGCGCACCGAGGAGCACGGGTGCATGGCCGGCGCGGAGCCGCGGCACGTCTCGGCCCGGGCGAAGCGCCGGCAGCGTGACGAGATGGGCACGCTCGGCTCGGGCAACCACTACCTCGAGGTGCAGCGGGTGGCCGAGGTGCACGATGCGGCGGCCGCCGCGGCCTTCGGCCTGCGCGAGGACGACGTCGTCGTGTCGATCCACTGCGGCTCACGGGGGCTCGGACACCAGATCGGGACCGAGTTCCTCCGGGAGATGGCCATCGCCGAGCCGGACTTCGGCCTCGTCATTCCCGACCGCGAGCTGGCCTGCGCGCCGATCGACTCCGAACTGGGACAGCGCTACCTGGGGGCCATGCGGGCCGGCATCAACTGCGCGCTGGCCAACCGGCAGATCATCACCCACTGGGTGCGGCGGGCCTTCGCCGACGTGCTGCCCGGGGCGCGCCTCGACCTCCTGTACGACGTCTCCCACAACACCTGCAAGCTCGAGACGCATCGGATCGGCGGCGTCGACAGGCGCGTCTTCGTCCACCGGAAGGGGGCGACCCGCGCGCTCGGGCCCGGCCATCCGGATCTGCCCGCGGCGCTGCAGGACGTGGGACAGCCCGTGCTGATCGGCGGCACGATGGGCACGGCGTCCTACGTGCTCGTCGGCACGAAGGTCAGTGAGGCGCGGGCGTTCTCGTCGTCGTGCCACGGCGCGGGTCGCGCGATGAGCCGCCACGAGGCATTGCGCACGTTCGACGGCCACGCGGTCGTCGGCGAGCTGCGCGCGCGCGGCATCATCGTCAAGAGCCCGTCGGCCCGCGGCGTGGCCGAGGAGGCGCCCGGCGCGTACAAGGACGTCTCGGCGGTGGTCGGCGCGGCGCACGAGGCCGGCCTCTCGCGCAGGGTGGCGCGGCTCGAGCCGATCGTCTGCGTCAAGGGCTGAGCCGCGCCGGACGTCAGGGATGGATCTGCACGCCGGCCGCCGGGGCGGGCCCGGCGGCGGCGCGGAGTCGGGCGCGGGCTACGCCAGCAGCTCGCGGACGCGGGGGGCCACCTTGGTGCCGTACAGCTCGATGCTGGTCATCAGCCGGTCGTGCGGCAAGGGCCCGCTGCTGTACTTCAGGTCGAAGCGCGACAGGCGCAGTGCCTTCGCCGCGCGCGCGATCTTCTGGGCGACGGTCTCGGGCGAGCCGACGAACAACGCCCCGTCCGGGCCGGCCTGCTGCTCGAACTGATGCCGGCCCACGGGTGGCCACCCGCGTTCGGACCCGATCTGGTTCATCAACGCGGCGTAGTGTGGCCACAACTCCTCCTTGGCCTGTTCGTCGGTGGCGGCCACGTGCCCGGGCGAGTGGGCGCCGACGCGCAGGAACGGGCGGCCGGCCTTCTCGAGCGCGCGCTCGTAGAGCTGCACGAACGGCGCGAAGCGCGCCGGGCTGCCCCCGATGATCGCCAGCATCAGCGGCAGGCCGTAGTGCGCGGCGCGCACGACCGACTCGGGGCTGCCGCCGACGCCGATCCACGTGTAGAGGGGGCCGTTCTCCACGGGTGGATAGACTCGCGCGTTCTCGAGCGGCGCCCGCAGCCGCCCGTGCCAGGTCACCGGCTGCTCCTTCCGCAGTTCCGCGAAGAGGTTCACCTTCTCCTCGAACAGCTGCTCGTAGTGCCCGAGGTCGTAGCCGAACAGCGGATACGACTCGGTGAACGACCCGCGGCCGAGGATCACCTCGGCGCGCCCGTTCGAGATGGCGTTGAGCGTCGAGAAGCGCTGGTAGACGCGAACCGGGTCGTCCGTGCTGAGCACGGTGACGGCCGAGCCCAGGTGGATGCGCGTGGTCCGGGCCGCGATCGCGGCCAGCATCACCTCGGGCGCCGAGATCGCGAAGTCCTTGCGGTGGTGCTCACCAACGGCGAAGAAGTCCAACCCGACCTGATCGGCCAGCACCCCCTCCTCGATCACGTGGCGCAGCACCTGCGCCTGCGACAGCGGCTGGCCGTCGCGATCGATCGTGACATCCCCGAAGGTATCCAGACCCAGCTCGAAGCGTTCCGACATGACTCTCCTGTTCGTGGCGGCGCCAGGCCGCAATCCTCTGATCGTATGCGGCGGGCGTGGCCGGACGCCAGACGAGCGGGGTGCAGGGGGGAGGCCGCGAGGCCGGGCGGCGCGGTTCTTTCCTCCGGTCAGTCCCAGCCCGACGGACCGCCGAGCGGCGCGGCCTCGAGCACGGCCTCGGCCGCGTGGATGCGGCCGCCGTACACCTTGAAGGCCTCGAAGGTCACGAGCGCCTGGCCGGCGTACTTGGGGCCGGGGAGTGAGCCGCGTCCGAAGTCCAGCCGGAAGAGCACGGTGCCCATCTCCTCGTCGACGGCGACGAGCCGCTCCTTCACGTCGGGCAGGGTCGGAATCTGCTGGGCCTTCATGTCGACGCAGCCCGGAGGCCGGAACGTGCAGCCGGGCCCGGCCATGCGTACGCTGTTCTCGAAGCGGTAGGCGTCGGGTGCGAAGGGCACGTCCACCGTCACGAAGCTGCCGGCCCGCAGTCCCGCCGGGTACGACGAGGCGATGCGCACCATCTCCGCTCGCGGCGTGCGTTCGGCCGCCGACGGCCGATGGGCCATCGTGGGCGTCGGCGTCTTCAGGTTGTCTGGCGCGAAGAGCGCGCCCTCGTCCGCGTTGCGTACGACCATGGTCTCGACTTCGGCGATCGTCCGGTCGACGATCTTCAGCCGCGCCGCGAACAGCACCGGCGCGCCGCCCTCCTCGAACACGGCGTGCACCGCCGCCGCGCCCAGCCCTGGATCGATGAAGTCCACGCGGTACGGGCGGCGTCCGGTCGCGGTGCGCCAGAGGCCCTCGCCGAGCTTCCTCTCGACGCCGTCCTCGGTGAACCGGACGGTTCGTGCCAGCGGCAGCCGCGCCGGATCGTGCGCGACGACGGAGTCGAGGTAGTGCGTCAGCAGGTCCGCGAGGCAGGCGCGGTCGCAGGAGCCGCCCTGCGCCGCGGCGATCGCGCCGGCCTCGACCAACGGCGACGGGACGTGGTGTGCCGCGGTGACGGCCGCGACGGCCAGGACGGCGACGACGAGCCTGGTACGCATGCGCATGACGGGAACCTCGCTGGGCGCGCTCGAAGAGGCGGTCATTCTAGCCGCATTCCCGCGCGGACGTCGGTCAGGACGCGGCCTTCACCGCCGAGGCGCCGGCGGCAGCGGACGCACCACGACCGCGGCCAAAGCGTAGGGCCGCCGGGCGGCGTCGAGCCGGCCGCCGAGAGCCCGGACCATCGCGCGCCACGCCGCGCGCTCGGCCGGGTCGGTCGACGCGCGCCGCGCACGCAGCGGGCGGCGGCGGAACGCGGCCGCCCAGTCGGGCCGCGGCCGGCCCGCCGCGTCGAACGCGACGACGTCGAACACCGGGCCGTCCTTGTAGATCGCGACCAGGCCCTCGCCGCGGTCCTGGCCGATCTCCACCTCCAGCCGGGCCACGCGGCCGAGCGGGCTGTCCTCGAAGTAGGCGAACACGCCCTCGACGAGCGGGTGGCCCGACGCGAAGAAGTCGAGCGACTCGTCCTGCACGGCCTCCTCGCGGTCGAACGTGCCCACCCACGTCTGGCCGCCCGCCACGCCCGGCAGGCTGTCGACGAGGGCCTCGCTGCCGAAGTCGATCGAGAAGATCCGCCGTCCGCGGGGCCCGTCCACCCGGAAGCCGAGCCGGGCGCACGCGGTAACGACCACGCGCTCGTTGAGCGCGTCGAGCTCGGGCGGCACCCGCGCCAGAATCGCGTCCGCCATCTCGGCGCGGTAGGGGTCCCGATGCAGCTGCTGGTAGGCGGCCTCGCGGATGCGCGTGCGCGCGGCCCGCGCGTCGGCCAGCAGGGCGTCGAGGCGCGGTCCCGACAGCACGGCGTCCGGATCCACGGCCACGTCCTCGAGGGTCGGCTCCACGTGGGCGAGCTGGGGCTCGAGCCCGGCGAGCGGCTCGCGGAACACGCCGAGCGCCTCGAACAGCGCGACCGCGTCTCGGCCGACGCCCGACGGCGGGCGGAAGTAGACGATCTCGACCGGGATCCGCCGGCCGATCCGATCGAGGCGCCCGATGCGCTGCTCGACGACCGACGGCTTCCAGGGCAGGTCGAACAGCACGAGCCGCTGGCAGAACTCGAAGTTGCGCCCCTCCCCGCCGCACTCGGTCGACACGAGCAGGCTGGGGCCGTGCGGCTCGCGGAAGCGGGCCACCTCCGTGTCGCGCCTCGCGGGCGTCAGCTCCTCGTGGAAGACGCCGCTCGCCAGCTGTGCCCGGTGGCTGAGCGCCGTCCGCAGCATCTCGAGGGTGTCCCGGTGCGCGACGAAGACCAGCGTCTTCTCCTTCGCGTCGCGCCAGCGCGGCGCGTGCGACAGCAGCCACGCGAGGCGAGGGTCGGCCGCGTCCATCGCCAGCGCCCGCTGCTTGAGTTCGGCGTCGCCGGGCCCGAGCACGGCGCCCAACGCCGCGCCCGATGCCAGCGCGCGCCGGATGCGGTCCACCTTCTGCCTGCGTGCCACCGCGTGCGGCGCCGGCGCGGCGCGCAGGGCCGCCTCGACCGCCTGCTGTGCCTGCCACTCCCGGGGATCGCCAGGCGCCACCGCTACGCCCACGCGCGGCGGCAGGCCGCCGATGTCGACGCGCCGGGTCGAACTCGTGCAGGCCGGCAGGGGGACGCCGCTGGCGAGCCGGGCGTCGACGCCGGCGTCCTCGGGAAACTCGTCGGGTCGCAGCAGCTGGAGCAGCCGGAAGAAGCCGTGCGCGTCGTCCTCGAGCGGCGTGGCGCTCAACAGCAGCACGTGCCGCCCGAGCGCGGCGATCGGCGCGACGGCGCGCCAGCCCGGTTCACCCGGGTGCGCCGGCGGCCGCCGCAGCCGCTGGGCCTCGTCGACGACGAGCAGGTCGATGCCGGCGGCCACGGCCTGCTGCGTCAGCAGCGGCCGTTCGACCAGCAGCTCGAGCGCGATGACGGTGCGCCGGTGTACGTCGAACGGGTTGAAGTCGGCGCCGAAGTCGCGGGCGACGTCGGCCAGCCGCGCCGCGTCGAGCAGCGTGAAGACCTGGTGGTACTTCCGCCACAGCTCGCCGAGCCACTGGACGGTCAGCGCCTCCGGCGCGACGACGAGGCAGCGCTCGACCCGGCCCGTGTGGACGAGCCGGTTGAGGATCAGCGCGGCCTCGATCGTCTTGCCCAGCCCGACTTCGTCGGCCAGCAGCCAGCGTACCGGATCGGCCGCGGTGGCGCGCTCGGCCACGTGGAGCTGGTGCGGATGCAGGCGCACCCGGCCGCCGAGGAACGACCCGAGCCCGCCGGCCTCTCGGATGGCGAGCAGGTGCAGGATGTCGAGGCGCGTCAGGACGTCGCGGGCCTCGTCGAGGTCCCCGAGCGCGAGGCGCTCGAGCAGGGCGCCCTCGAGGTCGAGCGGCCAGATCGCGTGCGACGACACGGTGGCGCCGGTGGCCAGCCGCAGGGTGCCGTCGGTCAGCCGTTCCGCGACCGTCGTCTCCTCGCGGGTCGCCGTCACGCGGACGGGCCGGCCCGGGCTCAGGTCGACGGGCACCAGCGCGTCGGTCGTCGCGGCGAGCCGCAAGGTGGTGCCCGTTCGCGGAAAGGCGACCGTCACGGCACGGCCGTCGACGGCGGTCACGCGGCCGACGCCGAGCTCGGGGTTGAAGCGATGGGTGAGGTGGGCCCCGGGAACCCAGGGGCTCGGTGGCGGCGACACGGTGAGCGGGCCTGCTGCTCGTATTATTCTTCACCGCACCGTTTCCACCCTGCACCAGGAGTCCGTCCATGCGCGTGCGACCGCTGCCCGTCGTCGTCCGAGTCCTGTTGATCCTCCTGGCGGCCTGCGGGCTGGCCTCGCCGGCCGCGTCGCAGTCGCGCGGGGAGAAGTGGGTCGCCACGTGGGCGACCGCGCTCGTGTCGCGCCCGCTGCCGGCTGGACGCGGTGCTGGCCCGGGTGGGCCGCCCGCGCCGGCCGGGCCGGCCGCCCCCGGTGCGCCGAACGGGCCGGCACCGGGCAACGGCGCGGCGCCGCCCGGGCCCCCGGGCGGCGGGCGCGGTGGGGTGCCGCCGGCCACCGTGAGCAACCAGACGGTGCGGCAGATCGTTCACGCCAGCCTCGGGGGCAGCCGCGTGCGGGTCGTCCTGAGCAACGCCTTCGGCACCGCGCCGATCGAGATCGGCGGTGCCCACGTCGCCCTGCGCGACAAGGATGCCGCCATCGTGGCGGCGACCGGGAAGATGCTGACCTTCGGCGGCAGCCTGACCGCGCAGGTGCTGGCGGGGGCGACGCTCGTCAGCGACCCGGTGGACCTCGCCCTGCCGCCCGTGTCGGACCTGGCGGTCGATCTCTACCTGCCCGGAGAGCTCGGCCTCGGACCGTCGCCGGTGACGACGCACAGCGGCGCGTCGCAGACCAACTACGTCTCGGAGACGGGCAATCACGTCGGCGAGGCGGCGATCACCCCGGCGCTGCGGCCCGGCGCGTGGTTCCTGCTGGCGCGGGTCGAGGTCCTCGCGCCGGCCAGCACGCTCGCGGTCGTCGCCTTCGGCGACTCGATCACCGACGGCGCGCGGTCCACGCCCGACCTGAACACGCGCTGGCCCGATCACCTGGCGCGCCGGCTCGCGGCGCGCAAGGGCCCCGCCGTGGCGGTGCTGAACGCGGGCATCAGCGGCAACCGCGTGCTCGGCGACGGCGCGGGCACGAGTGCGCTGTCGCGCTTCGACAAGGACGTGCTGATGCAGACCGGCGTCACGCACGTCGTCGTGATGGAGGGCATCAACGACATCGGCCTCGCGCGCAGCAACCCGTCGCCCGGCACCGCCGACCTGATCGCCGCGCACCGGCAGCTCATCGAGCGCGCGCACGCGCGCGGACTCAAAGTGTACGGCGCCACGCTGACGCCGTACGAAGGCGCGGCGTACTTCACCCGCGAGGGCGAGGCCAAGCGGCAGGCGCTCAACGAGTGGATCCGGACGGGCGGCGCCTACGACGGCGTCATCGACTTCGACAGGGCGACGCGCGATCCGGCCGCGCCCACGCGGTTCCTGCCGGCCTACGACTCCGGCGATCACCTGCACCCGAGCGACGAGGGGTACAAGGCCATGGGCGAGGCCGTCGACCTGGCGCTGTTCAAGTAGCCGCCGGCCGGGCCAGCGGCGCGGAAGAGGAGACGACACATGAGCACACGCACGTCGCGTTCGTGTCCGGGGCCGCGCGTGGCCGTTGCCGCCGGGGCCGCCCTGGCGCTGCTGGCGGCGACGCCGAGGCCCGCCTCGGCGCAGGCCTTCGGCGACCTGAAGGGTGCGCTGGTCGACTACTCGAAGTCCGACCTCTCCCCCCGCAAGGCGTGCGAGGCGCTCGGCCGCTACGCCGGCAAGGACGTCGTCCGGATCGCGGCCGCCGCGGTGCCGGCGGCCGGCGACGTGCCGGCCCACTGCCGCGTCACCGGCACGCTGGCGCCCGAGATCGCCTTCGAGGTCAGCCTGCCGGCCCGGTGGAACGGCCGCTTCTACATGATCGGCAACGGCGGGCACGCGGGCGAGGCGCTCGACGACCCGGGCCGCGTCGCGCAGCGCAACACGGCGCTGCAGCACGGCTTCGCGTTCGCGCAGACCAACACCGGCCACGACGCGCGCACGGAGCCTGGCGGCACGTTCGTGTTGAGCAACCCGCAGAAGGCCATCGACTACGCCTACCGCGCCGTGCACCTGACGGCCGCGACCGGCAAGGACATCACGAAGGACTACTACGGCCGCCGCGTCTCGAAGGCGTACTGGAACTCGTGCTCGAACGGTGGGCGCCAGGGGCTGATCGAGGCGCAGCGGTACCCCGAGGACTTCGACGGCATCATCGCCAACGCGCCGTGGGTCGACCAGACCGGCTTCACGATCGGCGCCATGTGGAACCAGCGTGCGCTGAGCGAGGCGCCGGTCACGCCGGCGAAGCTCGCCACGGTGGCCCGCGCCGTGATGAACAAGTGCGATGCCCTCGACGGCCTGACCGACGGCCTGATCGACGACCCACGCGCCTGCCGGTTCGACCCGGCGAAGGACGTGCCGGCGTGCGGCGCCGGTGCGGACGGCGCCGACTGCCTGACGCCGGCGCAGGCCGCTGCCGTGTCCAAGGTCTACGGCGGTCCGGTCCGCGCCGACGGCACCTCCATCTTCCCGGGCTTCATGCCGGGCAGCGAGGCCGTCCAGCCAGGCCTGTTCGGCGGCGGCACCGGCAGCGGCTGGCTGAACGTGATCGTCGCGGCCCAGCCCGGCGGCAAGCCCGCCGACTTCAACCTGGCCGAGAACACGATGCGCTATCTCGTGCACGAGCCGCCGAAGCCGGACTGGGACTACCGGACGTTCGACTTCGACAAGGACCTGCACATGGTGGACGCGTGGAGCCGCAAGGCGGACGCGAAGAACCCGGACCTGTCCGCCTTCCGCAGACGCGGCGGAAAGCTGCTGATGACCTACGGCTGGGCCGACTCGATCCTGCAGCCGATGATGGGCGTCCGCTACTACGAGCAGGCCACGGCGGCCAACGGACCGCGGACACCCGATTTCTTTCGACTGTTCATGGTGCCCGGCATGGCGCACTGCGGAGGCGGCGTCGGCCCGGACCGGCACGATCCGGTCACGGCGATGGTCGACTGGGTGGAGAAGGGCCGCGCGCCGGAGACGATGGTCGCCAGCAAGGTGGTGGACGGCACAGTGACGCGCACCCGTCCCCTGTGCGCGTATCCCAACGTGGCCCGGTACACCGGGCAGGGCAGCATCGACGACGCCGCGAGCTTCCGCTGCGTGGCGCCGTAGAGGCGCCCGCCGTCCACCGCGCGCGACGGGCGACGCGACCCCGGAAACGACGACGGCCCGACTGGTCCTGAGCCAGCCGGGCCGTCGTGCCGGTTACGGGCAGCGCCGCGGGCTGCCCCTTACTTCTTGTCCTTCGCCCAGGAGTCCTGCATCGCGCCGGCGTCGGTGCCAGCCACCGAGTAGAGCGCGCCCGGGGCGTTGCGCGTCTTCTGGAAGTCCTCGAGCGACTGCCCGCGCATCGCGGCGTAGATGTGCAGGTTCGAGACGCCGACCACCGCGCCCAGTTTCTCCAGCATGAAGAAGCTGACGCCGTAGTGGATCATGCCCCGCCAGTTCAGCGTCCGCACGAGCGCGCGCTCCTCGGCCGTCAGGCCGGCGTCCTCGAACAACGCGTCCTGGTCGGTCCGGAACTTCTGGCGCCAGCCGGGCTCGATCAGGCTGTGCAGGAACTTGTTCAGGCGGTACGCCTTGACGCTGCGTTCGATCGTGAACGGATAGGTGCCCTCGAGCTTCTCGACGCCGGCGAGCTGGTGGTTGACGTGCGCGAGATAGGCGGCGTCGGGCCTGGCGGGCGCCGGATCGTCGTCCTCGTAGATGGCCGTCGCGATGCCCGTCATGCTGGGCAGGTAGTAGCTCTGGTGCAGCTTCCGGATCTTCGGCGCCATCGCGCCGCGCATCACGAGCCACATGATGATCTCGGCACCCTCCATGCCGCCCAGCTTGGCGTACTCGGCGTGGGTCATCTCGGTGAGGCGCTGGGGGTCCTTCTCGATCAGGTCGAGGAACTCGAGGTCCCACGGCGTGTTGTTGAAGCCGCACCGCTCGCCGTGCACCTGGTGGGAGAGGCCGCCGGTGGCGACGAGCGCCACCTTCAGGTCCTCGGGGTAGCTCTCGATGGCCTTGCGCAGGCTCTGGCCCAGCTTGAAGCAGCGCTTCGCCGACGGGATCGGGAACTCGAGCACGCCGATCTGCAGCGGCACCATCGCGCCCGGCCACGTCGGCTCGTGGGGCCACAGGATCGACAGCGGCGAGAAGCAGCCGTGGTCGAGCGGCTTGTCCTGGAAGTACGACAGGTCGAATTCATCGGCCACGAGCCCGGTCGCGATGTGGTGGGCGAGCTTCGGGTGCCCCTTGACCGGCGGCAGCGCGCGCGGGCCGCCGCCCTCGTCGGCCGGCGCGTACGACTCGCCGATGCCGAGCGCGAACTGCGAGTAGTGGTCGAAGAAGAACGACGTGACGTGGTCGTTGAAGATCAGCAGCAGCACGTCGGGCTTCTTCTCGGCCAGCCAGTCCTGCACCGGCTTGTAGCCCTCGAAGATGGGCGCCCAGACCGGGTCGTCCTGCTTCTGCTTGTCGAGCGCGAATCCGATCGTCGGGGTGTGCGAGCTGGCGACTGCGCCAACGATCCGTGCCATGGTGGTCGTGTCCTCTTCTGCGCCCGTTCGCGGGCGCGCGCGTGAAACTCGTCGCCGATCGTGCGCGGCGGATGCTCCCGTTCCCGGCGGCGGCCGATCGTGTCGGGGGGAGATGACGGCGCGTTCGGTGCCGCCCGGGGATCCGGGCCCCGGCCCGGCCATCCGTCCGATCATAGCCCGGCGGCGTCGCGGTCGGCCCGCAGCCCGCGCGTGCCGGGAGGGGCCGCCGCCACATGGCATGATGGCAGCCGTTCCGCGCGGGCTGCGGGCCGACCGCGACGCCGCCG
>CAWULT010000131.1:0-12325 GCA_963923455.1 uncultured bacterium
CCCATGGCCGCGTGCGCGGCGGCGTGCACGGGCCGCGGAAACAGCCAGTAGCACGGGTAGGGGTCGTCGGGCAGGTACGCGACGACGCCGGCGTGCTGTCGCATGACGGCCAGCCAGCTCGCGACCATCGGCTCGCAATCGCGCACGATGTGGACGACGCGGGCGTCGGGGAACAGGCGCAGGACGTACCCGAGTTTGTTGGACAGGTGCGGGTTCTTGTTGAGCACCCGGTACCGCGCGTCCTCGGCGAGCACGTCGCGCCAGTAGTAGCCCCGCATCGCCTCGATCGTGGTCGGGGTCGCGTCGGCGGCGGTCAGGTGCAGGCAGTAGCCGGGCCCGGTGATGCCGCTCCCGTACTGCGCGGCGTCCACGTTGCCGTTGCCGCTCATCGCGCAGGCGCCGTGCTCGTTCCAGCCCGTGTGGTCTTCCCCATCGGGATAGCCGCCCGTGCGCCGCACGCCGGGATGCTGCGACAACAGGTCGAACAGCAGGGTCGTGCCCGACCGCCCGCATCCGACGATGAAGATGGGCGACCGGACACCCGGATACGGCTGCGCCGCCTCCGGCCCGCAGCGGCTCGACTCCCCAGCGTGCATGCTCTTCCCCTCGCGCGCCGGCGGCACCATGCGGCCGGCAGACCGACACCTCGCCGGCCGGCCGACACGACGAGTGGCGGCTGCCTGGCGGCGTCGACGCGCGCGGCCCGTCATCTTCCGCGGCTTTCCTTCGGGAATCCCGCGACCCGCGCTGCCGACTCGGCCTGGTCGAGCAAGCGGCATGCCACGGCGCGCGGCCGAGGCGCGTCATGGCCCGAGTCTTGCTCCGTCGCACGGGTGAGATGCGAATCGATCGGATATCGACACGCTCGCGCAAGCGCGCGCGCAGATGGGAGTGCTGACCAGATGGCCACGGACGTCCTGCGACAGTTCTTCGCCGAGGCCTCGGGAGCGATGGATCAGCTCTCCGTCCAGGTGCACGCGCTCGCCGAGCGCTTCCGGCGGCACGAGATGGGCGACGCGCACTCCGGCCTCGCCGCCGTCACGAACGAACTGCGTCAGTTCGTGCTGATGGTGGACGTGCTCTGCGGTCCGCTCGCCATCGACCCCGAGCGACTGCGGGTCGGCGGCCGGTCGCTCGACGAGCAGATGACGACGCTCGCCCGGCACCTCGAGGCGCTCATCGATGCCCAGGGCCACGAGGACTGGCTCACCGTCGCCGACATCCTCGAGCTGGATCTGGATCCCCTGCTGACCGGCTGGGGGCCGCGGCTGCGGGAACTCGGCGCCGAGGCCTGCGCCGCCTGAACGGACCGGGACCGCGCTACGCCGACACGCGGCGCGCGGCCGTGAAGCAGGCCACCGGCTCGAAGCCTCGCCGCGCGTAGAGCGCGCCGGGCGCCTCCGCCTGCTCGTCGACGAGCAGCGTCACGCGCGGCAGCCCCTGGGAAGTCGCGTACGCGATCGCGTCGTCGAGCAACCGTCCCGCCACGCCGCGCCCGCGGGCGTCCGGGTGCACCGCCACCTGCGCGATGTGCGCCACGCCCGGCCCGAGCGCGGTCACCATCACGACGCCGAGCAGCCGATCGCCGTCGCGCAGCACGCGCGTCGCGGCCGGGTCGAAGTGCCCGCAGGCCGGATACTCCACCAGGTTGCGGACGTATCGTTCCCACTCCTCGACTCGCCCGTGGGGGGCGAAGTACACGCCGTTCGCGCCGTACGCCGCCCGCAGCAGCGCGGCGGCCCTGGGCACGTCGTCGGCGCGCCACCGCCCGGCCGGCGCGATGTCGAGCGGGTTCGACACGTGCGGCGACCGCTGCAGATAGCGGTAGCGGCGCACGTCGAAGCCACGCGCGGCCAGTGCCTCCTCGAAGCCCGGCGCGTCGGCGTAGACGAACACGCCGATGCCCTCCACGCCGGCGCGCCGCGCCTCCGAGCAGAGGGCGTCAAGCAGCGCCCGCGTGGCCTCCGGCGAACGCGCGACGATGCCGCCCACCTGCAGCAGGCCGCCCTCGATCAGGAAGTACGTCCAGCCACGGATGTCGGCGGGGTCGCCATCGTCGGGCACCGCCAGCAGGCCTGCCAGGCGGCCGGCGGCGCGGGCCTGCTCCACTTCGGCCCAGGTTTCCGTGGTATTCCAGCCGAGCTGGCTGGCCCACCGCAGGTGTTCCTCGCTGTAGAGGGCCCGCATCAGCGCGGCCGGGGCCTGGCGCCAGTCGACGACCTTCACGGCAGCCGCAGGCGCGCGGCCAGCGTGGCCACGTCCGGTCCCTGGACGGCCGCCGTCCGGTTGGCGGCCCGGATCTCCTCGTAGACCTCTTCGCGGTGTACCGGCACGTCGGGCGGAGCCACGATGCCGAGGCGGACGCCGTCGCGCCCCGCCCGCAACACACGCACCTCGATCCCGTCGCCGATCCGGATCGCCTCGTGCCGCTTGCGCGTGAACACGAGCACGGCCTAGGCTCCCGCGGCGTCGATGACGTGGCGGACGGGATAGAGCCCGTCGTTCGGCAGGACCTGCCGCCCGAGCATCCGGTCAGGGTTCACGACGATCGGGGCGCGCAGGTTCGCGGTGATCGTGCCATCGGCTTCGACGGCGACGAGCGCCAGCCACAGCAGCGTCGTGTCCGCCGTCGCCTGCAGGCTGCGCATGTCTGCGGGGCCCAGCACGCACCGGTAGCCGGGTACCACCCGACGCGGGTCGACGCCGACGAACGAGGCGCGCGGGCCGTCGACCGACTCGATCCGCTGGAGCGGCGCCGTGTCGTCCGAGGCCAGCAGCACGAAGTGCCGGCAGGCTTCGAAGCCCGGGATGCCGTCCGGGAACGCGATCGCATGCTCGAGCGCCGGCGGCGGCGCCGTGCACTCGGCCGGACGTGCGTGAGCGCGGAGGTGTGCGTGACGGGCCATCGATCAGCTCAGTTCAAGTAGTCCCACAGCGACAGCTGCAGGCTCCGCCCCGCCGCGCCGAGCGCGGCTTGGTGCGCCGTCTCCGCCTGCTGCATGCCGGAGATGGCCTCCGCCAGGTTCGCGTCGCGGAGCTTCGAGATCTCGGCCTGGCTGGCGAGGCGCGCGCCGGACAGGCGGAGCCGCTGGTCGGCGATGGACCGCAGGTCGGCGCCGACACGGCTCTGGGTGGCCGTGGTGCGGTCGAAGGCCCGCTCCAGTCCCTCGAGCGCCGCCGACATGCCGGTCTCGTCCCCCGCCTGCACGGCGACGATCGCGTCGTTCAGCACCGCGAATACGTCCTGCGCGTCGGCGCCCTGGGCGATCGCGGAGCCATCCAGCGCGATCGCGACGAAACGGCCGCGGTCGATTTCCGACTCCACCTCGCGCGTCGAGCCGGCGTAGGCACCCACCGTGCCGCCGCCGGTCCTGGCGTAGGGCACCGTCGTGCCCGCGGCGCCGCCGAACACGTACGTGCCCTGGAACGAGGTGTTGAGATCCTCGAGCACCGAGTCGCGCAGCCCGGCCAGTTCGAGCGCCACGGCATTGCGGGTCGACGGGGTGCTGCTGACCCCGCGCGCGCTCATGATCGCCGTCCGCGCCGCCGTCAGCTTCGTCAGCAGGTCGTCGAGCAGCGAGTCCATCACCGTCAGGCGTGCCTCCGCCGAGTTGCCCGACGCCTCGTAGCGCTCGGTCTGCGCGACGGCGCTCTGCTCGACGATCACGAACGAGTTGGCGGACGGGTCGTCGCTCGGGCGGCCGATGCGCCGGCCGCTGGCCACCTCGCGCTGCCGGGCGGCGAAGGCCTCGGAGGTCTCCTGGATGGCGAGGTTCGCCTCGCGATACATCGAACCGAAGGTGATCCGCATCGCTACCGCCCGACCGCCGAGAACAGCTCGTCGAGGGCCTCGTCGATCACCCGGAAGTACCGGGCGTTGGCCTCGTACGCGCGCTGGTACTTGAGCATCATCATCGCTTCCTCGTCGAGCGAGACGCCCGACGCCTGGTCCCGCAGCGCGTCGACCTGGCGCACCACGTCCGCGCGGCTGTCGCGGCCGTCGGCCGCCTGCTGGGCGTCGCGGCCCACCCGGTACACGAGGCGGCTCCAGCCGTCGACGAACGTCGCGGTATTGCCGTCGAAGATGCGCGCGTCGCCGAGCCGCGCCAGCGCGAGCGCGTTCGTGTTGTCTCCGGCCGCGGCCACGCCTGCCGCGGCGATGAGCCGGCCGTCGGCCGCGATCGCGGGATCGAGGCGCATGTACCGCGCGGCACCGGCAACGCCGGTGGGCGCGTTCGAGTAGGACAGGAAGGCACCGCCCGCGTTGCCGAGCTGGTCGAACCCGGCCGCATGCGCGGTGTTGACCTCGGTGACGATGGCGGCCGCCAGCGTGTCGAGCCGCGACAGGTAGTCGGGCAACGTGACGTCGCGCGCGGCAATGAAGCCGCCGAGGCGGCCGCCCGTGATCTGGCTGGTCACGTCGACGCCGCCGCTCACCAGGGCCACGTAGCCGGACGGAGGCGTGCTCTGCGCGGTGATCGCGTACGCCGTCTCCCCCATCACGAGGGGCTTGCCGTTGCCGATCGTGATGTCGAGCACACCGTCGCCGCGGTCGAGCGCGTGCACGTCGACGAGTTCGGAGAGCTGGCGGACGAGCGAGGCCTGCTGGTCCCTCAGGTGCATCGTGTTCTGCGACGCACCGGCCGACCCGATGCTGCGGTTGACTTCCGCCAGCCGGGCCGCGAGCGCGTTGACCTCGTCGATGCCACCCCTGACACGCTGGTCGGCGTTGGTCCGTGCGTCCGACAGCCGTGCCCACACGTCGCCGAACGCCGCGGTCAGTGCCGTCGCGGCGCGCTGCACCTCCTGACGCGCCACCGCCGACGTGGGCGCGTCGGCCAGCCGGCCGAACGCGGAGAAGAGTTCCGAGAGCCGAGCATCGATCGACGAGCCGGCCTCGCCCAGCGACGTTTCGGCCACGCTCAACACGTCGGCCATCGCGGACTCGCGCTGCTCGGCGGGCACCACCTGCAACAGGCGCGCCTCCAGGAAGCGATCGCGCACGGCGTGGACGTCCTGCACGGTGACGCCCCCACCGACCTCGAGCGCGCTCGTCGCCGCCACCGACGCCATCGTCACGACGCGCCTGGCGTATCCCGGCGTGTTGACGTTGGCGATGTTCTGTCCGGTCGCGTCGAGCCCCATCTGCTGGGCCGTGAGCGCGCGCGTGGCCATCGCGAGTTCGCCGAAGAGTCCCGCCATGGTCAGGCCTGCTGGTCGAGGGCGCGGCCGGCGTAGCCGGCCTCCACGCCCGTGGGTCCGTAGCCCGGCGCGCGGTGCGCGGCGGTCGAGAGCCGGACGAAGTCCTGCAGCGAGGCGCCCAGGCGCTGGCACCGCAGCAGGGCGCGACGGGCCGCGTCGATCTCGCGCCGCAGGTCGGTCGAGGGCGGCGCGTCGAGGCGGCTGCCCCACGGCAGGTCCGCCAGCGCGCGTTCGGTCGCTCCCTCGCTGGCGAGCAGCGCCTCGACGTCGGGCCGGGCCAGGGCGCCGGCCGTCTGCTCGAGCGCCTCGCGCAGGCGCCGGACCGCGGCGTACGCGCGCGTCTCGGTCATGGCTGCTTCAGCAGATCCGTGATGATGGCATCGGCCAGCGCCTCGCTGTCGGCGCCGAGCTGACCCGACGCGCGCAGCGCCTTGGCGCGCTCGACGACGTCCGGGCGGATATCGGGCGTCTTCGCCGCCACGTCGAGCGCAGTGGCGACGATGTCCTGTGCCCGGCGGGCATCGGGGGACACGTCCACGCGATCGCCGCCGCCCGTCGCCCGCTGGGTCTCTCCGCGGTCGGCCTTCCGGGCACCGGCGTCCACTCCGCGAAGCGGGTCGGCGTCGGGGAACGGTCGATTGCCGTCAATCTTCATGCTCATCTCGTGTCTCCAGGCGTGTTAGTCCGCGCGCCGTCGGCCGGATGGATCCCGACCTACTCCCAAATCGGCTACCACCCGCTCGGGCTTTAGGGGCGCCAGACCAGACCGCACCGGGTCGATCGGATGCCCGTCCTGGGTCACTTCCACGTGCAGATGCGTGCCGGTCGCCCTGCCGCTGCGGCCGGCCCGTCCAATCGACGCCCCTGCCGCCACCTCCGCGCCCCCGGCCACCAGTATGGACGAGAGGTGCGCGTAGCGCGACCGGACGCCGTCGGCGTGCTCCACGACCACGGTCTGTCCGTACCCTCGCTGTTCGCCCGCGAAGACGACGCGGCCGCCCGCCATGGCCGCGACCGGCTCGCCGTAGGCGGCCCGGAGATCGACGCCACGGTGATACGTCAGCCCGCCCGTGAACGGGTCACGCCGCCACCCGAAGGGGCTGGTGACGGTCCGGTCCAGGTCGACACCCACGTCCGCCACGGCCACGGCGCGCGTGGACGCCCCAGCCGTGTCGGCCGGGCCCATCGCGACGCCCACGGAGAGGGCCGGGGCTGCCGGGGCACCCGGCGCCACGCCCGGCCCAGCCGTCGCACCAGCCGCCTCGCCGTCGGCCGGCGAGTGCAACAGCTGCGGCACGAGGGTCTTGTCCAGCCCGAAGCCCTGCGCACGCGCCAGGTGGCGCGACAGCTCCGCGTCGAGGGTGTCGAGGAGCGCGTCGGCGCCGAGGCCCTCACCGTCGCCCTCCTCCTTCCACGAGCCCGCCTCCCGCATGGTCCGCAGCATCTGGGCGAGCAGCATCGACTCGAACTCGGCCGAGAGCTCCTTCAGCCGCGCCGCGTCCGACGCCGCCGGCCGGTCGTCGATCCGCGCAGGCCGCGCGATCGCGTCCCCGATGGCGCCAGGGCCCGTCGTGCTCACAGCACCACGATCTCCGCGCGCAGGGCACCGGCGGCCTTGAGCGCCTGCATGATGGCGATGATGTCGCGTGGCGTCGCGCCCAGCGCGTTCAGCGCCTTGACGACGTCGGCGAGGGTGGTGCCCGGCTCCAGTTCGACGAGCTTGTTGTCGCCCTCGTCGACGTCGACCTGCGTCTGCGGCACGACCGTGGTCTGGCCTTGGGACATCGGCGCGGGTTGCGACACGTCGAGCCGCGTGCTGATGCGCACCGAGAGGTTGCCGTGCGCCACGGCGGCCGCGGCGATGCGGACGCCGCTCCCCATGACCACCGTACCGGTGCGTTCGTTGATGACGACCCGCGCCGAGGCGTCGGTCGAGACCGGCAGCGGCTCGAGGCGCGCCACCAGTTCGGCCAGGTTGCCTCGATACGCCGCGGGCACCTGGACGCGCACCGCCCCGGCGTCGACCGCCGCGGCCGCGTTGGCGCCCAGTTCGGTGTTGATCACGGCGGCCACACGCGAGGCCGAGGCGAAGTCCGGCTCGTAGAGCGACAGCGTCAGCGTGTCGAGCCCGGCCAGGGCCGGCTGGCGTGCCACCTGGATGAGCGCGCCGCCCGGCACGCGGCCGGCCGTCAGGTGATTCACCGCGACGGAGTTGCCCCCTCCACCCGCGCCGAAGCCGCCGAGTGAGAGCGGACCCTGGGCGATCGCCACGACGGCGCCGTCCGGGCCGCGCAGCGGCGTCGCCAGCAGCGTCCCGCCCTGCAGGCTCCGCGCGTCGCCAATCGACGACGCGACCACGTCGAGACGCGAGCCGGCCTGCGCGTACGGGCCAATCTCGGCCGTGACGATCACCGCCGCGATGTTCTCGACCTTCATCGCCACCGGCGCCACCGCGATGCCGAAGTTCTGGAGCATCGTCGCCAGCGTCTGCGCCGAGAAGATGGTCTGTCGCCGGTCGCCCGTCTTGTTCAGGCCGACGACGAGGCCGTAGCCCACGGCCTGCAGGACGGTCGGGCCCTGCAGGGTCGCCACGTCCTTGAGGCGGGTGCCGTCGCTGGCGGACGCCGGCACCGGCACGGCGCCCAGAACCAGGACCAGCAGGAGCGGAGTCACTCGTGTGCGCATGACTAGAACACCTTGTTCAGGGCCCGCACGACCCAGCCGGGCTTCAGGTTGTCCTTGATGAGACCCTGGCCGAAGTAGCGGATCTGCATCTGCCCGACGGCCGTCGACGGAACCACGTTGCCCGGCCCGACGTCGACGGGCCGCACGATACCCGTCAGCACGATGATCTGGCGGTCGCCATTGATGTCGACCTCGCGGATGCCCTCGAGCACCAGGTCGTTGTTGGGCAGCACCTCGACGACACGCGCGGTGATCGTCGCCGTCAGCGTGCCCGTCCGGTTGGTGCTGCCGCCGCCCGAGAACTGTGTGCTCGCGCCGAGCGTCGCCAGGGCGCTCGGATCGAGCCAGCCGGGGTACTTCGTCTCCAGCCCGAACAGCTTCGGCAGCGAGGCCGCGGTGCTGCTCTTCTTGTCGAGAGAGGAATCGGCCGTGCCGCTGGCCGTCACGTTCTCCTCGACGCGGACCGTGACCAGGTCGTTGACCCGCCGGGCCCGGATGTCGCTGAAGAGGCCGGTCATCCAGCCGGTGTCGGCCCTGCCGGGTGTCGAGGCCAGCGCGCGCGCCGCCTGCAGGTAGCGCGCGAACTGCTCGTCGTACTTTTCCTTGTCCGCGCGTCTGGCCTGTGCCTGGCCGGCCAGCGCCAGCGTGGCCCAGAAGAGCAGCAGGGCTGCCACCGCCGCGGTGCGCGCAAGCGCGCGCGTGCCCGTCATGGTGCCATGTCCCGTCGTCGTCATCGAAGAATCTCCACCGTTCCCGGCGCGACGATGCGCGCCCGCTGCAGCTGCCGGCTGCCCGGCCGGCCGACCCGAATCACGTCGCCGACGCGCCCGCCGCCGACCGCACGGCCCGCCCCGGTCGCCTCGATCGGCCCCATGCGGACCACCACGCGCACCTCGTCACCCGCGCGGATCGCGTCCGGCACGGCGACGATGCCCGTCGTCAACACCTCGCCGGCGGCCACCGTCCGCCGCGCCAGCTGTCCCACCAGCTCCTCCCGTCCGGGGAGCCGCTCCAGGCGGACGTCGACGACCTCGCCCACCTGGGCCGCCAGGCCTTCCGCCTCCAGTACGGCCGACCGCTCGAACGCGCGCGCCGCACGCACGTGGGGCGCCGTCACCTGCACGAGGGCCACGGCCGTCCCGGCGCGGCGCGAGCCGGACCGCAGCGCGAACTGCACCCGCCGGCCCGTCCGCGCGCCCGGGTCGGGCACCGCCACGAGCCCCTCGACCGCCGCGGCGTCGGTCCAGAGCTCCGAGACGCGCACCTCCACGTCGCCCATGCGCGCGCGCACGGCCGCGGCCAGGGCGTCCGGCACAGCCGTCGCCGTCGCCCCACGCAGGACGGCCCCGCCAGCCACCAGCACCAGCGCCGCCAGGGCCCACGCTCGCATCGCGCTCGCCATCCCCATCACCTACCGCGACAGGTTGTTGACCTGCTGGAGCATCTCGTCGGCGGCGCGAATCACGCGCGAGTTCGCCTCGTAGGCCCGCTGTCCGAGGATCATGTTGACCATCTCCTCGACGACGCTGACGTTCGAGTCCTCGACGAAGCCCTGCACCAGCGTCCCGAGGCCGTCGGTGCCCGGCACGCCGTTGGTCGGGTCGCCCGAGGCCGTCGTCGGCGCATAGACGTTGCCGCCACGGGCTTGCAGGCCCGCGGGGTTCTGGAACATCGAAATCTCGATGGTCCCGAGCTGCTGGGGCGCCGTCTGCCCGGGAATCTGCGCCGACACGATGCCGTCGCGCGAGATCGTGACCGACACCGCGTTGGGGGGGATCGTGATCTGGGGCTCGACGGGGTACCCCTCGGCCGTCACGAGCTGTCCCTGCCCGCTCAGGTGGAACTCGCCGGCACGCGTATACCCCGTCTCGCCGCCGGCGAGCGTGATCTGGAAGAAGCCCTGCCCCTCGATCGCGAGGTCGAACGGCGCCCCGGTCGAGCGCAGGTTGCCGCTCGAGAAGTTGCGGGCGGTCGCCACCGCCCGCGAGCCGAGCCCGGCCTCCAGCCCGATCGGCGCCTCCGCCTCCTGCGAGGTCGGCGAGCCGGGCGCCTTGATCTGCTGGTAGACCATGTCCTCGAACTCCACCCGGCTCTTCTTGAACCCGGTGGTGTTCACGTTGGCCAGGTTGTGGGCCACGTTGTCGATGTTGGCCTGCTGGGCGTTCATGCCGCTCGCGGCCGTGTACAGCGCTCGAATCACCGTCGTCCTCCCTTACCGCCGTCCGAGTTCCACGATCGCGCGGCCGTCGATGTCGTTCAGCAGCACGGACACGCCGCGCTGCAGCGCCTCGAAGGTCCGCTGCACGTCGGTCAGGCTGGCCATCCGGTCCACCATCGAGACGTTGGCCTGCTCGAGCGAACCGCCGACCACGCGCGCCGTCGCCGCCGGCGACGGCACGGCGCCCGGGGCCGCATTGAAGCGCGCCCCCGACTCGCGGACGAGGTCCCGCTCGTCGGTGAACGCGACGAGCTTCAGCTGTCCTGCGGTCACCTCGCCCACCCGGACGGTGCCGTCCTCGGCGATCGTCACCGCGCCCTTGCCGATCCGGATCTCCTGGCCGGACGTCCCCACGACCGGCGAGCCGTCCGCCGTCGTCAGCACGCCGTCGGTGCGCCGGACGAAGCCGCCGTTGCGCGTGTAGCGATCGCCGGCGGGCGTCCTGATCACGAAGAAGCCGGGGCCCTCGATGGCCGCATCGAGGTCGCGCCCCGTCGAGCCGATCGTGCCGGGGCGGAAGTCGAGCTTCGTGCCGCCGCCGGTGACGTCGATGGCCGCGTCGAGCGCGGCGCCGAACGACGGCCGCTCGGCCGCGACCGACGCGCCACGCTCGGTCTTGTAGCCGGAGGTGCCGATGTTCGCCAGGTCCGACGCGAGGCGGTCGAGATCCTCGAGTCGCGCCCGCATCCCGCTCAGAGCGCTATAGGCGCCGCCAGACATGCCTCGTCCTCCTCGTGTACCACCATCAGGTCCTCGACGTGTGCCGGCGACTCCACGCGCACCCAGACGCAGTCCGGGCAGTCGGCGTGCCGGACGCTGACCGGCCCGCGCATGCGCGCGGCTGCGGCGACGAGCGCCGAGGCCGCCTGCACGCCTGCCACCGTCCGGGACGCGCGGTGGGCATCCGCCAGCCGGTACGCCGCGAGGGCGCGCGCCCACAGTGCGTCGTCGACCAGGTACGGTTCCGGCGTCCACGGCGTCAACCGCGCCAGCGCCCGCAGCGCCGCCCGCGGCACGGGTGCCGTGCAGATCACGTGCAGCCGCTGCCCCGCCTCGTCCAGCTCGAACGGCACCAGGCCGAGCGCCCGCACGGTGTTCTCGGGCAGGCCGCCCGGAGCCCGTCGCACGCGCGCCAGATCCACGGTCGTCAGGTAGCTGACGCCTGCCTGCGCCGCCAGGGCCTGGATCACCACGTCCGCCGGCACGCACCCCATCTCGCGTAGCTGGGCGCCGAGCCGCAGGCCTGACTGCCGCTGGGCGCGGAGCGCCTCGTCGAGCTGCGCGGCGGTGATGGCCTGCCGGTGGCGCAGCAGCGCGCCGAGCCTTAAAGGCGGCAGGCCCGTGGCCGATTCCTGTGTTGGCGCCGGCGTCGAGAGCCCGCGGCGCACGGCCGCCTCGACGCAGGCCCGGGAGCAGTACCAGCGTTCGTTCAGGCGCAGGCCGCCCGCCCACCGGGGCAGCAGCGCCGGACGCCACCGGCCGCACCCGGGGTCAGCGCACCGCGGCATGGGCCCTCGACTCCCGGCCGGCGGGCTGGCCCTTGGCCAGCTGCAGCATCAGCCGGACCTCGCCTTCCGACATCTGCTCGGAGGCGGCGATGTCGGTGACGGCCCGTCCACGCTTGGCCGCGGTGCGGACCCGCCGCTGCGTCGCAGCGCGGGCTCGTGGCACCGATGCGGCCGACGCGGCGCTGAAGCGCCCGATCTCGCGGGCGACGTACTGCAGGCCGCCTTCCATGGTGTCGGTGAGCAGCGTGACGCCGGCCGTCAGGCTGGCCACCCGGCCCTCGAGCTGACTGGCGCGGTGGCGCTGCAGCAGATACAGCGCGGCCAGGACGCACTCGAGCGCGATCACCACGCCGAGCGCAATCGGAAGCCCCGACTCCATCGGCATCTGCACCATCTTCCAGAACTCCACCAGTGTCGCCACCTCAGACCTCCATCGAGCGGACGCGTTCACGCGGGCTCACGACGTCGGTCACCCGGACGCCGTAGTTGCCCGAGACAATCACCACTTCGCCCCGCGCCACCACGCGGTTGCTCACCAGCACCTCGACCGGGTCGTCCGCGGAGCGGCCGAGGTCGATCAGCGTCCCCGGCCCGAGCCGTGCCAGGGTCTTGAGCGGCATCTCGGTGCGCCCGAAGCGCACGACGAGCGGCAGGTCGATGTCGAGGATGACGTCGATGCGGCTCGCGGCGTCGGCGTCGGCCGCCACGGCGG
>CAWULT010000132.1:0-11759 GCA_963923455.1 uncultured bacterium
TCTCGTGGGCTCGGAGATGTGTATAAGAGACAGGTGCTGGTTCGGCATGTCGCCGACGCCGTTGACGACGGTGCCCTTCTCGGTCAGCGCGAAGGTCTTGTTGATCGAGTTGCGGTCGCGCTCCACGTCGCCGTGCAGGTCGGCCACGTTGTTGGCGATGAGCTGCCCGTTCTTGTTGTACCAGGGCCCCGCGCCGATCCGGTCGCGCGCGTTGACCGCCGGCTGTCCGTTGGCGGCGACGGCGCTCAGGTAGGCCCGCCAGGTGCGTCCGGGCGGCGTCGGGATGCCGCCGGACTGCGCCATCTGCGCGCAGTACGCGTCGGCCCCGGCGAGGCCGCCATAATTGGCCCCGTCGCCCTTGCCGACGCTCGTGATGAAGAACGAGACCGGTCCCGCTGGGCCGCCACGTCCGGGCCCGGGCGCGGGCGCCGCCTGTCCGGCCGGCGCCTGCCCCGCCGCAACGGGCGCCTGCGCGAAGGCGACGAACGACCCGGCGGCGGCCAGCGCGGCGGCGGTGAGCACATGTTGCATCTTGCGCATCTATCGCACTCCTTCCTCGCGTCGATGTCGTCCCCGCGAGCGCCCGTAACGGTAGCACACGCCCCCGGGGATGCCATCGCGCGGGCGAACCGGCGTAGGATTGGCGGGGCCGCTTCGCGGCGAAGCGATGAAGGTGACGGCACGACGCACGTTCCAGGGCGTGGTGGCCGCCGGACTGGCGGCGACGGTGGGGCTGCGCGCGCAGGCGCCGGCGCCCGGAGCCGCAGACGCCCCCGGCGTGCTCGACGGCGTGACGCGGTACGTCGAGCAGTACTACGCGAGGGCCCAGCGCATCGTCGCCGAGGAAACGGTCACGCTGCAGCACCTGCAGCAAGACCTGTCACCGGACGGGCTGCCGCGGGTGCTGGTCTACGAACTGCGCGTGGAGTGGGATCCGGCCGTCGACGGGCCGCACGCCAACGTCGTCCGCCAGCTGGTGCGCGTGGGACGACGCCCGCCGAAGCCGGGCGCGGAGCCGGAGTGCCTCGACCCGAATGCGGTGTCGCCGGAGCCACTGGCCTTCCTGCTGCCGGATCAGCGCGGCCGGTTCCGCTTCGCGCTCGCAGGCCGGGCCCGCGCCCAGGGGCGCGAGACCGTGCTGCTCGACTACCGATCGGCCACGGCGGAGGCATCGTCGATTTCCGGCACCAAGGATTGCCTGAAGATCGACATGCCGGGACGGCAGGCGGGTCGGGTCTGGGCCGATTCGGAGACGAGCGCCGTGATGCGGCTCGAGGAGCGGCTGCTCGGTCCGACCGACGTCCGGGTGCCGCGGGAACTGCAACGGCCCGGAACGCCGCTCCACGTCACGGTCGACCGTGCCGAGACGACGACGCGCTACGAGCCGGTGCGCTTTGCCGATCCGGACGAAGTCGTGCTGCTGCCGTCCGAGATCCACTCGGTCTCCGTCATCCGCAGCACGGGCGTCCAGCGCCTGCGGATGACGCAGACGTTCCGCAACTACCGGCGCTTCCTGACCCAGTCGCGCATCATCGAGTGACGCCGGGGGGGGGACCCGCGCCGGCGTGTCGCGGCACCGTTCCGACGGCTTGGGTACCCCTGCGGGGGCATGCGACAATCCTGCTGGCCGCTTCGGGCCGCTCAAGGGACAGGAGAGGGCAAAGAGTCATGCGCGATACCCGTACGGGATCTTGGGGGGCTGGCGTCGCTGCCGGTGTGATCGCGCTCGCGGCGCTGGCATCGCCGGCCGCGGCCCAGGGGCGGGCTGGTGGACCGCCGGCCAAGGCCCCGTCGGCGCTGCGCGCCGTGCCGGCCGAGACGACCGCCGCCAAGGCCAGGAACGCGAACTGGGCGACCGGCCGCACGCCGTGGGGCCATCCCGACCTCGAGGGCGTCTGGACGAGCGACGACATGCGCAGCGTGCCGCTGCAGCGGGCCCCCAATCAGGGCACGCGCCAGTCGCTGACGCCCGAGGAGTTCGCCCGCCGGGCGGGCGGGGACGAGGGCTCCCGCGACCGCGCGGTCAACCAGGAGACCTTTCTCCGCAACGAGTGGGGCGTGCGGACCTTCGGCTACACGTCGCTCGTCGTCGAGCCGGCCGACGGGCGGCTCCCGGCCATGACGCCGGCCGGCCTGGCGCGCCGCGCCGACCGGGACCAGGGCACCTTCGGCGCCGGCATCTTCAACGGGTTCGAGGACTTCACGCTCTACGACCGCTGCATCACGCGCGGCATCCTCGGCTCCATCCTGCCGGTGCTCTACGGCAATGGCTTCAGGCTGATCCAGACGCCCGACAGCGTGGTCATCAGCTACGAGATGGTGCACGACACGCGCGTCATCCCGCTCGACGGCCGGCCGCACGTGCACCAGAACATCCGCCAGCTCCTCGGCGACTCGCGTGGCTACTGGGACGGGGAGACGCTGGTCGTCGAGACGACCAACCTGACCGATCGCACCAGCATCGGCGCCAACGGCAACGGTACCCGGCACAGCGCACAGATGACGCTGACCGAGCGGTTCACGCGCATCGATCCCGACATGATCGACTACACGATCCGCGTCGAAGACCCGGTGACCTACGTCGCGCCCTTCACGCTGCGGCTGACGGTCACCCGCCAGCCCGACTACCAGCTCTACGAGTACTCGTGCCACGAGGGCAACGGCGCCGTGAGCTACGCGCTGGCCGGAGAGCGCGCGTACGAGAAGGAAGTGGAGGCGGCCAAGGCCAAGGGCCTGCCGATTCCGTCCCGGGATCGTGGTTCACCGTACGCGCCGCCCGTCGAGGGGCTCGAGCCCGTCATCGTTCGCCAGTAGCCCCGCAGACGCATGGCCTCACGCACCATCAAGTATCAGCACCCGGCGTACCGGGACGACATCGGCGATCTCAGCACCATCCGGCCCCTGCCGGGGCCGGAGATCGATCAGATCGATCCGTTCCTGTTCCTGAACCATCACGGGCCGCAGGTGTACCCGCCGCGGAACCACGGCCTGCCGTTCGGGCCCCATCCACATCGCGGGTTCGAGACGGTGACGTTCATCCTCGACGGCAACCTGTCCCACCTCGACTCGGGAGGCGGCGAGAGCATCATCCACGCAGGCGGCGTGCAGTGGATGACGGCGGGCCGCGGCCTGGTCCACGCCGAGATCTCCCCGGAGGTCTTCAAGCAGACCGGCGGGCCGCTCGAGATCCTCCAGCTGTGGGTGAACCTGCCGGCGGCGCTCAAGATGGTGCCGCCGAAGTACGTCGGGCTGCAGAAGGCCGACATCCCGGAGGTGTCGGTCGACGAGGGCCGCGTGACGGTGAACGTGATCGCCGGCGAGTGGGACGGGCAGCGCGGTGCCTTCCAGCCGATCACCGACATCGAGCTGTTCACGATCACCTTCCGGCCCGGCGGCCACGTACGGCCGCCCGTGACGCTGGGGCGCAACGTGTTCCTCTACATCGTCCGGGGCGACGTCGCGGTGGCGGGAGAGCCGGCGCTGGCCCATCACCTGATCGAGCTGAACGACGACGGCGACCGCGTCGACTTGTCGGCGTCGAGCGAGGCCGTCGTGCTGTTCGGGCACGCCGTGCCGTTCAACGAGCCGGTCGTCGCCCACGGCCCGTTCGTGATGAACACCCGCGAGGAGATCCGGCAGGCCATGCTCGACTATCAGGCGGGCAAGTTCGGGGGCCTGTCGGTCTAGCCGGTCGGGCGGGTCTGGCGCACGGCACCGGGCCCTCGAATTTCCAGGGGCCGGCGCGGCCCGGCCCGGCCGTGCCATCGTCCCGTGCTCCGAGGCGGCGGTCGCCAGGGTCGTGCAGCATCCGCGGTGGCAGATGCCCCCGGCGATTGTCAGGTTGTCATGGGGATCATTGCGCAGTGTCGGGCCGTCGCGGCCCGCCGACCGGAGTGGCTGGGCCTCGCGGTGCTCGTCCTGGCCGCGTGTAACCTGGGGGTGCGCCTGGGGCGGGAGCTCGTCGGGGTCGCCGAGGAGTCGCTCTTCGCCAACACGGCGCTCGAGATCGTCCGCAGCGGCGAGTGGGTGGGCACGACGCTCCTGGGGTCGCTCGACTACTACAACTCGAAGCCGCCGCTGAACGTCTGGCTGATCGCGCTGTCGTTCAAGGCGTTCGGCGTGGGCGTGATCCCCCTGCGCCTCCCGTCTGCACTGGCAGCCTGGTTGACGGTCGCCGTGCTGCAGCGCTGGGGCCGGCGGGCGTGGGGCAATGGCGCCGGGATCTGGGCGAGTCTCGTGCTCGCGACGAGCCCGGGATTCCTGTACGTCCACTCCGGCCGCAGCGCCAACGCCGATGCACTGCTCACGCTGCTGATGCTGCTCGTCGTCGTGACGCTGTGGGAGGGCGAGCGTGCGCCGTGGCGGCTGGCCTGGGTCGGGCCGCTCCTTGGGGCGGCGTTCCTCGCCAAGGGGTTCGCCGTCGCGATGCCCGCGCTCGTCGTGCTGGCCGCGCTGGGGTACAGGGCCTTGGTGAGGCGCCTGCCCGTCGGTCCCCTGGCCGTGGGGGCCGCCGCCGGGGCCGTGCCCGTTGCCGCGTGGATCTGGGCCCGGTGGCAGGTGGACCGGTGGCGCTTCTTCGAGGCGATGTGGGGGCAGGACGTCGTCGCGCGCGCGGTGTCGGCGCTCGAAGGGCATCGCGAGGCGGCCTGGTACTACCTGTACGTGCTGCAGCGGAATCACCCCGAGTGGATTGGGTTGGCCGTGCTCGCGTTCCTGCTGGTGCCCTCGGCGCGGACGGGTCTGGGCGGGCTCGTGCCGGCAGCCGGGCAGGCCGGCACGGCCGTCCTGCTGGGGGCCTGGGCCGTCGCCACGCTGGTCGTGCCCTCGCTGGTGTCCACGAAGCTCGCGTGGTACCTCAACCCGTTCCTGCCGTTCTTCGCGCTCGCTGTTGGTTGGACCCTCGCGCGAGCCTTCGACAGCGCGGACCGTAGTGACCGGCCCCGCCGCGCCGGGGCGCTGCTGGCATTGGCGGTCGTGGCGGTTGCTTCCACCGAGGCCCGGCTGGCCTGGCAGTCGTACCGGCTCGACGTCGGCCGGTCCGCACAGGGTCTGCTGCTCGAGGCGGGGCCCACGCTCGGCGGGCGCGATGTCTTCCGGGCGCGGTGGGGGTACCCCGAGATCTTCCTCGCGCGCGCGGCCGGCGCTCGGGCGCGAGACGTCCACGGCGCCGAGGAGTTCCTTCGCCTCAGCCGCCCCGGCGACTTCCTGCTGACCGAGGCGACCGTCGAGGCTCCGGGCGTCGTGCTGGTCGGCGCGGCGCCCACGGAGCGGCTCTACAGGCGCGACGGCGAGCGCTGACGGGCGGCCGGCGTCAGCGGGGCGCGTCCGGTCGCCGGTACAACGTGTAGGTGAACCGTCCCCGCAGCCAGCTCTCGCCCGTGACGTCGTCGCGCCGGCTGTCCAGGTGTTCGTCGAGCACGTGGGCGAAGTGGCCGCCGAGCCGGTGCACCTCCTGCACGAGCCGCGCGCGGGCGTGCGTCATCAGCTCCAGATAGCACTGCTCCCAGCGCTCCCCGTGGCGCTCGAGCGTGCCGGCGACGCGGTCGCTCGTCGCCTCGATGACGTGCTCGCCGACGAGTTCCGCCTCGAGGGGCGGCAACTCCCGATGCCAGTAGACGACCGTGTCGGATGGCGTGGCGCCGTCGCTCATGCGGTGATGATAGTCCGGCTCGTCAGGCCTGACCGCACCGGCCAGGCTGTCGGGCGGCCGGCCACGGTGTCGGCGCAGTGGCCGCTGCCGCCACGTGCGCCCCTCGAATCCGGCCCGAAACGGGCCCGTCAGCCCGCCGGGCGCGTGGCAGCCGGCTTGCGACCCGCTCCGCCATGTCGCAATCCATCCTCCGGTCCACTCACGCGACCTCCCGCGCGAGGTGCCGCCTGGCGGCAGCCGGGCTGTGCCTGATGGCAGTGCTGGGCCCGGCGCCCGCCACGGCCCAGGACGAACCGGTGGCTCGGCACCGGGCCCGTCCGGCCATCGGCCTGCCAGACCCGTCACCGTTCCTGCCGTCGGATGGCCTCGTCCTGCCGGGAGGCACGGGGGCTCTCGACGTCGCGGGCACGCCGCGCGTCCTGGTCGTGTCACGACGGCAACCGGCGCTGCGCACCCTGGAGACCTCGTTCGTGGCGCTTCAGGCGCTCGACGCCGCCACCACGCTGCGGGCCGTCGGTCACGGCCTCGAAGAACGGAATCCGCTGATGCGGGGCTTGGTGGGACAGCCCGCCGCGTTCATCGCCGTCAAGGCCGGTGCGACGGCGTCCACGATCTGGCTCCTGCGGCGCGTCGCACGCCAGAACCGGGCGGCTGCCGTGCTGACGCTGGCGGCGATCAACGGTGGCTACGCCGTGCTGGTGGCCCGCAACGCCGCGGCGCTGCGCCATTGACGGACCACCGGAGCCGCCGGGCGCTCAGCGCGGGTTCGTGTGGTGGGAGCCGTCCACGACGTGCTCCAGGTCGCGATCCTCGCAGCGGGCCGACTCCTCGAGCTCCTGGTCCGTGATCCACAGCACGTGCGGTCGCGCCGCCCACGGCTCCGCCAGCACTGCCGGATCGTAGGCCGTGGCCTCGTATTGGATCGTGTCGCCCACCCGGCGCAGCCGCTCGACGACGCGCAGGCCCTTCGAGTGGAACGCACCGTTGTCGGTCAGCCACGTCTCTTCGTTGAAGTTCACGGTCTCGACGACGAGGGTGTCGCCCTCGAAGTGCCCGACGGCGTCGCCGAGGTAGCTCGGCGGCAGACCCGCGCGGTGCGGCCGGCCGTCGATGGGGACGATGCGGAAGAAGCCGCCGCTGACGTCGTCGTAGAAGAAGGCGGCCTCGCGCGCGTTCATCACGATCTTCTGCGGCGGGCCGATTCGGGGCACGCCCGGCGGCATGCACTTCAGCACCGTGTCGGTGTCCACCTGGCGGTCGCTGAGGTCCTTCACCTTGGCCAGCAGCTCCGGCCGGTACTTCGGAAGCGTGGCCGGGGCTTGCGCGACGGGCGTACCGGCGCCGGCGGCGGCCGCGGGCGCGCATCCACGGACGCAGACCGAGCCGTTGGCGAGCGTCTGCGGCCGCACGAACTCGATGCCGCCGAGGTGATCCCACATGCCGCTCAGGTCCGGGCGCCCGTCGGCCAGTCGTGGCGTGGGCGTCGAGGCGAGCGCCGCCAGACGCTCCTGCGTGATGCGCGGCGTCTGCGCCGCGGCGGGAGCCACCAGGCCCAGCGCGATCACCAGCGCGCCCGTGACAAGTCGTGCGAGGGTCGAATGGGCAGGGGTCATCGCGCGGTCCTCCCGGTCAACTGCCGCCGAGCTGGTGGAAGTGGCCATCGGCGTAAGTGATCTTCGAAATGTAGGCCAGGTGCTTGGTGCCATCGCGCGCGGGAATCGCCTCGACGGTGATCTGCTCCCCGGGCAGGCCGGCCAGTGATTCCTTGGTCAGGCCCGCGCGGCGCATCATGGCGGTGGGCAGCGTCTCGAGTGCCCACGACGTGACCGCGCCCTTGTCGTCCTTGACGTCGAGGTGCACGTAGATGTGCGGGTTGATCCAGTCGATCCGGGTGACGACGCCTTTGAGGGTCACCTGCTTCGTCGTGTCGAACTGGCCCGCCACCGAGTGGTGGGCGCGAGGGCCGGCGGGCACGGCGGCCAGGACGGCCACGGCCAGGGCAACGCCGGCGAGACGCTGTCGCATCGAAACCTCCAGAGAGGGGCGGACGGGTGGCCGAATCCTAGCCCTCGGGCCGTGGAGGGTCAAGCCGTGCCACTTGTGCTCAAATGGGCCGGATGGTGAAGCGGATCGCGGTTCTCGCGGGCGTCAACGTGCTCGTGCTCGCCGTGCTCGCCGAGATCGTCGCGCTCGCGGTGTTCTACGTCCGCACCGGCTGGTTGTTCTACCTCGACCCGTACAGGCCGGCGGTCGAGCGGGTCGCCGTCGACGCGGGGCAGGGTCTCACCGGGCAGGGCCTGCATCCCTACTTCGGGCCGACGCACAAGCCGGGCATCCCGTTCGACATGCCCGATGCGTTGAAGCCTCCGGCGACGGCGGGGGCCGGCGCGCCCGCGCCGCGCCCGGCCACCAACAACTTCGGCTTCGTCGCCGCGTTCGACTATCCGTTCGCGAAGGCCCGGCCCGAGCAGTTCGTGGTCGGCATCCTGGGGGGCTCCGTCGGTGCGTGGTTCTGCCAGGTCGGGGCCCCGCGGCTTGCGGACGACCTGCGGCGTCATCCCTACTTCGCGTCGCGCGACATCGTGCCGCTGTGTCTGAGCCACGAGGGATACAAGCAGCCGCAGCAGCTGCTGGTGCTCTCGTACTTCCTCGCCATCGGCCAGGCCTTCGACCTCGTCGTCAACATCGACGGATTCAACGAGGTCGCGCTCGGCGCGCTGAACGACGCGCGCGGGTTCGACGTGTCGATGCCGAGCGTGATGCACATGGGGCCGCTCATCGACCTGACGAGTCAGGCGACGCTGACGCCACGGAAGGTGGCGCTGCTGGCGGCGATCCGCGCCGATCAGGCCAGGCTCGACCGCCTGGCCGAGCGCCTCGACCGCACCTGGTCTGCCGCGGTCTACGTCGTGACCGGACAATACCGGCGGTACGTCGAGCGCCGTGTCCAGGCGGCACGCGTGGCCTACGACGCGCTGCCCGCGGCGTCGGGCGACGCGTCGGTGATTCGGGTGACGCCACGGCTCGGTGCCCGTGCCGGCAACGCGCGCTACCAGGCCATCGCGGACGACTGGAGCCGCTCGTCGCTGCTGATGCGCGACGCGCTGCGGGTGCGGAACGTGCCGTACGTGCACGTGCTGCAGCCGAACCAGTACTTCACGCGGCGGACGTTCACGGCGGACGAGGCCCGCGTGGCCCTCAACCCCGGCTCGCCGTTCAAGACCGGGGCGGAGCAGGGCTACCCGGCGCTCGTCCGCGCCGCGGCCGCGCTCGCGCGGCAGGGGGTCACCATCGTCGACGCCACTGCGTCGTTCGACCGGGAGCCGGCCGCGGTCTACATCGACGACTGCTGCCACTACACCCGACGGGGCTACGAGTTGCTGGCGGATCTGATCGCCGCCCGCACGCTGGCCGGACCGGGGCCGTGGACGTCGGAGGCGCGCTGAGGGCAAGGCTGCCGCGCGGCCTGCGCGGCCGGGCGTCTGGCGCTAGTCGGCCGTGAGCCGCGCGCGCCAGCCGTCGCTCTCGTCGAGCGGCGGCTGCTCCTGCTTCTCGAGCAGGTAGTTGTCCATGACCAGGAAGTCGAGCTCGGTCCGCATGAAGCAGCGGTAGGCGTCGGCCGGAGTGCAGACGATCGGCTCTCCCCGCACGTTGAAGCTCGTGTTGACCAGGACGGCGACGCCGGTGAGGCGCTTGAACGCGTCGATGAGCGTCCAGAAACGAGGGTTGGTGCTCCAGCTCACCGTCTGCACGCGCGCCGAGTAGTCGACGTGGGTGACGGCGGGGAGGTCCGACCGCTGGAAGTACAGGCGGTCGTAGAGCGGAAGCTCCTCGTACCCCGGCGGCGGCTGAACCTGCCGGTCCCGGGCCACTTGCGTGACGAGCAGCATGTAGGGCGACGGGCGATCCAGATCGAAGTAGCGGTCCGCGTCCTCCTCGAGCACGGCCGGGGCGAACGGCCGGAAGCCCTCGCGGAACTTGACCTTGAGGTTCAGCTTCTTCTGCATCTCGGGATTGCGGGCGTCGCCGATGATGCTGCGATTGCCGAGCGCGCGTGGCCCGAACTCCATGCGGCCCTGGAACCAGCCGCCCACCTGCCCGTCGGCGAGGCGCTGGGCGACGTGTTCGGCCAGCGACGGGAAGTCGGTGAAGTAGCGGGCCGCGGCCCCGAATGCCCGCAGCGTGCGGTTGACGTCCTTGTCCGAGAATTCAGGTCCGAGGTACGCCCCAGCCATGCCGTCACGCTGCCGCGCCGGGTCGGGCCGGGGCCCGCGCGGCCGGTGGCCGTGGATGTGCCACGCCGCGTACGCTGCCCCGACGGCGCCGCCGGCGTCGCCCGCCGCCGGTTGAATCCACAGGTCGTCGAACAGGCCCGCGCGCAGGAGCTTGCCGTTGGCGACGCAGTTGAGCGCCACGCCGCCCGCCAGCACGAGGTTGCGGCACCCCGTGTCCTGGCGGGCCGTTCGCGCCAGGCGAAGCACGATCTCCTCGGTGACGCCCTGGATGGCGAGCGCCAGGTCCATGTAGGGCTGCGTGAGCTCCGACTCCGGCGCCCGTCGCGGCAGGCCGAAGAGCGCCTCCCACTTCGCCTCGTCGACCATCCGGAGGCCCGTGGCGAACGGGAAGTACGGCATGTTGAGCAGCAGCGACCCGTCGGGCCGGATGTCGACCAGCTCCGACACGATCGCGCGCGCGAAGGCCGCGGTGCGCTCGGCGCGCGGGTTGCCGTAGGGCGCCAGGCCCATCAGCTTGTACTCGCCGCTGTTGACCGTGAAGCCGGTGAAGTACGTGAATGCCGAGTAGAGCAGGCCCAGCGAGTGCGGGAAGTGCAGTTCGCGCAGCATCTGGATGTCCGGGCCGCGCCCGAGGCCGATAGTGGTCGTGGCCCACTCGCCGACGCCGTCGACGGTGAGGATGGCGGCCTCGTCGAACGGCGACGGGTAGAACGCGCTGGCGGCGTGCGAGAGGTGGTGCTCCGGGAACAGGAGCGGGTGCGGCGCCGATCCCAGCTGCGCGAGCTGCTCGCGCAGCATCCGGCGCATCAGCAGCTTCTCCTTGATCCACACGGGCATGGCCGTCACGAAGCTGGCCACGCCGCGCGGCGCGAAGCCGTGGTAGGTCTCGAGGAGCCGCTCGAACTTCAGGAAGGGCTTGTCGTAGAAGGCGACCGACGACAGCGCGTCGTAGTCGAGGCCCGACTCCTGCAGCACGTAGCGGCACGCCTGCAGCGGGAACCCCGCGTCGTGCCGCTTCCGCGAGAAGCGCTCCTCCTGGGCGGCCGCGACCACCTCGCCGTCGACGAGCAGGGCCGCCGCGCTGTCGTGGTAGTAGGCGGAGATCCCGAGAATGGCGTGTGGCATCCGGACGGGTGCGCCAGTCTCAGAACAGCGTGTAGATGAACGGCGCGATCGCCGAACCGCTGGCCAGCGCGATGAGCGCGCCGAAGGCGACCAGGATCACGATCACCGGAAGCAGCCAGAACTTCTTGCGCTGGTTCAGGAAGCCCCACAGGTCCTTCAGAAACTCCACGGTCACTCCGTCCGGGGGCGCTAGTACGGCTGCTCGAGGTCGCGCCGCGAGAAGGTGTGCCGGCGCGGCACGAACGCCGAGGTCTCGTCACGCCCGAACTCGCGCAGCCGCATCGGGTCGGCGCCCGCCAGCCGCCGGACCAGGCCCACGGGCGTCACGACGAGGAAGAACACGGCCCCGAGCAGGATCCGCGACGAGATCGCCCCGAGGACGTGCGACAAACCCATCCACACGCGTGCCACGGGCCGGAAGACCTGCGGCGCGGTCATCGTGAGCACCTGCAGGGCCACGCCTCCCCAGACCAGCCCGTCGACGGCGAACCGGAGGCGAAGCAGGAGCAGCAGGAGCACCATCGCCATGCCCGTGTCCCGGCTCTGGTCTCGCGGCATCCCGGTCATGCGCGGCAGCAGTCCACCGCCGGACATTTGCTCAAACTTTGCGGGAATCGTCAATGGCCGTCAGGGCCGCGGAGGAGGATCGAACAGGGAGGACTGGTGCGGAAGCGGGGACTCGAACCCCGATGGCCTTGCGGCCACTAGCTCCTGAGGCTAGCGCGTCTGCCAATTCCGCCACTTCCGCA
>CAWULT010000133.1:0-11602 GCA_963923455.1 uncultured bacterium
GATGCGAGCGGAACGGTGACGACGATGACGACTGGCAACGAACGGCACATGGGCGCAGCGTGGCTGCTCGAGCCGGGCTCGTCCGGGGACGTGTTCACGCCCGAACGGCTCACCGAGGAGCACCGGCTCATGGCCCGCACCACCGACGAGTTCGTCGAGGCCGAGGTACTGCCACGGACGGACCGCCTGGAACAGAAGGACTGGGCGCTCGTCCGCGCGCTGATGAAGCAGTGCGGCGACCTCGGCCTGTTCAGCCTGCCGGTGCCGGAGGCGTACGGCGGGCTGTACCTCGACAAGGCCTCGTCCCTGGTCGTGATGGAGCGCATCGCCCGATCGGCGTCGTTCGCGACGACCTTCGGCGGCCAGGCCAACCTGACGATCCTGCCCCTGGTGCTGTTCGGCACCGAGGAGCAGAAGCAGCGGTACCTGCCGCGCCTCATGTCGGGCGAGATCATCGGCGCCTACGCGCTGAGCGAATCGACCTCGGGCAGCGATGCGCTGGCCGCCAGGACCCGCGCGACGCGGCTGCCCGACGGATCGTGGTCGCTGACCGGCGAGAAGATGTGGATCACCAACGGCGGCTTCGCGGACCTGTTCGTCGTCTTCGCGAAGGTCGACGGCGAGCAGTTCACCGCGTTCCTCGTCGAACGGGACGCCCCGGGCGTCTCCATCGGCAAGGAGGAGCACAAGATGGGCCTGCACGGCTCGTCGACCACGCCGGTGCTGCTGCAGGAGGCGCGCGTGCCGGCCGCGAACCTGCTGGGCGAGGTCGGCCGCGGGCACAAGGTGGCGCTGAACACGCTGAACTACGGCCGCTTCAGCCTTGGGGGCATGTGCACCGGGGGCTGCCGCGCGGTGATCGCCGAGGCGGCCCGCTACGCGGCGAGCCGGCGGCAGTTCGGCCAGCCGATTGCCGCCTTCGGCGCGATCCGGCACAAGCTCGGAGAGATGATCGCGCGGACCTACGCCAGCGAGAGCCTCACTTACCGGACGGCCGGCCTGTTCGACCGGGCGCTGGCGGCGTCGCCCGCCGAGGGTCCGGCCATCGCAAAGGCGTTCGAGACGTACGCGATCGAGGCCTCGATCGCGAAGGTGCACGGCAGCGAGACGCTCGACTTCGTGATCGACGAGAACGTCCAGATCCACGGCGGCAACGGGTTCGTCAGGGACTACGGGGCCGAGCGCTACTACCGCGACGCGCGGGTGAACCGCATCTTCGAGGGCACCAACGAGATCAACCGGCAGCTGATCCCCGGCATGCTGATCAAGCGGGCGCTCAAGGGCGAGCACGGGCTGATCGCAGCGGCGAGGGGCCTGCTCGACGAGCTGCTGTCGCCGCCGGCGCCCGCGCCGTCTGACGACGGCACGCCGCTCGCGGCCGAGGCACGCCAGGTGGCGTCGTACCGGAAGGCGGCCTTGATGGTGCTGGGCACGACGCTGCAGGCCCACGGCGACACCGTAGCCGAGCAGCAGGAGGTGCTGAGCTGGGCGGCCGACCTCGTCATCGAGGTGTACGCCGCAGAGAGCGCCGTGCTGCGGGCGCGGGCCGCCACCGAGGCCGCCGCGCCCGACGCCGACCTCCACGCGGCGGCGGCGCGCGTCTACGTCCACGACGCGACCTTCCGGGTCGAGGCCGCGGCCAGGAGCGCCCTGGCGGCGCTGGCCGAGGGCGACACGCTGCGCACGCTCGAAGCAGCTCTGCGCAGATTCGTCAAGCCCCAGGCGATCAACACGGTTGCGCTCCGCCGACGGCTCGCCGACGGCGCAACCGCGCGGCGAGGGTATATCCTAAACATGCAGTGAATCACGCTGGATTTCGCCTCGTCGCGGCCCTGTCCCTGCTGACCCTCGTCGGGTGTTCGTCCGGCCCGGGCGCGCCCGACGACGCGGCGTACGTCGCGACCGTCACCGAGGGCCGCGCCGCCCGCGACAAGGCGTTCCGGGAAGAACCCGACCCCATCCCGCCGTCGAAGCGGGACGTACTGCTGCCGCTGCCGTATTACGCGATCGACCCGTCGTACAGCGTCCCGGCCAGCCTGAAGCTGGCGCAGGAGCGGCCCGTCTTCGAGATCCCGACCTCCACCGGCAAGCTGCGCCGCTACCAGCGCGTGGGCGTGCTCGAGTTCACGCTGCAGGGGCAGCCGATGACGCTCGGCGCGTTCGTGCCCGAAGGCGAGCCGATCGCGCAGCTGTTCGTCCCGTTCGCGGACCTGACGACCGGCAAGGAGACGTACTCGGCCGGCCGGTACCTCGACCTGCACCCGACGCAGACCGGGCTCTACACGATCGACTTCAACCTCGCCTACAACCCGTACTGCGCCTACAACGAGACGTACGACTGCCCGTTCCCGCCGTCGTCGAACCGGCTCAAGGTGGAAGTGCGGGCGGGCGAGAAGGCCCCGGGCGTCCGCGCCGACGGGGCGCCGGGCGCGTGACGGGCATGGTTCAGGCCATCGTGTTCGACTTCGACGGGGTGATCGCCAACAGCGAGCCGATGCACCTGACGGCGTTCCAGGAGGCGCTCGCCGAGGAGCGTCTCTCCCTGAGCGCCGAGGACTACTATGCCCGCTACCTCGGATACGACGACGTGGGCGTGTTCGAGACGCTGGCACGCGACCGCGGGCTGCGCGTCGACGAGCGGTGGGTGGCCGAGATGGTGGCGCGCAAGGGCGAGCGGCTCGACGCGATGATGCAGGCCGGCTCGGTGCTGTTCCCCGGCGCGCTGGAGTTCATCCGCGAGGCCGCGGCCGCCGTGCCGATCGCAATCGCCTCCGGGGCCCTGCGGCACGAGATCGACGCCATCGTCGAGGGCGCCGGGCTCGCGCCGCTCTTCTCGGCGATCGTGGCGGCGGGCGACACGCCGGAGAGCAAACCGTCGCCGGCGCCGTACCAGCTGGCCTTCGAGCGCCTCTGCCAGACCACCGGGCGGTCGCTCGACCGGCGCCGCTGCGTCGCCATCGAGGACTCCCGCTGGGGCCTCGAGTCGGCCGCGGGCGCTGGCCTGCGCTGCGTCGGCGTCACCAACAGCTATCCGGCGGACGAACTGCCCGGTGCGGAACTGGTCGTGGACGGCCTGAAAGCGCTGACGCTGCCGGCTCTGGATCGGCTGTGCGCCGGCTGAGGGCGACGCGGGCATCATGCGCCAGAAGCTGATCGACGACCTGCTCGCCGCCGCCGGCGCCCAGGGCAATGGACTGGCCAGGGCCGCCCTGGTGATCGCGCGCATCGAGTACCCGAGGCTCGACCCGGATCCGTACCTGTCGCAGCTCGACGCGATGGGCGAGGCCGCCAGGCGCGCGATCGCCCGCCAGGTCGAGGCCACCGGCGACCGTTCCTGCCTGTCGTGCGTCACGGCCGTCAACGACTACCTGTTCCAGGAGCTCGGCTTCGTCGGCAACCGTGAACGGTACGAAGATCCGCGCAACAGCTGCCTGAACGAGGTGCTCGAGCGCCGCACCGGTATCCCCATCACGCTGTCGCTGGTGTACATGGAGGTGGCGGCCCGTGCGGGCCTGCAGATCGACGGGGTGAACTTCCCCGGCCACTTCCTGGTGCGGTGTCCAGACGCGAACAACCGGACGAAGGGCCTGATCATCGACCCGTTCCACGCCGGAGCGCTCCTCTCGGAGCACGACTGCCGGCTGCTGCTGCAGCGGCACGTCGGTGCGGAGGCCGCGTTCAGCCGGTCGCTGCTGTCGTCGGCGACGCGGCAGCAGGTGATCGTCCGGATGCTGCTGAACCTCAAGCGCATCTACGTCAACATGCGCTCGTTCCCGCAGGCGCGGGTGGTCACCGAACTACTGCTCGCGATCACGCCGTCGGCCCTCAGCGAACTGCGCGACCGGGGCCTCCTCGCCTACCACCTGAACGACGTAACGAGCGCGCTCCGCGACCTGCAGACCTACCTCAAGCTCTCTGGCATGACCGAGCTCGACAGCGAAACGCGCGAGGAGCACGAGCAGATCTGGGAGCACGTGAAGACGCTCCGCCGTCGCGTCGCCGCCCTCAACTGAGCGCAGCCAGATAGTGCCGGCCGCGGACGCCAGGCCGCGATGCCTGGCGCCCGCGGACACGGGCCTCCTGCTACTTCAGCTTGAACGTGGCGCTCAGGAGCGGCCCGTTCGCGCCGGACACGCGCGCGATGAAGCACCCCACGGTCTTGGGTGTCTTCCAGTTCAGGATGAACTGGCCCTTCTCCGTGTCGTACCGCAGGTTCGTGCTGTCCTGCGTCACGTAGTCGACCGGATCCTCCGGCGACAGCGTGCACGCCACGGGCGTCACGGCAAACCCCAGCCCGGACGTTTCCGTCTTCTCGACGCCGTTGACGAAGACCTCGAACTTGAGCGGAACCGTCGAGCCCGCCTTGGCGGAGTTCACGAAGCCCGCCAGCGGGCTCACCGGCGCATAGAACCCCGAGACGGTCACGAACGGCGTGGGCGACTTCGCGATGGCGAAGGGCGAGAACGACGTGGTGGCGCCGCAGAGCGTCTGCGTCGTGCTGTCGACGCTGGTCGTGATGTCGACCCACTGCCCGGCGGCTCCGTCATAGTGGAGGAGCCGGGGTGTATCGCCACCGAGGTTCACGCCTGCATAGCTGAAGCACAACGTGACCGATCCCGAGAACGTGGCGGTGGTGCTGATGTCGTAATACAGCGGCGTGCCGCCCTCGGCGACCGCGATCTGGAAGTTCGCGGGGAGTTCCGGGGCCGATTCCGGGTCGACGACGGCGACCGTGGCCGAGCCGCCCGTCTGGACGCTGTCGAAGGTCATCTGCAGAGGCGGCGTGTCCAGCGGCACCTCTGGCGCCACGGGCACGCTGCTGCCCCCGCCAACCGCCGTGACCGAGGCAACGGTCAGGTTGAACGTGCCGCTGCCGGAGGCGCCAAACCGGTTGGTGGCGGTGACCATGACGGGGAAGAATCCGGCCCCTGTCGGCGTTCCCGTGATCACGCCCGTCGAGGAGTCGATCGACAGCCAGGCCGGGCCGCCGGAGAGGCTGAAGCTGGCGGCGTAGGTCGCCGACATCGGAAACGGCGTCAGTGGCGTATTCAGCGTGCCCTGCACCGCGCCGTCGGTCACCGTCGGCACCACCGTGGCCGGGTCCACGATACGGGTCCCCAAGCCCGTCCCGGAACTGTCACCGAACACGAGTCCGAGGTCGTCCGCGGTGACGCTCGCCGTGATCGTGCCGAACGAGTCTGACAGCCCCCACTCGCCGTTGGTGTCGATGCTGATGGTCACGTTGGTGAGGGTGCCGGCGTTCGGATCCCACGTGGCCGTTCCAACCTCCACACCGTCCTTGCCGCCGGGCGCGGTGGCCGGATCGCCGTCCTCGGCGAAGAAGAACTTGCCACTGCTCGTCATGACGAACACGAAGGAGCTGTCGGCCTAGGTCGGGTCGCCGTGCACCCAGGCGCCGACGAGCGACCCGGGCTGTCCCGTGATGCGCTGCAGCTGCTCGCCGTCCGGAGTGGTCAACGTGTCTCCTGCGATCGAGATGGGATTGCACTTCCCATCGTCGTCCGACAGTCCCTGGCTGCCGTTGGTGTCGACGAGGGTCGTGAACGCCACGCAGGAACCGTTGAACGAATAGAACCCCCGCTCGAAGGAGTCCCCGAGCAGGTAGAAGGTCCCGTCGGCCATGAACGCGATCACGCCGTCGGGATTTGCGGGATCGGAGATACCGTTGTCATTGACTGCCCAGGCGCCGACGATTCTGGTATCCGTCACGGGGCCAGGCTGGGGATTGAAGTCCCGCAGGTAGTTGGCTGGAAACTCCGCCACGAAGGCTTCTGGCACGAAACCCGATCCGTTCCAGTGCAAGGCACTTCCCCAGACCAACGTGCCCTCCCCGTTCATGCCGAGGGACTGCAGGTTTCTCCATCCATCCAGCGGCGCGCCGCCCCTCCACAGCGCCTGCGTCAAGTTGAACCACCCGTGGCTGTTGTGGAAGTAGGTATAGCGATCAGGATTACATGGAGTCGGTCCACACGACCCAACGCTGTTGGCGACGACGACGGCACCGTCGTTGGTGATGCCGCCACCTCCCGTCGGCGCCATCCCCGAGTTCGGCAGGCCGAGCCTGGAGATTTGGGAGCCGGCCGGCGCCGACGCCGTGAAGGTGTAGAACTCCCGAGTCGAATCGGGGAAGGCCGTCGTGTCTCCATTGAGCGCGACGATGTTTCCGTTGCCGCTGATCGCAAAGGCGGCGTTGAAGGTCCCCCCGGCGAGGAGGGGAATCAGCGACGTCCCCGTGCCGTGCACGTATCGAAAGGCTCGGCTGTCGACCAACGGCCCGCTCGTAAAGGTGCTTCCGACCGCGACGGAGCCGTCGGCGGAAGCCCCCCGCGGCACGATGGCCTGCAGATTCGAGAATCCGGCGCCGTCGTTCGCCGGCTGCGGGAAGAGCTGAGTCACCGCCCCGGTGTTCGCGTCGAAGCGCACGGCCCGATTCCGGAAGACACCGCCGCCGAGGTCCAGCCCCACTTGACCGTAGATGATCGAACCGTCGTTGGAAATGGTCCTGGCGAACTTCGGGTTGTTGGCGGTCGTGAACGTCGGAAGGGGCGTGAGGTTCAGATTCGCGAGCGGGCTGCGAGCGACTCTGACGGCGGTAGGGCCGTTCCCGGTTGAATTATTCCCAAGCGACCTCGCGCCGCTCGCGATGTACGCCGCGTCCGGGGTGATCGCTTCGGCCGCCAACCCAAGGGACTGCGTGCAGCCCGCGTTGCCGGTGGTGCAGAAGTCTGGCAGCGCCGTCTGCGCCGGCGGGTTCGCGCCATCGATGGTCCAGAGCACGGCATCCGTCCGGTTCGCGGCTCCGGTGTTGACCCAGGTGCCGACCGCATAGATGGTCGAGCCCACCTTCGTGGCGCTCTTCACGGTGCCATTCGGCATGCCGCCGTGGAAGACAGCCTGCGCGTCGGCTGCACCGGTACTCCCAACGAGCGCCGCTAACCCCAGTACCAGTCCCAGCCGAAGACTTCTCGCCATCTGCATCTCCCTGGCCCCCGCCGGCCCAAACACGAAGCCGCTCGATACGCCCCGACTGACGAGGCAATCCGACCACACACGAAACTGATGAGCTATCCGGTCCAGATTCTCATTCCGCAAGAGTCATGTTTTCAGCACGAGAATCTAGGCAATTCCAGGTATTCGTGGCTCTCGGGCGACGATCCGCCGGGCTGCCCTCAACTGAGCGCAGGCCCGTCCACTGCCGCGAACAGCCCCAGGTGACGCCGGCTCATCCTGTCGCTGGGCAAGTGACTTCAGCCCAAGCACTTGACCGTCTGGCACACCCCCTGCAGTGCGTCCTGCATCCCCTGGGTTCCGGTTCACACCGGTCGGAGGAGGGCATCATGGGACGCTATCTGGCTTGGGCTTTCGGAGTGGGACTCGCCGTCGCGGCGTTCGCGACACCGGCCGCAGCGCAGACGCATGTCGACGTCGGGGTGTGGCTGCCGAACGTGGGGGCCCGCGTGGTCGTCGGGCGACCGCGCGTCTACGCGCCGCCGCCCGTCTACGTCGTCCAGCGTGACGACTACCGCTGGCGCGGGCGCGGGCCCGGCTGGGGCCGCGGCAAGGGCAAGGGTCCGAAGTGGGCGCGGGGCGACCGGTATTATGGCTACGACGACGACCGCCGTTTCGACCGCGCCGAGCGCGAATACTACCGCGACGTGCAGCGGGCCGAGCGTGAGTACCGCGAGGACCTGCGGGAAGCGCGCCGCGACTACGAGCGCGACCGGCGGGACGGCTATCGCCGCTGGTGAAGGCGGCGGCCCGCCGCCCTCGCGACGACGCTGGCTGAATCGATGAACGCCGCGAGCCCGGCGGATGCCGGGCGCCGCGGCGCGCCCGACTCAGGCGGTGGGACCAGCCCCTCCGGCAGCCGCGTCCGGAAGCCGATCAGGCGCCCGCGATCTCCTCGTAGAGATAGACCGAGGCGATGATCCCGTTGTGGAAGTTGCCGAGGTCGAGCTTCTCGTTCGGCGCGTGTGCGTTCTCGTCGGGCAGCCCCACGCCGAAGAGCACGCTCGGCACGCCGAGCTCCTCCTGGAAGGTCGAGACGACGGGAATCGAGCCGCCTTCCCGGGTGAACACGGGCGGCTTGCCGAAGCCCTTCTCGATCGCACGGCCGGCCGCGCGGACGAACTTGTTGTCGAAGTCGGCCATCCAGGGCTTGCCGCCCTGCATGCGCGTCAGCTTCACCTCCACCGTCTTCGGCGCGACCTTCTTCAGGTACGCCTCGAAGAGGTCGGCGATCTTCACCGGGTCCTGATCGGGAACCAGACGGATGCTGACCTTCGCCATCGCGGTGGCAGGCAGCACGGTCTTGGCCCCCTCGCCCGTGAAGCCCGACAGCAGGCCGTTGACCTCGAACGTCGGCCTCGCCCAGGTGCGCTCGAGCGTGGAGTAGCCGGATTCGCCGAAGAGGCGCGGCGCGCCCAGTTCCCTCCGGTACTTCGTCTCGTTGAACGGCAGCTTCTTCCACTCGGCGCGCTCGGCCTCGCTGAGCTCACGGACGTCGTCGTAGAAGCCCGGGATCTTGACGCGACCGCCGCGGTCCTTCATCTGCGACAGGATCTGCGTCAGCACGAACGCCGGGTTGGCCAGCGCGCCGCCGAAGGAGCCCGAGTGCAGGTCGGTGCTCGACCCGCGGACGTCCACCTGGAAGTAGCAGAGGCCGCGCAGGCCGTAGCAGATCGACGGGATGCCGCGGTCGAACATCGGCGAGTCGGAGATCACGACGACGTCGCTGGCCAGCAGGGCCTTGTGCTCGCGGACGAAGTCGTCGAGGTGCTTGCTGCCCACCTCTTCCTCACCCTCGAGGAAGAACTTCAGGTTGACCGGCAGGCCGCCCGTCTGCCCGATGAACGCCTCGATGGCCTTGATGTGCATGAACACCTGGCCCTTGTCGTCGGCCGCGCCGCGCGCGTAGAGCTCGCCGTCGCGCACGGTGGCCTCGAAGGGCGGACTGACCCACTGGTCGAGCGGGTCGACCGGCTGCACGTCGTAGTGCCCGTAGAACAGGATCGTCGGCTTGCCCGGCGCGTGCAGCCAGTCGGCGTACACGATTGGGTTGCCGGGTGTTTCGATGAGCCGGGCGTTCTCCATGCCCGCCCGCTTCAGCGCGTCGACCGTCCACTCGGCCGTCCGCCGGACGTCGGCGGCGTGCTCGGGCAGCGAGCTGATGCTCGGAATGGCCAGATAGCCCTTCAGCTCCTCGACGTAGCGGTCGCGGTTGACGTTGATGAAGTCGATGACCTGGTTCATGGCTCCATGATATGCCACGCCCCGGCCTCCGACCGGACGCGGCCGTCCTGCTCCAGCTTGATGAGATGCGCCTGCACGCTCTCGGTCGCGAAGCGGAGCAGCGCGTCGTTGAGCCCCTCATAGAGACGCGCCACGATCTGCTCCGCGCTGGTGTCGCCGTCCCGCAGCGCCTCCAGCACCTGCCCCTCCCGGCGCAGCCGGTGCTTGATGTACCCGCGCAGCACCGCGTCCGGATCGTCGATCACCGGTCCGTGCGCCGGCAGCAACCTGGCCGGCTCGAGCGCGACGACCCGCTCGAGCGACGCCAGGTAGTCGCGCAGGCTCCCGCCGACGGTCGCCGGAATCCACACCGTCGTGCCCTTGACGGCCAGATCGCCTCCGAAGACCGTTCGGGACGCCTCGTGCCACAGGCAGAGATGATCGAGCGCGTGACCCGGCGTGTGAACCGTGACGAGCGTCGTGTCGCCGGCCTCGACCTCGTCGCCATCACCGAGCGGCTCCCAGCCGACGTCCCACTTCGCGTCGCGCTCGGGCCACGGCCACTTGAGGAACCGGACACCGGGGTGGGCGGCCGCGATCGCCGGTGCGCCCGACGCGTGGTCGCCGTGCGCGTGCGTGACGATCACCTGGGCGAGTCGCTGGCCCGCGAGGGCGTCGGCCAGCGCCGCCAGATGCTGTGGATCGCCCGTGCCGGCGTCGACGAGCGTCGGCACACGGCCCGGCAGCAGCCAGGTCCAGTTTCCCGCGCCCGTCATCGGACCCGGGTTGCACGCGTTGATCGGGATCGGGTTCAGAAGTACACCTTCAGCCGGCCGTAGACGAAGTCGCGGTTCGTCAGCCGGCCGATCGTGTCGAGCGACGAACCGGCGAAGAGCCCGCCGGACACCTCGAGCCATACGTTGTCGCGCAGCGTCACCGCGCCGATCGCCCGCGCGAACACGGTGCCGTCCGCCGGATCGACCACGGTGAACACGCGGAGCGTCCGCGTCTCGTTGACGAAGCTCCGATCGACGGCTCCGACCAGGCTGACATCGGTGCGCTCGACCTCGTCGTCGCCTGCGAACAGGGCACCCAGGGGATCCGACGGGTCGACGGATCTGCGCGACACGATCGCGTTGACGGCCACGCGGTAGTCGCCGGCCTTGCGGTCCACGCCGACGCCGCCCTCGAACGAGCGTCCCGGCACCGGCCTGGCCGCGCGGGTCGACTGGAGCGTGTCGTCCACGAAGGCCGCCAGTTCCCCGCGGACGCCCCACTGGCCGCGCACCGTCTCGAAGTCGCCTCCGATCATCGTGAAGCGCGGGAACGACTCGAGCAGCAGCGGAGGCCCCGGCACGAACCCCGGCGGAGGCGGCGCGATCGTCTGGGCCAGTGCGATGAGCGGAAACGACCGGTACCCGCGGTACACGGAGGCGCCCCAGTCCACGCGCCCCGCCGTCGACGTCACGCGCGCCCCGCCGTGGAGGCTGCCAGTACCGAAGGCCGGCTCGCTGCGGCGAACCTCCGCGCCGGGCACCCGCGTCAGGTTGAAGGGCGCCGTCGGCTCGTCGAGCTGATCGAACCGGCTCGCACGAAAGGCCGGAACCGCGATCGCCTCCACCGTGGTCGAGCCGGGCAGGAACACCTGGCCACGCACCAGTCCGACCGGCAGCCTCGCCTCGCTGCGCCCCTCGAGCAGGAAGCGCGTCAGGTCGATCGGATTGACCACGTCGGTCGGCTGGAACTCGTCGAGCCGGCCCCAGACGATTCGTGAGGCGCCGCCGCGAATCTCGACATGGCTCGAGACGAACTCCGCGTACAGGTCCAGCGGGCGGACGACGGCGCCACGCGCGGGCTGGGCGCCGAGCGGCCCGCGGTCCGCCAGCAGCCCGTCCACGTGCCCGGACAGCTTCACGCGCCAGTGCTGCCCGACGTCCCGCGCGTGCTCGGCGAACAGCCGCACGCGCGCCTCCGAGATGGCCTGCCGGCCCGCGGCCGCATCCACGTCGGGCAGGACGTCGAAGAGGACCGAAACGTGCCCGTCCACCTGCGCCAGGGCCGGCGCGGCCGCGGACAGCCACGCCAGCAGCGACAGCGCCGCCAGGCGCAGGCTCACGCCGCCGGCTCCGCGCGCGCGAAGCGGTGGGTGCCGAACGTGCCGGGGAACAACGTGATGATGGCGGGCACGACGAACACTTCCGCCAGGAACGCCACGAACATCGTCAGCGCCAGCAGTCCCCCGAACCAGGCCGTCGGCTTGTAGGCCGAGAAGATCATCACGCCGTAGCCGAGGCTGTTGATGATCGCCGTCGTCAACGACGCGCGGCCCTCGTGCACCGTCGCCGCCTCG
>CAWULT010000134.1:0-11467 GCA_963923455.1 uncultured bacterium
GCAGCGCGTGGCCATCGCGCGAGCGCTCGCCAACCGGCCCCGGCTGCTGCTGGCCGACGAGCCCACCGGCGAGCTCGACCAGGCGACCGGCGAGCAGATCGCCATGCTGCTCGACCGCGTCAACGCGGACGGCACGGCGCTCGTGATCGTCACGCACGACCCGGCGCTCGCGGCCCGCGCCCGGCGGGAACTGCTGATGCGCGACGGCCGCATCGAGCGCGAGACGCGTCGATGATCGGCCGCCTCGCGCTGCGCTCGCTGACGGCCCACCCCGTTCGCAGCCTGGTGCTGGCGTTCGGCTTCGGGGCCGGCGTCGCGGTGATGGCCATCCTGCTGGCCGTGGCCGAGGTGGTGCTCGAACAGGCGCAGTCCCCCGCGCTCGTCGGCGGCGGCGACGTGCTGATCCGGCTGAACCGGCAGGTGCCGGCGCAGGTGCTGCTGTCGGGCACGCTCCAGGCCGACGCCCTGCGCCCGCGCGTGCGCGCGGCGTCGCCCTTCTCGACGACCTACGTGTTCCTGGCGGACGGCGGCGCGCCCACGCGAGTCGCGCTGCGGGCCGGCATCCCGAGCCTCGAGCGCACGCTGGGTGACGACGAGACGAGCCGCGTCGCAGCCTGGCGCGACACGGCGGCCGACGCGGCGTGGACCCGGTCGGACCCGGCGGCCGCGCTGCGGCAGGTCGACCGCTTCCACCCGATCCCGGACGCCCCGGACTGGGCCGACTCGTGGGCCGAGTGGCTGTACTTCAACGGGCGCGGCGCCGACGCGCGGTTCTACCTGACATTCCTCGTCGGCCCGCGCGCCGGGGCGGGCCGGGTGGCCGGCGTGCGGCTGCAGCTCCAGCGCGGCGAGCGCACGGACACCTTCGGCGAGAGCGCCACGCTCACCGAGAGCGATGTGGCGCGGGCGCCCGACCTGACGATCGGCCGCAGCACCGTGCGGCTCGACGGCATGCGGTACCACGTCCACCTGGACCTGCCGGGCCGCGACGGGAGCCGCGCCGTGGGCGACCTGCAGCTCGACGCGTCACCAGGCCGGCTCGTGCCGCCCATCGAGATCCTCGGCGCACGGGGCTGGCGCACCGGCTACGTGGTGCCCGTGATGTCAGGGGCCCTCGCCGGCGAGGTGACCGTGGGCGGCCAGACCGTGCGGCTCGACGGCCGCGGCTACCACGACCACAACTGGGGATTCTGGCGCGACGTCTCGTGGCAGTGGGGCCAGGTGCAGCACGACGACCTGTCGCTGCTGTACGGACGGGTGTTCCCGCCTGCCGACGCAGCCGACGCCAGGACCATGCCCGGCTTCGTGGGCGTGCTCGGCCCCGACGGCCCGCTGGGCTACGCCACCAACGTCCAGATCACCGAAACCAGCCGCCCCGACGGACGCCCGGAGACCATCCGTGTTCGAGCCATCGGCAACGGCCTCGACCTGCTGATGCGGTTCGATGCCCACTCCGCCGTGACGACCCGCATGGCGCAGGGTCCGATGGAGAGCGGCCTCGACTTCCTGCAGCTGCAAGGGCAGTACGCCGTCACGGGCCGCGCCGGCAGCCGACAGCTCGCCTTCACGGCCTCGGGCGCCGCAGAAACGTTCCGCGGAGCCGGCCGCACGCCCCCCGGAGCGGCGGCCCCGCGCTGACCGACCCAGCGCGGCAGCGGGCCAGCCGCGCGGCGACGCGCCGCATTTGGCCGAACGACGTGGGAATCGGAACGGACGCCGCCCGTCCGTTGCCGCGCTACAGCCCGAGCGCGTGACGCGCCGCGATCTGCGCCCGATGGCGCCGCCGAGACAGGGTCCGCAGCGTCTCGTCCAGCGGTAGCCGCCCCTGCTCGTACTGGCCGCGCGAGATGCGCGCCGCAACCGCCTGACGCCGGTCGAGTTCCTCACGGAAGCACTGGAAGCAGAGGGTGCGCGGACGATCGTCGGGCGCCGTGCTGGTGGCCTGCTGGAATCCGTAACGCGCCTCGCTGGTCCGGCAGCTCTTGCAGAGCGGCACGACCCGCGTGGCCCGAGGCCGGCCGGTCGGGACCGGGATGCGGCGCATCGGACGCGCCACGGGCGCCGGCGCTGCGGCCAGCGCCTCCGCGCCATAGAGCCCGAGCTGCTGCCCGGCGAGCGAGTCGACCGAAGCCGGGATGGAAACCTGAGAAAGCGCCTGCGCCATGGGATGTCTCCTTCGTGTCGCCGGCCAACGCCGTGGGCCGGAAGTGTGTTCGCGGCCCGCTCAGGGCCACCCTTGGAATCCCGGTGGGGGCCGGACTCGACAGCCGCCCCCGGGAATCCCGTTCTGGGAGACACTCTACCGAGGCGGTGTGACAGCCCAGGTCACACGCGCAGGAAGTTTCTTCGTGACGAAAGCCGCTGCCACCGACGTCGACACGCTGTTCCGCCTGCCGCTCGAGGAGTTCACGGCGGCCCGCAACGCGCTGGCCACCGAGCTGAAACGGGCTGGCCGGGCTGAGGAGGCCACGCGCGTCAAGGCGCTGCCCAAGCCCTCCATCTCGGCCTGGGGCGCCAACCAGCTGTACTGGCAGCACCGGAGCGTCTTCGACCGGCTGCTCGACGCCGGCGCGCGGTTTCGCGCCGCCCAGGCCGCCCAGCTGGCCGGCCAGGACGCCGACCTTCGCGGCCCCCTCAACGAGCGGCGGGAGGTCCTGACCGAACTGGCGCGGCACGCCAGCGCGGCGCTGGCCACGGCTGGCCACCGGCCGACGCCGGGCCTGATGCGGCGGCTGACGATGACGCTCGAGGCCATGTCGGCCTACGCCGTGTTCGACGAGGCAGTCGTCCCCGGACGGCTCACGGCCGATGTCGACCCACCGGGCTTCGACTCGCTGGCCGCCCTCGTCCCCCAGACCGGCAAGGCGCGGGTGGGAGGGCCGAGCCGGGTGCTGTCGTTCGCGCGCAGTACGGCCAAGCCCAAGCCGCCGGCCGGCGAGACCGGCGAGGCACGGCGGCGCCGCGAGGCCGCCGAACGCAAGGCGGCACGCGAGGCGGCGCAGACGGCCGTCGCGGACGCCGCCCGGGCACTCCGCGCCGCGAAGAAGGTGCTCGAGCAGGCCGAAGTCCGGCTGAAGAAGGTGGCTGCGCGCGTGAAGGAAGAGGAGAAGGCGCGGCTCGCCGCAGAGGCGCGGTTCGAGCGCGCCAGCGCCCGGGCCGAGGCCGCGCGGGAAGAGGCGCGCCAGGTCGCGGAGGCAGCCGAAACCGCGGCGCAGTCGGCGGAAGACGCCGAACAGGCGCTCGAGCGGTCCCGCGCGGCGCTGGCGGACGTCGACTGACGCTCGCCGCGAGACCGCCCGCGCGCTGGCGCCGCCTACTCGGACGCCGGCTCGGGTGCGGGCCCGCCCACCGTCATGTCCCCGGTCCAGCGCGTGCCGCCCGGCATGTCCAGGTCGAACTGGTCGAGCATCCGGCCCACCGTGTGCTCCACGATGTCGTCCACCGATCGCGGGTGGCTGTAGAAGGCCGGCACGGGCGGCATCATCACGGCGCCCATCCGCGACAGCTTCAGCATGTTCTCGAGATGGATGTCGCTGAGGGGCATCTCGCGCAGCGCCATGACGAGGCGGCGGCGCTCCTTCAGCACGACGTCGGCCGCCCGGTGGATCAGGCTGTCGCCGTAGCCGTGCGCAATCGCGGCCAGCGACTTCGCGCTGCACGGCGCGACGATCATGCCGTCGGTCCTGAACGAACCGCTCGAAATCGCGGCACCCATGTCGCCCGGGGCGTAGACGACGCTGGCCAGTGCCTCGACCTGCTCGCGGGTGTACGGCGTTTCGTGCAGCAGGGTCCGCACACCCCACCGGGTGATGACGAGGTGGGTTTCCACCCCGAGGTCGCGCAGCCGTTCCAGCAGGCGCACACCGTAGATCGAGCCCGTGGCGCCGGTAATCCCGATGATGAGTCGCATCGGCTAACAGGCTATCATCGACTTCGTGTTGAGACGCCAGACCGAGGGGTCCGTGATCTGCACCTCGTGCGGGGTGCTCGTGGGGGTCAAGGACCCGCAGTGCTACAACTGCGGCCGACGCAACCCGGGCCTGTGGGGGTTCGGGCCGGCCCTGCGGGCCCTCGGCGGCGACCTCGGCTTCACCCCGTTCGTGATCGGGCTCTGCGCGGTCGTCTACATCCTGACCCTGATCTTCTCGAGGGGCTCGATCGGCATGGGCGGCCTGATGTCGTTCGGCTCCCCGACCTCGGCGGCGCTCTTCACGTTCGGCGCGAGCGGCGCGCTCCCGGTCTTCGGCGTCGGGCGCTGGTGGACGGTGCTCTCCGCGGCGTGGCTGCACGGCGGCGCGCTGCACATCCTGTTCAACATGATGTGGGTCCGCGACCTGGCGCCGCCCACCGCGGACGTCTACGGCCCCGGCCGCACCGTGATCATCTACACCGCCGCCGCCATCGCCGGCTTCGCGCTCAGCTCGTTCGCCGGCGCCTACCTGCCGCCGATCCTGATGCTGCGCGGCGGCCAGTTCACCGTGGGCGCCTCGGCGTCGATCTTCGGGCTGCTGGGCGCACTCGTCTACTACGGCCGCCGCAGCGGCAGCAGCGCCGTCGGCAGCCAGGCGATGAGCTACGCGATCATGATGGGCCTCTTCGGCCTGTTCATGCCCGGCATCGACAACTACGCGCACGCCGGGGGCTTCGTCGGCGGCTTCGTGGCGGGCAAGGTGCTCGACCCGCTCGAGCCCGAACGGATCGACCACCTCGCCATCGCCGTCGTCTGCCTGGCGCTGTCGGTGCTGTCGATCGCCTTCTCGGTGCTGAACAGCGTGGGATACCTTGGATAGGCCCTTCTCGCCCGATCTCATCCGGAGCGTGATCGCCGTGATGGGCGCGTACCTGCTCTACGCCTTCACCTCGGAGGTGCTCGAGACGACGCTCGTGCGCGCGCTGGCCGACGGGCCCCTCGCGGACGCGCCGGCCTACTTCGCCGTCCGCAACCAGCCGCTCGTCCTGGCCGCGAAGGTGGTGTTCGGGGGGCTCATGGGCATCCTCGCCGGCTACATGAGCGCCAAGGTGGCCGGCGCGGAGGAAATGGGGCACGGCGCGGCCACGGCCGCGATCCAGACCGCCGCCATGGTGTACGGCTACACGGCCGGGGAGTTCGCGGCCTTCACGCCGATCTGGGCGCGTGTGGTGCTCGTACTGACCACGGGGCCGGCCGTGCTGGCCGGCGCCGCCATCCGCCGCAAGGCGCGCCTGGCCCTCGACGAGGGCGGCACGGCGACAGGGGGACAACAGTGAAGCTCGCGTATCAGGGTGAGCCGGGCGCCTACAGCGAGGCCGCCGCGCTGCTCTACGGCGGCGCCGATGTGGAGACGCTGCCGTGCAAGAGCTTCGACGCCGTCTTCGACGCCGTCTCGCAGGGGCGCGCCTCGCACGGCGTGCTGCCCCTCGAGAACTCGGTGGGCGGCACGATCCACCGCAACTACGACCTGCTGCTCGAGCACGATCTGGCGATCACGGGCGAGGTCGAGCTGAACGTCGCGCACTGCCTGCAGGCACTGCCGGGCACGACGCTCTCGGACGTGCGCACGGTCTACTCGCACCCGCAGGCGCTGGCCCAGTGTGAGAAGTACCTGAAGGCGCTCGGAGTGACGGTCGAGGCCGTCTACGACACGGCCGGCGGCGCCAAGCTGGTCGCCGAACAGAAGCTGGCCAGCGCGGCCGCCCTCGCGTCGCGCCGCGCCGCAGAGGTCTACGGCCTCGAGGTGCTGCAGGAAGCCGTGCAGGACTACGCGTTCAACGTGACGCGCTTCGCGATCATCGGCGGGGAACCGGAGCCCGACGCCAACAAGACCACCGTGGTGTTCTCGCTGCCGAGCATGCCGGGGGCGCTCTTCAAGGCGCTGAGCGTCTTCGCGCTGCGCGACATCAACCTGTCGAAACTCGAGAGCCGGCCGCTGCGCGGAAAGCCCTGGGAGTACCTGTTCTACGTCGAGGTCGACGCCAAGGCCAGCGACGTGGCCTGCACGCGCGCGCTCAATCACCTCTCCGAGTACGCCAGCTGGATGCGCGTCCTCGGGTCGTACAAGGGTTCGTACAAGGGGCCCGAGCGCCGGCACGCGCCGCGCCCCGGCGCCTCCTAGCGCCAGGGGCAGGCCTGCGCCGGTCGTGGGCGAAGGCCCGCCCGCCAGGCCTCACAGCCCGAACACCCGCTCGGCGTTCGTCTGGAACAGCCGCCGCCTGTCCTCGGCCGGCATCGGCACCTCGTCGGTCGCGATCACCTCGTCCGGCTCGAACTGATACGGATAGTCCATCGCGTACAGCACGCGGTCCGTCCCCAGCACCGACTGGACGAACACGATCGCGGGCGCCCAGGCCATGCCGCTGGTCGTCACGTAGACGTGTTCGCGCAGGTAGCCGCTCAGCGGTTTCTCGAGCCGCGCGGCCCCGGTGCGGATGCCGGGCCGGGCGGTGCGGTTCATGTAGTCGAGCCGGTACAGCCAGAACGGCAGCGCCTCGCCAAGGTGGCCCACGACCAGCCGCAGCGACGGGAACCGGTCGAACACCCCGCTCCTGATGATCGCCAGCACGTGCAGGCCCGCCTCGGCGCCGAACCCCCAGAGCGCGCCCTCGAGCCCCCGCTCGACGTAGGGGCCGACCATCGCCGGCGGCGGCGCCTGCGGGTGCAGGTAGACGGGCACGCGCAGGGCCTCGGCCGCCTCGAAGATCGCCCAGAACTTCGGGTCGTCGAGCAGCTCGCCGCGCGTGTGCGAATTGATGACGACGCCCTTCAACCCGAGCGTCCGGACGGCCCGATCGATCTCGCGCGCGGCCGCAGCCGGGTCCTGCGGCGCCACCGCGGCGAGCGCCGCGAAGCGCGTCGGGTGCCGGCGCACGGCCTCGGCCACCTGATCGTTGGTGTCGGCGGCCAGGGCGACGGCGGTGCCGGCGTCGAACACCTGCACACCGGGCGAGGTCAGCGACAGGATCTGGAGGTCGATGCCGGACGCGTCCATGTCGGCGAGGCGGCGGTCGCCGAGGTCGGCCAGCCGCTCGACCAGCGGCCCGCGCGCCCCGAGCCGATTCCACAGCGCAACGAAGCCCGGGTCGTCGAGGTCGCCCGCGGCCGCCATCCGCCGGTACCGGGCCAGCAGGTCGGCCGGCGCCCAGGCCTCTTCGGTGGCGATGCGCCGGTAGTCCTGAGCAGGCGGGACAGCGGTGTGGGTGGCGTTTGCTGCGGCGCGGGTGTCGGTCATGCGTCCGCGATCTTACCGCCGCGGCGACAGAACGGCCCGCGTGGCCGCGACGGAGGCTCGCGGCCGTCACTCCCAGCGAAATACGCGCGACGACACCAGCACGCACACCGCAAACGTCGCCACGAGCGCCGCCACGTCGCCGCCGTGCGCCAGCCACCCGTCGCCACGCCAAATGCTGCCCAGCAGCGAGGCGGCGGCCGTGAGCGGCAGCACGCGGGCCACCGCGGCCACCGGCGCCGGCAGCAGCGCCAGCGGAAAGAACAACCCCGACACCGCCACCATCGGGTACAGGATCAGGACGGCCAGCGGCTGAGCGAACCGCGCGGTGGGCACCACGCTGGCGATCACGAAGCCGATCGACAGGATGCTCCACGTGGCGAACAGCACCGCCAGGCTGAAAGAGGCCAGCGGCACCCCGGCCGGTATCGGGTAGACGCGCCGCCCGGCCAGCCCCAGCGCCACGAGCGTCACGGCCGTGAGCAGCAGCTTCACCAGCACGTGCGCCGTCAGGATCACGTGCGGCGCCAGCGGCGTGGCGCGCAGCCGCTTCAGAATGCCGCCCTCGCGGTAGATCGACACGACCGTCACGAGCGACACCACGGCGCTCATGGCAATGAAGAGTGACGCGAAGGCCGGCAGCACGCGGGCAAAGGACGGGACGGCGCGTGAGGCGGCCGCGGCGCTGGGCCCCGGGACGCTCGCCAGCGCCATGAACATCAGCACGGGGACCAGCACTGTCCCGATGACGCCCATGGGCTCGCGCAGGAAGATCTTCAGTTCCAGCCAGGCGAGCTTCCAGATGCCGCGAAGCATGGTGTGCCCTCCCCCTCAGTCGCGGATCGAGTGGCCCGTCAGCACCAGGAACACGTCCTCGAGCGTGGGCGACACGGTTCTGAAGTCCGTCACGGCAATCCGGTGCTGCGACAGGCACTCGATCACCTGGGTCACGAGGCCCGGCGACCGGCCCGACACGGTGAGTTCGTCGTCGTGCGCGTCCACGGCGTCCACGCCGGGAATGGCGGCCAGGCACTCACGCGCCCGGCCGTCGGCCGTGGTCAGCACGACGGCCTGCTCGGGGCAATACCGCCGCACCAGGCCGGCCGGCGTTCCGATGTCCACCACCGTGCCGCGCTCGATGATGGCCACGCGGTCGCACAGCTTCTCGGCCTCTTCCATCAGGTGCGTCGTCAGCAGCACCGTCTTGCCGCGCGCGGATGCCGCGCACCATGTCCCAGATGGCACGGCGGGCCTGCGGGTCGAGGCCCGTCGTCAACTCGTCGAGCAGCACGACATCCGGGTCGTGTATCAGGGCCAGCGCGATGAACAGGCGCTGCTTCTGCCCGCCCGACAGCGTCATGAACCAGGCGTTGCGCTTGTCGGCCAGGCCCAGGCGGGCCAGCAGTTGCTCGCCGTCCACGTGGTGGGGATAGAGCGAGGCCCACAGGTCCACGGCCTCCCACACCTTGATGCGCTTCTGCAGTTGCGCCTGCTGCAGTTGCACGCCGACGCGCTGCTGCAGCGCGCGGATGTCGCGGACCGGATCGAGGCCCAGCACCGAAATGGTGCCGGCGTCGGGCGCCCGCAGGCCGCCCACGCACTCCATCGTCGTGGTCTTGCCGGCCCCGTTGGGGCCGATCAGACCGAAGATCTCGCCCGGCTCCACCTCGAAGGACACGTCGGCCACGGCCACGGTGGTGCCGTAGACCTTGCGAATGCCCGCGACGCGAATGGCAGGGGCGTCCACGCCAGTCGCTACTCGGCTGGGGTGGACGGATGGCACGGGTGCGGCACGCGCTCACTATACGCCGCCGCGCCCGGCGTCAGAACCCGCGCTTCAACTGCTCCTGCAGCTTGTCGCGGTAGCCGCGGCTCAAGGTCAGACGCGTGCCGCTTTGCAGCACCACCACGTATTCCCCGTTGAACCAGGGCTGCAGTTCCTTCACTCGGTCGGTGTTGACGATGCGGCTGCGGTGAATGCGCACGAACTGGCGCGTGTCGAGCCGCGCCTCCATGCGCGTCATCGTCTCGCGGAAGAGATGCGACTCGCTGCCGAGGTGCAGGCGCACGTAGTTGCCCGCCGCCTCGATCCAGTCGATCTGATCGGTGCGCAGGAAGAAGACGCGCCCGCCGCTCTTCACCACCAGGCGCTCGAGCTTCGATGGCTCGGGTTTCACGTCGTTGACAAGGGCCAGCAGGCGCCGGCCCAGGTCGCCGGCGCGGCGGCGATCGAGCGACGCGCGCGCGTGCTCGAGCGTCTGCCGGAAGCGCTCGCGGCCGAACGGCTTGAGCAGGTAGTCGAGCGCGTGCACCTCGAAGGCGCGTAGCGCATACTCGTCGTAGGCCGTCACGAAGATCACGCTCGGCATCCGCTCCGCGCCAACCGCCTCGATCACCGCGAATCCGTCGTGCCCCGGCATCTGGACGTCGAGGAAGACGAGGTCCGGAGACTTGTCGTGGATGGCCGCCACGGCCTGCGTGCCGTCCTGGCACTCGCCGATCACCTCGACGTCGGGCTCCTGCTGCAGCAGGGCGAGCACGCGGTCACGGGCCATCGGCTCGTCGTCCACGACGAGGGCGCGAATCCTGCTCATGCGACACTCCTCGCCGAGGCGGCCGGTCCGCCGTCGAGCGCGAACGGAATCGACAGCGTCACCGACACGCCCCGCCCTGGCGGGGCGGTGAACTCGAACGCGTGCTGGCTGCCGTACAGGTGCGTCAGGCGCGAGCGCGTGTTCGACAGGCCCACCCCGGCCCGGGCCGCCTCGAGCCGGTCGGGCCGCACGCCGGCGCCGTCGTCGCGCACCGTGAGCACCAGCCGATCGCCGTCGCGGCGCGACGCGATCTCCAGCCGGCCCCCGCCGACCTTCGGGCCGATGCCGTGCCGCAGCGCGTTCTCGACGAGCGGCTGCAGCACGAAGTTGGGCACGGGCGCGTCGAGCGTGCCGGGCTCGGCGTCGACGTGCACCTGCAGCCGTTCGCCGAAACGGGTGCGCTCGATGTCGAGGTACTTGCGGACGAAGTCCAGCTCCTCCTTGAGGGGGACCAGCTGCATGTTGACGCCGTCGAGCGTCAGGCGCAGCAGGTCGCTCAGCCGGGCCAGCATCTCGTCCGCGGCGTCGACGTCGCGGTGCATCAGCGCCGAGATCGTGTGCAGGGTGTTGAACAGGAAGTGGGGGTGCAGCTGCCGCTGCAGGGCCTGCAGCTGGGCCTCGGCCAGCCGGGCCTGCAGCTGCGCCGCCGTCAGCTCGCGGTCCTGCGACTCGCGATAGAAGTCGACCGCGTGGCTGAAGCCGACGATGGCCCAGTAGGTCATCATCTCCCAGTCGAAGTACAGGAAGAACCGCTCGCGGACGACGAGCCACCAGTCGAGCGACCGGCCCATGCTCCACGACAGGATGAGCACGCGGGCGGTCTCCGACAGGAGCGCGTGCAGGAAGGTGGCCACCAGCACGGCGAGCGCATGCATGGCCATCGCCCGCGGCCACGTGTGGCGGCCGAACCGGTAGCGACGCGCCATCCACAGGATGGCGGGCACCAGCACGGCCCAGGCGTACCAGTACGTGACGTTCAGCGCGAGCAGCACACCGAAGGGCTGCGCCCGCTCCGAGAACATCGAGACGTAGTTGTAGGCCTGGAGCGCCGAGAAGAGGCCGAGCAGCGTCGCCACGCCGAAGATGCGCCCCAGCGTCGTACGGGTCAGCAGCCGCTCCACCCTCGCACTATCGGCGCTCCGACGGGCGCCGTCAAGGGCGTCCCGGCAGCGCGAACCGGCCGGGCCCTGGGGTCCATCCTGCGAATGCGGACGATGGTCCCGGCCCCATGGCCGTTCGTCCCGCCCCATGCGCCGTTCGTCCCATTCGCGCGACGGGCTACCATGGTCCCCGAGCGCCCGTGGCCACCCGCATCGACATCACGGACCCGCGAGATCCGCGGCTCGACGACTACCGCAACATTCCCGACCCCTCGCTCGTGGCGCGCGGCGGGCTGTTCGTCGCCGAAGGCCGGCTGGTCGTCGAGCGCCTGCTCGGCCATCCGACGCTGCGGACGCGATCGGTGATGGTCACGGCCACGGCACTCGCCGCCCTCGAGCCCGCGCTGGCCGGCCCCGGACACGAGGCACTGCCCGTGTACGTGGTCGACGGCGCCACGATCGCGACGGTCGCCGGCTTCCACATCCACCGCGGGGCCCTTGCCATCGGCGTGCGCCCCGCGCCGCGCGCATGGCTGGCGCTCGTCGCGGGCGCGCGCCGGCTCGTCGCGCT
>CAWULT010000135.1:0-11426 GCA_963923455.1 uncultured bacterium
GCCAACACCGACGCCCACACCCACGCCCACGCCCACGCCGCCATCGCCCCCACCAGCGCCGGCGCCCACGGGCTTCGGCGGAACCTGGGTGGGCGACGTGACCACGGTGTCGTGCGAATCGGACGGTGCCTTTGCCAACTGCAGCCAGTTCCCGACGCTGGCCAGCATCACCACGCCGTCGATTACGCGGATTCGCCTCACCCTCACGCAGACGGGCGACACCGTGGCCGGCGACATGGACTTCAACACGGCGTGGCGGCTGGAGGTCAAGAGCGGCACGGTCCGATCGGGTCGGCTGTCGTTCAATCCGGCGCCCGAGGGCTCGATCTCGACGCAGGGGCTGTCGTTCGCCGTCGAGAGCTGGGACTCGTTGCTGTCGGGCACGAACGGGATGACGGGAGATTTCACCTTCCGCGTCTACAGGACCGGCGGCAACCCGAGCGGCTCGGGGCGGTACAAGATGCGGCTCGTCAACGTGACGCGGCAGTGACCACCGGGAGCCCGGGCGGCGGCCGTCCGCCCGGGCTCCGCATCGTGCCGATCATGGGGTCGGGACCTGGGCTGTACGACGGCATTCGGGTTCGAGGGCTTCGGCACCACGTTCGACGTGGTGCCGGTTCACATCGGTCCACGTTCGCGCGCCGCTCCTCCTGTGTTCGCAGGTGCAGCACTCGGACGGCATCCTGCTGCCGGTCCCCTCCGCGGTCGCGCGTCCTCGGCCCTGCGAAGCCCCTGGCGAGCCCTGATCCGAGACGGATCCTCAGAAGTTCAACGTCACGTTCACCCGCGCGAAGCGCGGGGGCACGATCGACGTCGGGCGCTGCCAGCTCGCGCCCTGCGTCGCGTAGTCGAAGGCCGTCTCGAAGCCCGCGGCGTTGTTCGTGTTGAACAGGTTGTAGAGGTCGACGCCGATATCGGCGCGCCGACCGCCGAATCGAATCACCTTGGCGAAGCGCATGTCGATCTGCGTCACGCGCTCCCCATAGACCTCGGCCGGCAGGACGATGTTCACGATGGTGTTGCCGTTGGCGTTGCCGCCCGCCGGAAGGCGTCCGAGCAGCCCCTGCACGACGGTGTTGGGCACGTTCCAGTTGGCGTCCAGCGACTGGCCGTTGGTGGCCGAGTTGGTGGCCTGCAGGAACGGAATGGTGGCGCGCACCGATCGAAACGTGGAGCTCACGAGGACGTCCACCTTGGGCACGGTATAGCTGGCGAGGCCGCGCACCATGGTCTGCCACGGCTCGGTGACCGCGCACCCGCGCGGGTCTGGGCTGTCGATCTTCACGACCGTCTCGCAGCGATCGCGCACGCCGCGTCCCGTGCTCGTCCCACCCTGGAGGATGATGCCGCGGCCCAGCCGCGCGTTGGCGGTCACATCGACGCCGTGCCAGTACCACGTCCGCGCCGGCCCGAAATTGGTCTCACGGGTCAGGATGCTGCGGGAGCCGCGGTTGAACGCTTCCGGCGTGATGGCCCACTGCGTCACTTGGTAGCCGCCACCGCCGGGCAGCAACGCGTGCTGCGGCACCGTGATCGTCCACGGCTGGTAGTCGGACGGCCCGACGAGCGTGTTGTCGGTTACGAGGAAGTTCTGGAACCAGCGGCGGTTGTAGCCCACCTCCACACCGACGCGCGGCAGCACCTGCTGCTGCATGGACACGCCGAACTGCCAATCCGACTCGCGAACGCCCCACCCCTCGAGGACGGCTGGGTCGATGGCCACCAGGTTCGGATTCGTACTGCCGAAGTTCAGGTCGGCCAGGCCCAGCGCCGCGCAACGGTCGCCGCCCGTGGCCGTGTTGTCCTGCAGCCGCGGGTCGGAGAGGTTGCAGTCGATGCGATAGTTGCCGTTGTCGACCCACTGCCGCGCGGCGATGCGCGTCACCACCTTCTGCGCCGGGTTGTTCGCCGACCAGTTCCCGCCCACCTGCGCGGCCACGAGGTACTTCCCGAGGTTGGCCTTGAGCGCCGTCTTGCCGTTGCCGAAGAGATCCAGGGCCATCCCCATGCGCGGCGTGATGTCGTTGTAGCCCTTGACGGTCACGGTCTTCTCGAACGTGATCGGCTGCGGGTTGAAGATCGACGTCGCAGTGGTGCCGTTGCCCTCGGCCGGCGACCACGTCCAGGCACGGTCGTAGCGCACCGCCCCCTGCAGGGTCAGCCTGCCGAGCGTCCATTGATCCTGGACGTAGAGCGACGCTGTCCGCCCCTTGTCGGTCGTGTCCCAGCGTGGCGCCAGGAAGTACCCGAAGCTGACGGGCACGCCGCGGTTGAACGTGTATCTGAGCGCCGACTCGGCGGCGACGCGTCCGGCGTTCTGCATCAGGTCGGAACCCAGGTAGCCCACCTTGAAATTGTGCGATCCCGTGACGTACGCGGCGGACGCTCGCCACTGCCACGAGGTGGACCGGTTGTCGGCGAAGGCGTGGGCCGCTGGATCGTAGAGCCCGCGGTAGCTGAAGTTCGCCAGGCCGTAGATGGTCGATTGTTCGGTCACCGGAATCAGGCTGGTCAGCGCATCGGGTGGAGCCTGGCCGAAGCCGGCGTACCGATAGGCGAAGCGGGAGAAGCCCGCGTCGAGCAGAAATCGACTCGACACGGGGGACGACCACGTGCCCTGGCTGACGTAGTACGGGAAGTCGTGGTAGCCCGGATACGACTCCGGCGAACTGGTGTTGGTGCCGATGGCCACCCAGTCATCTTTGCGGGTGCGGCATCCCTCGCCGGCGGTCGTCAACGGCGATCCCTGACAGCGGTACTGGTTCTCCTGGGAGAACGACACGCGGTTGCGCGGCGTCACCTGTGCCGTGAGCCGGCCCAGGAAGATGTCGTAACGCGTGGCGCTGCGCATCTCCACGCTCGGATCGGGCACGTAGTCCCACCGCGTGGCATCGCCCGCGTTGCGGTTCGCGAAGGCGCCCGGTACGAGTGTGGCCTGACCAAAGGTTCGAGACGACCCGAAGAACCACAGGCGATCGCGGCGAATCGGGCCGCCGACCGAGCCGTTCACGTCGAACAGATTGATGAGGGCGGCGGGCTCCGGGATGTTGAGGGCGCGCAGCCGGTCGTCGATGTTGTTGCTGCGCGACCAGTTGCCCGCGGTGCTGTAGAAGGCCTGTCCCCTGAAGACGTTTCCCCCGGATCGCGGTACCAGGTTCATCACGGGGCCGCCGGTCTCGGCCTCGCCCAGACCGCCCGAGACGAGCACCTGGATCTCGTCCACGTTGTTCACGTCGTAGGCCAGCGACGACACGCCACCCCCGGCGCTGGGCTCGCTCAAGATCAGGCCGTTCACCATGATGCGGCCTTCGTTCTGGCGGCCGCCGTGGGCCGTGAAGCGGTTGATCTGGCCGGCGTTGGTCTCGGCGCCGACCCCTCCAGTCGGCATGAGGCCCGGGACGTTGGAGAGGATCCCCGTGTAGCTGCGGGTGGCCGGCAGGGACTGGACCACGTCGTTGCTCAGCACCACTTCGCGCCGTGTGCTCTGCACGTCGACGACCGGGGCCTCGCCGGTGACGGTGAGCGTCTCCTCGAGGCCACCCACGCGCAACTCGACGTCGACGGTCACCGCCCCGGATCCGGACAGCGTCAACCCCTCGCGCACGACGCGGGCGAAGCCCTGCAGGGTGTAGGTCACGGTGTAGGCGCCCGGCGCGAGGTCGGTAATCCGATACTGGCCGGCCCCGTCCGTGACGCCGGTGCGGGTCTTCTCGATGAGCGCGGGGCTACTGGCCTCGACGGTCACGCCGGGCAGGACGCCGCCCGAGGCGTCTCGAACCGCACCGGCCAGGGTGGCCTGTGCGTGCGCGACGGCCGGCAGCGTGACGACGGCGACGAGCACGACCACACGGAGCAATGTCTGCATTGGCGTCTCCCGTGAACTGGCCAGGGGCTCGGCCCCTGATCGATGCTGGTGAACCACACGGACGCGTCGCGAGGGCGGGATCCTACACCGAGCGGGGCTCGTGTCGCTCGGGCAGTTGTCGATTGCCGGGGCTCCACGAGCGCAATCGCAGCAGAGCGGGCCGGGGGCATCGCTCGCCTGGACGAGGCGTTCGTGTCAGGGGCTGAGGAAAGAGTGGTGAGCCGGGGGCCTCGACTACAAGCAGCGGCTGCGGACGCTGTTCCGTCCGGAAGGCATCGCGTACGACGGTCATCGGTTCGATCGAACCGCCGTAACCGCGCTGCGTTCCAGCTACCGGCCGTCGAATGAAGGGGCTGAGGAAGGAGTGGTGAGCCGGGTGGGAATCGAACCCACAACCCGCAGATTAAGAGTCTGCTGCTCTGCCAATTGAGCTACCGGCCCGTCGTGCGCGCGCGGTTGCCCTGTGGCCCACACCGTCGCAACAACAAGCCCTGATTGTAGTGGCCGAGCGCCGTCCCGTGCAAGGGGCATTCAAGTCCCGGCGCACCGGTGCCGATTGACGCGATGGACGGCCCGAAGCACAGTGCCCAGACCGAAGATCCTGATCGTCGAAGACGACCCGGTGCAGATCCAGATTCTCCAGACCCGTCTGGGCACCGAGGGGTTCGACGTCGCCGTCGCCAAGGACGGCGTCCAGGGCGTCGGCATGGTCCGGCGCGAAAAGCCCAGCCTGATCCTGCTGGACATCGGCCTGCCTGGCGGCGACGGGTACCTCGTGATCAAGCGCCTGAAGGCCCTGACCCCGGCCGCCAAGCTGCCGGTCATCGTGGTCAGTGCGCGCCCGGCCGAGCAGGAGCGCGACCGGATGATCGCGGCCGGCGCCGAGGACTATTTCCAGAAGCCCCTCGACTATCCGGCCCTGTTCGCGCGCATCCACGCGCTGCTCGGCCAGGCGGCCGCCGCCGAGGCCGCCGCGCGGCCCGTGCCGGGGCGGGTGCGCGTCGTCGCGCCGTTCCATTCCTGACGCTCCAATCCGCGCGCCTCCTGCCCGGCGCCCGCCGTGCTCCCGGCGGCCTCCGGTTGCGGGGAGGGGCGAGGCCAGCTACCATCGGCCCGCGTGTCGGCGTCTTCGCGTCGACGTCCATCCTGGAGGTGTCCGTGAAACGCGTCCTCTGCGCGCTCGCCCTGGTCTGGCTCGCGCTGTCGCCCGTGTCCACGCAGCAGGCGGTGCCCGAGCTGCCGTTCGAGTCGGTACCCGACCCGCTGACGATGCCACCCGACATCAATTTCGGCGAGGTGGCCGGCGTCGCGGTGAACTCCAAGAAGCACGTCTTCGTGTTCTCGCGCGGCAACTCGACGGGGCCGGCCTACATGGCCACGGCGGCGCAGCTGCTCGAGTTCGACGAGCGGGGCCGGTTCGTCCGCGAGATCGGCAAGAACCTCTACGGCTGGTCGTACGCGCACGCCGTGCGCATCGATCGCGACGACAACATCTGGGTGGTCGACAAGGGTTCCGACCTGATCATCAAGTTCAACCCGCAGGGCCGGGTCGTGTGGGTCTTCGGCCGCAAGGGCGAGGCGTCGCACTTCACGGTGCCGCCCGACTACGGGGCGACGCTGTCGGGCCTGCTGGCGCGCGCCGGCCTCACGGTCAATCCGCCCACGCCCAACGAGCAGCGCACGCCGGTTCCCGTGCACCGCGACAACGTGTTCAACCAGCCCACCGACGTGGCGTGGGACTCGAAGGGGAACTCCTACTTCTCGGACGGCTACGTCAACTCGCGCGTCGGCAAGGCCAACGCCCGCGGCGAGTGGGTGGCGAGCTGGGGCTCGCTCGGCAAGGGCCCGGGCCAGTTCGACACGCCGCACGGGATCGCCGTGTCGCCGGCCGACGAGGTGTACGTGGCCGACCGCGGCAACCGCCGCATCCAGGTGTTCAGCCCGGAAGGGAAGTACCTGCGCGAATTCACGATCGACGTGCCCGTGCCGACGAAGGGGAAGATCGTCTACGGCCAGGAGGCGCCGAACCTCAAGACGGGCTCGCAGGCCCCGGGTGCGCCCGACGCGCTGTGCATGACGCCCGGACCGAACCCGGTGCTCTTCGTGGGCGACCTGTATCCGAGCCGCATCTACAAGGTGTCGCTCGACGGCAAGGTGCTGGGCGTCTACGGCAACCCGGGGCGCAACCTCGGGGAGTTCGGCTGGATCCACGCCATCGCGTGCCCGTCCGAGGACGAGATCTGGGTGGCCGAACTGATCAACTGGCGCGTGCAGAAGCTGGTCACGAAGAAGCGGAAATAGCGGCGTGGCGACCTCCGGCGGCCCGTGCCGGGCGCCGGTGGGAAGGAGGTCTCGATGCGTGCTCGACCCGGCGCGTGCCCCTCGTCGTCTCTGGTCGCGGGTGTCGCCGTCGTACTCGCTGCCGGCGTGGTGTCGGTGGTCTCCGCGCAGCGTGCGCCGATCGCGCCGTTCCCGCCGGTCGCCGGCGGGCCGGGCGCGACATGGCGAGTGCCGCGCACGCCGGACGGCCATCCGGACCTCCAGGGGTTCTGGACCAACGATTCCTACACGCCGCTCGAGCGGCCGGCGGAGCTGAAGGACAAGGCGGTGTTCACGCCCGAAGAGGCGCTGGCCTGGGTCAAGGGCCGGCAGGATCGGCTGCTCGGCCAGTCGCGTGAGGACATCCACTACGACGACGCCATCTGGCAGGCCGAGACCTACCAGAAGGAGGCCAACCGGCGGACGTCGCTCATCACCGACCCGTCGGACGGCCGCCTGCCGCCGCTGACGGAGGAGGCCGCGCGGCGTCGTGCCGCACTGGCCGAGGCCCGCCGCGGGCGCGGGGCAGCCGACAGCGCACAGGACCGCACACTCGGCGAGCGCTGCATCACGTGGGGCAACGTCGGGCCGCCGATGGTGCCACCCACCTACAACGCGAACTTCCAGATCCTGCAGTCGGCCGGGTACGTCGCGATCCGGCACGAGATGATGCACGACGTGCGGCTGATCCCGCTCGACGGCGGGCCGCACGTTTCGGCCGGCGTCCGCTACCTGGCCGGCGACGCGCGGGGCCGGTGGGAGGGCGACACACTGGTCGTCGACACGACGAACTTCACCGAGAAGACGAACTTCCGGGGCCCGCCGGCCACGACCCGGCAGGACATCACGCACGGCCCGCGGATGCACGTGGTCGAGCGGTTCACGCCAGTCGACGCCGAGACGATCCGCTACGCCTTCACCGTGGAGGACCCCGGCACCTGGACGCGGCCGTGGTCGGGGGAAATGCCGCTGCGGCGCTTCGAGGGCCCCGTGTACGAGTACGGGTGCCACGAGGGCAACTACGGCCTGGCCAACATCCTCAGGGCCGGGCGCCTGCAGGACGCCGCGGCGCGCTGAGCGCCGCGGCGTCAACCCCCGGGCCGTCGCGGACGGTGAGCTTCGCCCGCAGCAGCCGGTCGAAGCGGCGCCGGTCCTGGACGATCGGCCACCACTCGTAGAGCAGCAGTTCGAGCGGCCGCCACATCGCCACCCAGCCGCTGATGACCAGGCCTTCGCGGACGATCTGTCGCACGTGGCCCTCGTGCAGCACGGAGGTGAACTCGGCGAGCGTCAGCAGCGCGGCCAGCGTGACGAGGCCGACGGCGAAGGCGAGGTACGACCGCCGCAGGTGCCGCGTCAGCGCGAGGCTCAGCCGGTGGCGCTCGTACTCGAAGTGCGCCCGGATTGCGTCACGCACCACGTCGGACGACAGCGCCGCGCCCGTGTGCTCGGCGACGGCCACGACGAGGTGCAGCGGTTCATGGAGCGGAATCTCGTCGGCGGCGTCGAGCACGTACTCGACGGCCTCGGCGGCCAGGTCCCGCTCGCGGAAGGGCGCGGGATCGCGGTTGTCGAACAGGTGCCGCGCCGTCCGCACGTGCAGGTCGATGCAGGTGAACCCCTCGTCTCGGCGGTAGCGGATCGCGGGCGTCCCCATCGTCGCCGGGCTCAGGTGTGGAACGTGAACCAGGCCCGCCGCCGGCGAATCCGCCAGCCGGCCGGCGTCAGGACGAAGGTGTCGTCCACCTCGCCCATCAGCAGCCGCGCGTCGGCCTTGATGCCGAAGTGGCCATCCGGGGCGTCGGTGCTGGTGCCGCCGAACAGGACCACGTAGGTCAGGCCCGTCGCCGTCGCGGGCGACGTCACGGTGACACGGACGTTCGTGCAGACGTGTCGGGTCATGCGCGTCGCCGGCCGGGCCTCGTAGGCGGCCTGGATCGCCGCGGGCCCCACCAGCGGCGCGCCGCTCGGACGGTGCAATTCGCCGTCGTCGGCGAACAGGGCCGCGAACGCGGTGAAGTCGCGGCGGTCGTTGTGGCCGAAACTGTCCAGCACGAGGCGCGTGCAGGCACGCTCGATGAGCAGCTGATCCAGATCCGAAACCGGGGTGTTCGACATTGGCGTGCGGCCTCCCGACGGGTCGTTCACCGGCGCCACAGACGGCGCGAGGCGAGGGCGGCCCCTTCGACCAGGGCGCCGAGCTTCCGGTACGCGATGGCCGGGTCCATCTTGCCGATGCCGGCAAAGGTGCCGAACCCGCAGTCGGTGCCGGCCAGCACGCGCTCGCGGCCCACGATGGCGGCGAATTGCTCGAGGCGCTGCGCCACCAGTTCGGGGTGCTCGACGTAGTTGGAGGTGGAGGTCAGCAGGCCGGGGACCAGGACCTTGTCCTCGGGCAGCCGCGCGTCGCGCCAGACCGTCCACTCGTGGGCATGCCGCGGGTTCGATGCCTCGAACAGGATGGCGGCCGGCTTGGCCTTCAGCACGATCGGCAGGATCTTCTCGAGCGGGATGTCGTGGTCGTGCGGTCCCTCGTAGTTGCCCCAGCACACGTGCATCCGCATCGCGTGCGGCGGGATGTGCCGGACGGCGGCATTCAGCACCTCCACCTGGTGCTCCGCGCGCTTCAGGAACGCCGCCTCGGTCAGGTCCTGGAACCCCGTATGGCGGGCCATGGCGAGGTCCGGGCAGTCGATCTGGAGCAGCAGGCCGGCGTTGGCGATGGCCTCGTATTCCACCTGCATGGCCGCGCCGACGGCCTCGACGTAGGCCTCGTGCGACGGATAGTAGGCGTTCGGCTGGAAGGCGGAGACGACGCCGGGCGAGGCCGCGCTGAGGAAGCCCTCGAGGGCGTGGTGCCGCTCGACGGCCTGTCGCATGCGCGCGATGTCGGCGTGGAGGTCGGCATAGCCGACGAAGGTCACCGGGCCCACGCAGGCCTGCCGCTTGAACGTCTGCGTACCGGCGAAGGCCGCCATCCGCGCGCGGAGCTCGGGGTAGTCGCGCAGGTCGCGCGCGACCTGGCGCGGGTGGTCGCCGGCGAAGCCGGTGAGGCGATCCTTGATGTAGGTGGCGTAGCCGATCTTGGCGGTCTCGCCGTCGCTGACGACGTCGAGCCCGGTGGCCACCTGCCGGGCCACCACCTCGTCGACGGCCGCCGCCATCGTGCGATCGAACGCCTCGCCGTCGACCGGTTCTCCGCGCTCTCTCGCGAACAGGACGTCGACGACGCCGGCGCTCCGGGGCAGGCTGCCGACGTGGGTGGTGAGGATGCGATCCGTGCTGCGCTTCACGTGCGGGACTCGACTGGGTGCGTCCGGCGCCGGACGCGGAAGGCCAGTCTAGCCGATCCGCGCTCGTGCGCCGTGTCGTCAGGCCGTCCCCGGCGCCGGTCCGCCGACAGGTTGCCCGCGCGCCGGTGGGCAACGGCGCGCAGGCTGGCGCTGCCGCGGCCCGGCCCTGGGCGGCACCGCGCTTGCGACGGTCCCCGGCGGAGGAATCGCATGCAGTTGACGGCCATCGACGCCACGTTGAAGCAGATCGCGGACCAGTTGCCGAAGGCCCAGACGCGGACCAACGCGCCCGACGTCTTTCAGTCGCTCGTCGAGTCGCTGAGCCGGCAGATTCGAGCTGCCATCGAGGACGCCGCCGCGGAAGGCGGCGCGCCCGCCGCGTCGCCAGGGGCGCCGGCCGCCTCGGCGGCGTCCGCCGGCCGGACGACCTCGCAGCTGACGCCGTTCCAGCAGTCGCTGCTGCGCGAACCCGGCGGGGCCATGCTCGAGCAGCTGTCGGACGAGCTGACGGCCGAGAGCCCGCTCTACAACGAGCGCGAGTCCACGCTGCGCGACGGACTGGATCTCAGCCGGATCGAGCGGCGCCTGCAGGAGACGGCCAGGGGGCTCGGCGTGACCTATGACCGCAGCGACCTCGACGGCATCCTGCGGAATGCCGGCTACGGCGCCGCGCACCTCGGCTCGACCGAGCGGTACATGGCCTCGGTGGAGAAGTTCATCGGCGAGGCGGAGCGCCGCTATCGGGAGCGCGCGGGGAACGCGCCCGGCGCCGTGAGCTGACCAGACCGGGCGCGCGGGGCACACTGGCAACCGGAGGCAGTCCCGCCTCGCGCGCCGCCAGCACCGCCCATGGCGGTAGTACGATGGCCGCATGGCGACGGTCGTGATCTACCAGAAGCCCACCTGCACCACCTGCCGGCAGGTGTACGCGGCGTTGAAGGCGAGCAGCGTCGCGTTCGACGCCGTCAATTACCACGTCGATCCCATTCCGAAGGCGACGCTCGAGAGCCTGATCCGCAAGATGGGCATGCGCCCCCGCGACCTGCTGCGCACGAAGGAGCCCGTCTACAAGACGCTGCGCCTGGCGGAGCGGCGCGATCTCACCGACGACCAGCTGATCGACCTGATGGTGGCGCACCCCGACCTGATCCAGCGCCCGATCGTGGAGAAGGGGGCCCGCGCGATTCTCGCGCGTCCGGCGAGCCGCCTCTCCGAGATCCTCTAGCCCCGGCCACGACGCACCGCCCGATCGCGCGGGCGGTGTGGCGTCAGTCCCGCGAGCGGTCGCCGTCGGCGACGAAGTCCCGCGCGATCGCGTCGAGGTCCAGCGGCGTGGCCATCCGTGTCACGGGCACGCGCTCGTCGTCGAGTGCGGAGGGGCGCGCCATGTCGGCCAGCGGCTGCCGGTCGAGCGCGGCCCATCCGTCGGCCCGACTGTCGGTGGCGAACAGGCCTTCGAGGTCGGATGCCTGCGTGCGCCCGCGGCGTTCGGCCCACTCGGGCATCGTCATGTGAAAGCGGCGGCGGTCCGGCTGCATGGGTCCTCCGGACGGGCCAGCAGCAGGAACGAGGCCAGCCCGCGGCCGTGCGACGGCGGCCAATTCAGCGCAGTCGCGACGCAGGTGCGTCACGCAGGCCGCGATGATGTCGACAGAAGTCGCCCTGACGGCGATCTTGTGGCGAGACGCGAGCGGTGTCGAGTGATGGGAACGGTGACTGGTCCATCCCCGCGGATGCGAGGATGGTGCGCCCGGCAGGATTCGAACCTGCGGCCTTTGGCTCCGGAGGCCAACGCTCTATCCAGCTGAGCTACGGGCGCTTGCGTGTTGTCAATCCGCTCCGGTGAGCGGGTTCGTGCCCGAGGTCAGCCGGGGCGGGCCAACTCCGACCGAGTTGGCGCGCCCGGCAGGACTCGAACCTGCGACCTACGGATTCGAAGTCCGGCGCTC
>CAWULT010000136.1:0-11286 GCA_963923455.1 uncultured bacterium
GATTCCTCTACGTCTCGTGGGCTCGGAGATGTGTATAAGAGACAGGCTCAGATCGGGCTTTTCCACCCAGAATCCACGCGTGATCACGCGGCTGATGTCGAGTGCGAGCCATCGCACCGAGGCCACGGCGAACTCCGACTCGAGGAACAGCGTCGAGTTGGTCGACGCCTGGCCGTCGGCATAGTCGCCCACGAGCCACGTGCCATCGGCCAGCTTGAGCACCGGCCGGACGGCGTGGAACCCGGAGACCCTCGTCACCCAGCGGATCCGGGCCAGGCCCCGCAGGTCGAGGTAGTTGGCCCGATCGCGCAGCGTCGCCGCGACCGGCGTCGAGCACACGCCGGTCCACAGGTTCGGCGGATCGGACGGCGCGCCCTGCGCCACCTGGGCAGGCGGGCGGGACTGGTCGTAGCCCGCAATCTGGATGCAGGTGGGGCCACCCCAGTCGCCCGTCCGCGACCCCGGCGGCGGATTCTTCAGGTTGGCCGGCACCAGCGACGCGGCGGGGTCGTACAGCCGCAGTTCCAGATTCGGGTTCGAGACGTTCTCCTGCGACACGCCGTGTTCGGGCGCTGTCTGGCGCCACGGCTCGCGCAGCACGACGGTCGGCAGGGCCGGGGCCGGCACCGCCTGCTGGGCGCCAGGGGCCGCGACCGCGGCAAGCCACGTCATCGCGCCAGCGAGATACACCTGCGGACGTCGTCGAGCCATCTCACTCTCCTCCAGCCGGACGCGCGGCCCGCGTCAGCGCGGCGCCTTGAGCGCGCGAGCCATCTGCGTCACCCGTTGACCGAACAGCCGCGCGCGGGCGACCGGATCGTCGGCCGGCGCCCCGGCCGGCGCCACGGTCAGCCCGGCCTCGGCTGCCGCGGCGTACACGGCGCGCAGCGCGACCGCTGCGTCACCCGGGCACAGGGGGGCGGCAATCTTGCCCGCCATCGGGCCGAGCGACGGCAGCGTCCGCAGGAATCCTTCGAGTTCGGCCGTGGAGCCGGCCGGCGTGGCCAACACGATCACGTCGGCCCACAGTGGGTCCGCCGGCCGCGGCGCGACATAGTCCATCGCCATGCGCTCGCGGTGCTCGGTCCAGGCCACGTCGCGCGCGATCGTGGCCGCGTCCGCGAGATCGGCGACGCGACGAAGGCGGATGTTGCCCCTGGCCTGGATCGCGCCCACGCCCGCCGCCAGCGCGAGCTTCTCGGCGGCGCCGTAGCGCGAGTAGAAGACGACGAGGACGTTGACGTCTGACACGGCGGGCTCAGGCGAGGTCGAACAGCAGGAACTCGCTCTCGCCGGACCCGGCGCCGCGCAGGTCGAGTCGCGCCTCGTCGCTGACGGCCAGTCCGTCCCCCGCCTCGAGCACGATGCCGTTGACCTGGAGCGAGCCGGACGCGCACTGCACCCACGCGTGCCGGCCGGGGGGAATCGCGCGCGCGATCGCCTCGCCGGGCGCCAGCACCGCGGCATACATCCGCGCGTCCTGGTTGATGAAGGCCGACGGCGGTTCGGTGCGCCGGTCCGGGCCGGCAATCAGGCGCAGCGCGCCGCGCTTCTCGGCCGGGTCGTACGCGAATTGCTGGTACGACGGCTCGAGGTCGGGACGCGACGGCGCGATCCAGATCTGGAAGAAGTGCGTCGGCTCGGTGGCCGAACCGTTGAACTCGCTGTGGATCACGCCCGTGCCCGCGCTCATCGCCTGGACCTCGTTCGGGCCGACGACGTGCCGTTCGCCCATGCTGTCCTTGTGGGCGAGCCGGCCCGCGATCACGTACGACAGGATCTCCATGTCGCGGTGCCCGTGCGCGCCGAAGCCCTTGCCCGGCGCCACGTAGTCGTCGTTGAGCACACGGAGCGCGCGGAAGCCCATGTGGTTCGGGTCGGCGTACCCGCCGAACGAAAACGTGTGATGGCTCTGGAGCCACCCGAGGTCCGTGCGTCCCCGGTCCGCCGCCTTGCGCACGGTCAGCATGGCATCACCTCTTCGGCGCCAGCTTGAGCAGCCGGCCCTTGGCATTGTCGGTCAGCAGGTAGATCGCGCCGTCCGGCCCCTGCACCACGTCGCGGATGCGCTCGCGCGGCTGCATCTCGGTGAGCAGGCGCTCCTCACCCACGACGCGGTCGCCCTCGATCGTCAGCCGGACGAGCGCGGTGCTGCCCAGGCCGCCGATGAAGAGGCTTCCCTTCCACGCGGGGAAGAGCGCGCCCGTGTAGAAGACCATGCCGCTCGGCGCGATGTTGGGGTCCCAGTAGTAGCGGGGCTGCTCCATGCCCTCCTTGGCCTGGATGCCCCCGGTAATCGGTCCGCCCTGGTATTCGATGCCGTAGGCGATCGTCGGCCAGCCGTAGTCCTTGCCCTTGCGCGCGATGTTGACCTCGTCGCCGCCGCGGGTGCCGTGCTCCGACTCCCACAGCTCGCCGGTGGCCGGGTTGATCGCGGCCGCCTGGATGTTGCGGTGGCCGTACGACCAGATCTCCGGCCGCACGCCCGGCTTGCCCACGAACGGGTTGTCCTTGGGAATCGACCCGTCGCCGTTGATGCGCACGATCTTGCCGAGCAGGCCGTCCAGGCGCTGCGCCTGCATCCGGCCCTCGGTGATCGAGCGCTCGCCGAGCGTCACGAACAGCGTGCCGTCTCGGTTCCAGATCAGCCGGCCGCCGTAGTGGAGCTGCGAGTTCAGCGACGGCGCCTGGTGGAAGATCACCTGCACGTTCTCGACGCGCGGCGCCGCGCCGTCGACGAACCGGCCGCGGGCCACCGCCGTGTTGTTCGCACCGCCCTCGCGCGGCTCGGCGTAGCTCCAGTAGATCAGCTGATTCGACGCGAACGCCGGGTCGAGCGCCAGGCCGAGCAGACCGCCCTGCCCGCGTGCGTCGACGGCCGGCAGCCCCGCGACTGGCTGCGACAGCGTGCCGTCGGGGCCGACGACCCGCAGGCGCCCCGGCCGCTCGCTCACCAGCATCTTGCCGCCCGGTAGAAACGCCAGGCCCCAGGGCGTCTCGAGCCCCGACGCGACCGTCACCACGTCGAACGCGACGTTCGCCCTGCGTTCGGGCGCGCGGTACTGCCCCTCGAAGCCGGGCTTCTGTGTGGGTGCGTTGGCGGGGCGAGCGTCCACGTACTGTGCGGACGCGGCGCCGGCCAGCGTGGCGGCCGCGCCGACGACGATCGCGGCCACGAACGAGGTGCGATTCACGGTGCGTCTCCTTGGCGGGCCACGGCGCCGGCCCACGTTCGGATGATGTTACACGAGGGGTGCGCTACAGTCTCAGGCATGCTCCACCGGAGGACCGCGCTCGCACTGCTGCTCGCCGCGACGGCCATCGTGCCCTCCCCCACCATCGGAGCGCAGAGTCCGGGCGCCTCGGACATCCGGCAGGACGACCTCAAGCGCTGGCTCACCTACATCGCCTCGGACGAGTTGCAGGGCCGGGCCGTCTTCTCGACCGGCATCGGCCTGGCCGCGGGCTACCTGGCGGGCGAACTGCGCGCCGCAGGGCTGGCGCCGGGCGGCGACAACGGTTCCTTCCTGCAGACGGTCACCGTGAACGGCGTCCGCGCCACGAGCCGCTCCCGGGTCACCGTCACCGTCGGCGGAGAGACTCGAACCTTCACCGACGGCGGCGGGGTGACCTTTCCGCGCAACGCCGGCGGCCCCCAGACGATCGCGATCGATCACGTGGAGTTCGCCGGGTACGGGCTCGACATCCCGTCGGCCGGCGTGACGTCGTACGCCGGCCGCGACGTTGCCGGCGCGACCGTCGTCTGGCTCGGCCCCAGCGGTCCCATCGGCGTCGATCAGCGGCTCCAGCGCCTGCTGAACGGGCGCGCCCGCGCCGCGCTCGAACGCGGTGCGCGTGCGAGCATCGGGCAGGCCGCGCCCCCGGCCGGCCGGGGGACGCCCGCCGCCGCGGCTGCCCAGGCCCCACCGGCAGGGCGCGGTGGCATCCCGCCGGCGGACTTCACGACCTCGCAGCGGCTCGACCGCCCGGTCGCGCCGGCCATCACCGCCGGTGACGAGTTCTTCGAGTTCCTGTTCCGCGCCGCGCCGGTGCCATACGCGGATCTCAAGCGCCTGGTCGCGTCGCGCGAGCCGCTGCCGAGCTTCCGCCTCGACGGCGTCACGATCCGCTTCGACGTCGACACCAGCTACGAGGTGGTCCGTACCCAGCTGGCCCAGAACGTGGTGGCGGTGATCGAGGGAGGGGACGCGCGACTCAAGGACCGGTACGTCGCCTTCGGTGCGCACTACGACCACGTCGGCTACGCCGAGGGCGAGGTCACCGGGACCGACGGCACGGCCCGCCGGACCGGGGCCCCGGGTACCGTGACGCGCGGCGCCGAGCAGGATCGGGTCTGGAACGGCGCGGACGACGACGGTTCGGGCACGGTGACGCTGCTGGCGCTGGCTCGCGCGTTCGCGCGCGGCCCCAGGCCCAGACGGTCGCTGGTCTTCGTCTGGCACACCGGAGAGGAGCGCGGCCTGCTGGGCTCGCGCTACTTCGTCGACCATCCCGCCGTGCCGCTCGACCGCATCGAGGCGCAGCTGAACATCGACATGGTCGGGCGCAACCGCGGCGACCGGCCATCGGAAGCCAATACCGTGTATCCCGTGGGCTCCGACCGCATCAGCAGCGAACTCGACGCGGTGCTGCGCGCCGCCAACGAGGCGCTACCGCGCCCGTTGACGCTCGACTACACGTTGAACGACCCGGCCGACCCCGAGCAGATCTACTACCGCAGCGACCACTACAGCTACGCGGCGCGCGGCGTGCCGATCGTCTTCTTCACGACGAACCTGCACCCCGACTACCACGCCAACACCGACGAGGTGTCGAAGATCGAGTTCGAGAAGCTGTGGCGGATCGCGGGCCTCGTCTACGAAACCGGGTTCCGGCTGGCCAACCGCGACGCCCCGCTCGTGCGAGACAACCGGGGGCCCAGGGCGACCGGCCCGGCGCCGGCACGGCGCTGACCCGCTGGCTGCAGTATGATCCGCGCGCTCCGCGCCATGCGTGTCGAGACCCTTGCCCTCATCGCCCGCGGACTGGCCCGACTGGGCCTGCTGGCCACGCTCGCGGCGACGTCGCCGGCCCTCGCGCAGGAGCCGCCGCCCGCGTGGGACGCGCGCGACCGCGAGATCGCGGCGCGGTTCGCGCCGATCTTCCACCAGGGCGTCGTCGGAACGGGCCGCTTCGACTACATCACGAACTTCGACTTCGACGGCGACTGGATCGGCGACAACAACTGGAAGAACGCCGCCGACACGGCGCGGCCCCTGAAGGGATACGTCTACTATGCCGTCAGCGAGACGCCGACCCACTACCTGATTCACTACGCGGCGTTCCATCCGCGCGACTACAAGGGCGGCGAGGCCACCGGAGCCGTGCTCAGCCAGGCGGTGCGGCGAGGGGCCCGCGCCTCGAAACGCGTGATCGACGCACCGATCGTCGACGACGTCGTGCTCGCGCACGAGAACGATCTCGAGGGCTGCCTGGTGGTCGTGGCCAAGCACGGCCCGCGGCTCGAGGACGCCGCAGTGGTCGCGGTCGAGACGCTGGCGCACAACAGGTACCTGAAGTACCAGCCCAGTCCCACCGTGGCGGGCGGCATCGAACTCGTACAGCTCGACGGCCAGCACCCGCGCATCTACGTCGAGCCCAAGGGCCACGGGATGCAGGCCTGGGCCGACCAGCCGACCGCCGCGACCGACGCCCTGCCGGTCGCACCGCCCGGCGGCAGTGCGAGCCCGAACGGCGGCGGACTCGGCGGGCGTCTCGGCAGCCTGGTGGGCGGCATCAACCAGGCCAGGAGGCTGGTCAACAACGAAGGCGCCGAGCGCGTACGCGTCTACCGCTACACCGGCGTCGCGGAGGACCCCGATCGGACGACGGGCGACGTCGGCTACGACCTCGTGCCGACCTTCCTGACCCTGTGGCCCCGCGCCAGGGCGGCCAACGAGTCGTACGCCGTCACAGAGGATTTCGGCACCCGCACCGTCACGGTGGCCACGGAGACTGGCACGCTCACGCGGGAGGTCAGCCTCGGCCTGCTGGGCGCGTCGTTCCGCGGTCTCGAGGGCGCAGCCAACATGGCCCGTCCACCGTGGGGCTGGTTCGACATGAACGAGCGGAGCCTGCCTCCCGGCACCTGGTTCTTCGACCCGGCGTCGGTCGTCGTGCGCCACTTCGACGATCTGAAGGACGCGTCGACCGCCTACCTCCACCAGCCCTTCTTCGGCATCGTGCGGCCGGCGCCGGCACGGTAGCCGCTCCCCGGGACGGGTCGGCCGTTGAACGACGCCCTGCTGCAGCGGCTGTTCGACCTCGAGGCGCGCCGCACCACGACCGGCCGCGAGATTCAGGCCGGGCTCACGACCTTTGCCGCGATGGCGTACATCCTGGCCGTGCACCCGGCCATGCTGGCGGAAACGGGCATGGACCGCGCGGCGCTCGTCACGGTCACGGCGCTCAGCGCCGCCGCGGCCACGGCCGTGATGGCGCTCCTCACCAACTACCCCATCGCCCTCGCGCCGGGCATGGGCATCAACTCGTTCTTCACCTACACCATCTGCCTCGGAGCGGGCGTGCCGTGGCGGCAGGCCCTCGGCATGGTGTTCGTCAACGGCGTCGTGTTCCTGGCGCTGTCGCTCGGCGGCGTCCGCGAGCGCATCATCCAGGCCATCCCATACGGCCTCAAGATCGCCATCACCTGCGGCATCGGCCTCTTCATCGCGTTCGTCGGGCTCAAGAACGGCGGCGTCGTCGTGGCCAGCCCGGCCACGTTCGTCACCCACGGCGACTTCACCAGCGGACCCGCCCTCGTGTGCCTGGGCGGCATTGCAATCACGCTCGTGCTCGTCGCGCGCGGCGTGCCCGGCGCCATCGTCATCGGCATCGCCGCGACCACGCTGACGGGGCTCGTCGTGCCCGACGGCCGCGGCGGTACGGTCACGGCCCTGCCCGCCGCACTCGTCTCGGCGCCGGCCTCGCCTGCACCGCTCGTGCTGCAGCTCGACCTCGCCTTCCTCGGCGATCGGGCCGGGTTGTTCAAGGCACTGCCGCTCGTGCTGACGCTGTTGCTCGTGGACCTCTTCGACAACCTCGGCACGCTCATCGGCGTGACGAAGCGGGCCGGGCTGCTCGACCCGCAGGGCAACCTGCCCAGGGCCGGCCGCGTCCTCGTGGCCGACTCGCTGGCCGCGATCCTGGGCGCCCTGCTCGGGACCTCGACGGTGGTCAGCTACATCGAATCGGCGTCGGGGGTGGAGGCGGGCGGGCGCACCGGGCTGAGCGCGCTCACGACGGCCGCATGCTTCGTCCTGGCGCTGGCGTTCACGCCGCTGTTCCTGACGATCCCGGCCGCGGCGACCGCGCCCGCGCTGGTCGTCGTGGGCGTGTTCATGCTGCAGTCGGCGGTGGAGATCGACATGGCCGACTTCGCCTCCGCCGCCCCCGCCGCGCTGACGCTGCTCTCGATTCCGCTGACGTTCAGCATCGCCGAAGGCATCGGCCTCGGCCTCGTCGCCGCGGCCGTTCTCGCCGTCGGCACGGGACGGCCACGCCAGCTGACGCCCACTGCCTACGTGATGGCGTTCGTGTTCTTCCTTGAGTTCTTCCGGCTGCCGCCGTTCGGAGGCTGAGGCAGGCCCGGCCAGGCGCGGCCCGCACGCGGCGGCCCGCGCCCGCGTGGTCGCTCACTGGATCTTGTCGAGCCCCTCGGTCAACTCGATCACCACGCCCCAGGGATCGACCATCTCCGCGGTGCCGATGCCGCCGAGCGCCTGCACCTTCCGGTACGGCACGGTCAGCTTGATGCCCTTCGCCTGGAGTTCCCGGGTGAATGCCTCGAGGTTCCGCACCTCGAAGCCCACGTGATCGATGGCACGTCCCGCGGTGCCAGCGTGCGTGATGCCCTGGTCGCCTTCCCAGCGGAAGAAGTTCAGCATGTAGCCGACGCCCGGCAGGTCGGCGCCGATGAAGAAGTCGGTCTGTCCGGGGCGCAGCGTGGCGTTGAACGCCTTCATGTACCACTGCTGCATCTCGACGTACTGCTTGTTGATGAAGTGGACGTGGTGATGCGCGATGGCCGGCGCGCTGGGCTCGGCTGCCGTCACCAGTTCGATCTTGAACCCGTCGGGGCCGACGATGTACGAAAAGCGGCCATACGGCGCCTGCGTGCCCTGTGCCGCGGCGGCCTCCTGGCCGGGCGCCGGCTCACGGCCGCTCGTCAGCTTGTAGCCGGCCGCGACGATCTTCGTCGTCATCGCCGGCACGTCGGGCACCGCGAAGCCGATGTGATCGAACGCGGTGCCGCGGGTCGGACCCGTGGGCTTCTGCACGCGGAGGAACAGGAACACGCCCGGGAACTTGATCACGTCGATGCCGTTGTACTTCATCGGCGTCCCGCCCAGCGTGTCGACCCAGAACTTCCGGTGCTCCGCGACGCTCGTCACGTTGAGGTGATAGTGCCCCACGACCACGGGCGCGGTCTTGTTCAGGATCTGGGCCGACGCCAGCCCGGCATGGGCGAGCACCTGCAGCGTCACGACGATGGCGATGGCGAGTCGGATCATGGCGTCCTCGTGTTCGAGCCGCGACAACGGCGGTGCGGCGGGACGATTATAGCGACCGCCACTCGCCGTACGGGAGAACACGGTCGGAAAAAGCGAAGGCCAGGGACATACGCCCTGGCCTCCGCTCGAACGACTCCCGCGCCATCCGGCGCGTGGACGCTACCAGCGCGCTTCGCGCTTCTGGCGACCGTACCCGCCGCCGTTGCCACCGGCGCTGCGCACCTGGGGCTTGGCTTCGTTGACGGTCAGACGGCGTCCCTCGAACTCGCGCTGGTCGAGCGCCTGGCACGCGGCGCGGGCCTGCTCGTCGTCGAGCATCTCGACGAAGCCGAAGCCTCGCGACTGGCCCGTCTGGTGGTCGCGGACCAGCTTCACGGAGTCGACCTCGCCGAGCGGCGAGAAGAGGTCCTGAATCTGGTGCTCATCGGTGCGGAAAGACAGATTGCCTACGTAGATTCGCATACACGTTCCTTGTGAAAGGTTGGAGACAGCGGGTCGGTGCTACTTGGAGCGTGCAGGAAGGACTTCGCAGGCTTGCTGACGCAGGGCAGAACGATTCGCGGGAACCAACAGTGAGCTTCCAGTCTAGCACGGATTCCGCGACCGCGCGGCCGGCTCAGGCGGGCTCGGCGACCGCCGGCTCGACGACGGACGCGGCCACGTGGCCGCCGGCCACCTCCAACTGCGCGATCACCGCGGGCTTGTGTAGCCCGGATACGCGCGGGAGGCACCCGGACATCAACTGGTGCGTCCGCAGCGCGGACACGACGACGAATTCGAACGCATTGCTGCCAGAAGGGCGAGAGACCATCACCGAACCCAGCCTTCCCGAGAACGGAAGCGTGACGGGCAGGACCGTCGGGACGGCCGCCACCACGCGGGGACGATGCTTTGATGAGAAGGATGCTGCCGGACGGCACGACGGGCGGGGCGGCGCTCAGGAAAGCCTGCCGAGCATACCACGCGTCCCGCGGATGCCCGGGCGCTGCGGTATCCTCTCTCGGCCCGCGCCTCGCGGGATGCCGGCGGACCACTGCCGCAGGCACCGTCGGTCATCGGCCATGGCGGGACAGCGCACCGCGAAGGAGTGCACGTGATGCAGCGAACGATGGTGTTGGGCGCCCTGCTCGGCGTGGGTGCGTTGTCGATGGCCGTGTACGGGCAGGCGCCGGCCGGGCCGTCGGCACGGGCCCTGGCCGCCACGAAGATCGAGCGGGTCAAGGACAACCTCTACGTGATCACCGGTTCGGGTGCCGACGACCAGGCTGCGTTCAGCGGCGGCAACACGGCCGTCTTCGTCACCGACGCCGGCGTCACGCTGGTCGACACCAAGCTGGCCGGATGGGGTCCGGCGATCGTCGAGCGCGTCCGGAGCGTCACGAGCAAGCCCATCACCCGCATCATCAACACCCACACGCACGGCGACCACACCGGCAGCAACGAACACTTCGGCGCCACCGTCGAGAGCGTCGTCCACGAGAACACCAGGGCCAACATGGCGAAGATGGACGCCTTCAAGGGGAACAAGGCGGCGTTCCTGCCGAAGACGACCTACAAGGACAGGCTGACCCTCGGTTCCGGTCGGGACCAGATCGACCTCTACTACTTCGGCCGCGCGCACACCGACGGCGACACCTTCGTGGTGTTCCGCGCGGCGCGGACCATGCACGTCGGCGACGCCTTCGCGTGGAAGGCCCTGCCCTACGTCGATCGCGACAACGGCGGCAGCGTGGTCGAGCAGCCGAAGACGCTCGCGCGCGCGGCCGCCCTCACCGGCGTCGACACCATCATCAACGGTCACGTACCGGTGGCGCCGTTCCGCGACCTGCGGGAGTACGCGGACTTCACGGCCGAGTTCGTCGCGCTGGCCGAGCGGTCGCTCAGGGCTGGCAAGACGGTGGATCAGGCCGCGGCCGAGTTCGCGGTGGCCCCTCGATTCAAGGGCTACGCCGTCACGGTCAACCCGGCGTTCGCCGGCGCCAAGGGCAACATGCAGATCGCCTACGACGAACTGCGGGCGCGGAAGTAGGCACGCCCCTCACCAGTAGCCGATCAGGCGCCCGGCCCCGACCGCCACGAGCCAGCACACGAGCGAGACGCCCCCCGACACCGCGAGCTGCCGATCCTCGCGCGCGGTCAAGGGGCGTTCCGCCTTCTCGGTCCAGGCGGGCAGCCGGGAAAGGACGGCCACGTTGGCGAGCCCCAGCGCCACTGCCGCGAGTTTGATCGGCAGGAAGGGGTTGCCCTGGTACTCGGTGGCGTTGGTCGTGATGAGGCCGGCGCCGCTGACGAGCGCCACCGCGAGCCCGGCCCCGGCCACCCGGACGAGGGGGCCGGCCATCGCGTCGAGCGGCACGCCGCGCCACAGCCCGAGCAGCCGAAGGTCGAGCACGAGCACCGACCCGAAGAGCGACGACACCCCCAGGATGTGAGTCAGGTTGACGAGCCCGTAGGTCCACACGCCGGACTCACGCATGGCGTGACCCAGCGCGGAACTCTCGAGCCAGGCCAGCAGTGCGGCAGGCACGGCGCGGGACGCGCGTCAGTTGCGGTCGGGATAGACGTTGAACGTCCTGCCGTTCCAGGTCACCCGCTCGGTCTTGACCTCGTAGCGCTTCGGGTCGCGGTTGCGGTGCCCGTGCACGGTGACCTGCGCGCCGACCGGGATCACCTTCTCGGTGAGGCCGGCGCGCTCGGTGCGAGCCGGCGGCGC
>CAWULT010000137.1:0-11268 GCA_963923455.1 uncultured bacterium
CGGTGATGGCATAGAACACCTGCGCGTTGATGGTGCCCGCGTCGGAGGTGGACCCGGCCTCCCGCGCCCAGACGCCAATCCGGTAGTTCGCGTTCGCCGTCGCCGGCGTCCACGTGTACGTCGCCGTCCCCCAGTCTCGCAGCAGCACCCACGTCGACCCGTCGTAGAGCCACCACTTGAACTGGTGCGGGGCCGCGCCGCCCACCGGCGCCGCCGTGAAGGTGATCGTGGTGCCCGCCGCCTGCGGGCTCGGCCGGTCCGCCGCAATCGTGACCCCGGTCAGCGGGCTGAGCGTCCGCGTCACGGAGATCTGCACGAGCCGCGAGTTGCCGACGCCGTCGATCGCGACGACCGCGATGGTATTCGTGCCGGCACTGAGCGAGACAGTGCTGCTCCACGACGCCGTGGCCACGCCCGTCGATGTCCCGCCTGCCGCCGCCACCCCGTTCACCGTGACGCTGGTGACGCCGTTGCCGCCGCGGCCGTTGTCGGAGGCCGTCCCAGTGACGGTCACGGTGGCCGCGTTGATGGACTGGCCGTTCGCCGGGCTCGAGATCACCAGCGACGGCGCCGCCGTGTCGACGGCGTTGCGGGTAATGGTGATCTGGTTCAGACGCTGGTTGCCGGCCCCGTCCGTGGCGACGACCGTGATGACGTTCGCGCCCGGCGCGAGCGACAGCGTACGGCTCCAGTTCGCCGTGCCGCTGCCTGACGCCGTGCCACCGGACGCGGCCATGCCGTTGACGGTGACGCTGGTGATCCCGCCGTTGCCCGAGCCGCTGTCGGTCGCCGTGCCCGCGACGATGATCGACGACGAGGCGACGACCTGTCCGTTCGAGTGGCTGGTGATCGCCAGCGTCGGCGCCACGGCGTCGGCCGAGGGCACGTTGAGCGTGATGGAGACGGACCGGATGTTGCCCGACCCGTCCTCAGCCTCAACGAGGACCGTGTTCGGCCCGGTCGAGGACAGTGTCAGATTGCGGCTCCAGTTGGCGACGCCGCTGCCGGTGGCCGTGCCGCCCGTGGCCGCGAGCCCGTTGACCGTCACCCACTGGATGCCGCTGTTGCCGAACCCCGCGTCGGTGGCCGTCCCGCTGATCGTGACGTTCGCCGACGTGAGCGTCTGGCCGTTCGTGTGGCTGGTGATAGTGACCGACGGCAGCGTGCCGTCGCCGATCGTCCACGTGAACGTCCGCGAGGCCGTGTAGTACTGATCGGCTGCGCTGACGGTCACGGTGAAGTCGCCCTGCGTCGTGGGAGTCCCGGAGATCGTCCCGGTCGACGCGTTGAGGGTCAGACCGGGGGGCAGGCCGGTCTGCGAAAACCGTACGGCACTCCCGTCCGGGTCCACCACTTGCAGCGTCACCGGGGTGATGGCCGCACCCAGCGTCGACGATCGATTGGCCGGCTGTGTCAGGCTCGGCACCGACACCGCGATCTCGGCCGAATACGGGCTGAGACCCTCGGCGTTGACCGCGCGGACGGCGACGTAGTGCAGGACGCCCTGCGTGAGCGTGAAGGTGTACGACGCCTGATCACCGGGAACGTCAGCCTGCGTGACGTCACAGGTCAGCGAGGCGGTGCCGATGCAGACGACGTAGCTGGTCACCTGGTCTTCGGGCGGGCTCGGGTCCCAGGCTGCCGTGAGCGTCTGTGCCCCCGCCGCCGACGGCAGGCACAGGCCCGCCAGTACCAGCATCAGGGCAATCCCGTAGTCACGAATCGCTCGCATGCACTCCTCGCCGCCGATGGGACCCTGGAAACCGACGATGCGCGCGTGACAACGCCGGGACACCCGGATCCACTGCTGTGCAAGTTCGGATCCAGATGTGCAGCGACGAGCTAAAGCACTGCCTGACAGAGATTTCGTCACTGCGTTCGATCTCGAACTCGAAGACCAGGCGCGGTTCAGACTGAGCAGCGGCCTCGGCATTTGTATCATATGAAGACACCTGCAATCCCGTGAAGCTGCCAAGCTCGAGAATTCATCGAGCGACCCGCTGACTCACACCTTTGGGACGCTTTTCGTATCGGGCGTTCGCCCAGCCTCCGACACGCCAACCGCCCGCACCCGCGCCCGTCGGGAGCCTCTCAGGTATCCTTCGATGAACGACCCGATGCCGCACCTCGAAGGCTCCCTTTCCATCGCGCTGGCCCAGGGCAATCCCGTCGTCGGCAACGTCACCGGCAACGCCGCCGAGGTCCGCCGTGCCCGCGAGGAGGCCGCACGGCGTGGCGCCGACCTGGTCGTCTTCTCCGAGCTCGTCCTCGTCGGCTACCCGCCCGAGGACCTGGTGCTGCGGCCGGCGCTCGTCGACGCGGCCGTCGAGGCGCTGGCAGCCCTCGAGCGCGAGAGCGCCGACGGGGGGCCCGGCCTGGTGGTCACGCTGCCGTGGCCGTCAGGAGGACGCCTCTACAACGCCGCCGCGCTGGTCGCGGACGGACGCTCGGAAATCCGCTTCAAGCACGAGTTGCCCAACTACGGCGTCTTCGACGAGAAGCGCGTGTTCGCGCCGGGGCCGCTGCCGGAGCCCGTCACCTTCAGGGGGCTGCGGCTGGGCCTGCCGATCTGCGAGGACGTCTGGTTCGCCGAGTGCGCCTCGCACCTGGCACGCGCCGGCGCACAGCTGCTGATCGTCCCGAACGGATCGCCGTTCGAGGTGGACAAGCCGCGGCAGCGTCTCGACCTGGTGCGGCAGCGCACGGCCGAGACGGGCCTGGGCCTGGTCTACGTCAACCAGGTCGGCGGGCAGGACGAGCTCGTCTTCGACGGTGGGTCGTTCGTCGTCAACCCCGACGGCGGGCTGGCCGTGGTCGCACCGGCGTGGCGCGAGGCGCTGACGCTCACGCGGTGGGTGCCGCAGGGGCACGCCCTGCGGTGCGTCGACACCGCGGCCTGGCGCGATGAGCCGCGTACCGAGGCCATCTACAACGCCATGGTGCTCGGCCTGCAGGACTACGTCCGCAAGAACCGCTTCCCCGGCATCGTGCTCGGCATGTCGGGCGGCATCGACTCGGCGCTCACCGCGGCGGTGGCGGTGGACGCGCTGGGCCCGGCGGCCGTCCGGGGTGTGCGCCTGCCCTCGAAGTTCACCACGCACCCGAGCCTCGACGACGCCGACGAATCGGCGCGGCTGCTCGGCATGCGGCTCGACACGGTGTCCATCGAGGGCACGGTGGACGCGGTCGAGCACGCGCTCGGGCCGGTCTTCGCCGGCCGGCCGCGCGACGTCACCGAGGAGAACGTGCAGGCCCGCGTCCGCGGCGTGCTGCTGATGGCGCTGTCGAACAAGTTCGGCGATCTCCTGGTCACCACCGGCAACAAGTCGGAGATGTCGGTGGGCTACGCCACCCTCTACGGCGACATGTGCGGCGGCTATTCGGTGCTGAAGGACGTCTACAAGACCGACGTGTACGCGCTGGCGCGCTGGCGCAATGCCCACCGGCCGGAAGGCGCGCTCGGCCCCGGCGGCCGCGTGATTCCGGAATCGTCCATCACCAAGGCGCCGACGGCGGAACTGCGCCCGAACCAGACGGACCAGGATTCGCTGCCGCCCTACGACGTGCTCGACGGCATCCTCCACGGACTGGTGGAGGACGAACTGAGCGTCGCGCAGATCGTCGCGCTCGGGTACCCGCGCGAGACGGTCACCCGCGTCCAGCGGCTGCTCTACACCGCCGAGTACAAACGCCGCCAGGCGCCCCCCGGCGTCAAGATCACCCGCAGGGGCTTCGGGCGCGATCGCCGCTACCCGATCACCAACCTGTTCCGGGAAGACTAGCGCCGCTCGGAGCCGCCGTCGGGCGCCGGCGCACGCCGTCGGACGGCCAGCCGCGCCGCCAGCCGCGTGGCCTCCACCATGCTCGACGCGTCGGCGACGCCGCGGCCCGCGATGTCGAACGCGGTGCCGTGATCGACCGACGTGCGCACGATCGGCAGGCCCAGCGTCACGTTCACCGACTGGCCGAACGCGAGCAGCTTGACCGGGATGAGCCCCTGGTCGTGGTAGCAGGCGACGACGACGTCGTAGGCGCCGCGGGCCGCGCGGACGAACAGCGTGTCGGCCGGAAACGGCCCCTCGACGAGGAGGCCCCTGGCGCGGGCGGCCTCGACCGCCGGACGCAGCACGCGGTCCTCCTCCTCGCCGAGCAGGCCGCCCTCGCCCGCGTGGGGATTGAGCCCCGCCAGCGCGATCCGTGGCGCGGCGATGCCGAAGCGCGGCAGGTCCCGCGCCGTCAGGTCGAACACGCCGTCGAGCACGTCACGAGTCAGCAGCGCCGGTACGCGCGAGAGCGGGTCGTGCACGGTGGCCAGCACCACCTTGAGCGGCTCGGACCAGAACATCATCGCGACGCGCGGGCTGCCCGTCAGGTGGCCGAGCAGATCGGTGTGTCCCTTCCACGTCAGCCCGGCCTTCGCGAACGCCGACTTGCTGACCGGCGCCGTGGCGACGGCGTCGACCCGACCGGCCACCGCGTCGGCGACCGCGCGGACGACCGCCTCGTAGGCGGCCATGCCCGCCTCGGCCGACAGCACGCCGGGCGCGAACGCGCGGCCGTCCGGCGGCCCGTAGACGACGGGCTCGCACACCTCGCGGACGCGGGGATCGTCGACGGCCTTCCGGACGATCTCGGGGCCGATGCCGGCCGGGTCGCCGACGGTGAGCGCGATGCGGGGCTTCACGCGGATCTCCATGCAGGGGACGGGCGGGCGCGCGGGCGCACGGCGCCTGTGGCTACAACTCCAGCACGAGCCAGTCGGCCACGATCTTCGGGCTCGCGTTGCGCTCGAGCGCGGCGAGCGCACGGTCGATCGCGGCAGATGCCTTGTCGCCCCGGGAGCCGGTGTAGGTCGCCACGAGCCCCTGCAGTTCGCCTTCGAGGTCGGGGTTGGCCAGCAGGCTCCGGTCCACCTGCGCGGCCAGCACGCTCACGTCGCGCAGCAGCGAGGCCATGACGCGCAGGCACGCCGAGAGCTGGTCGCGCTCGCTGGCCGACGAGCCCTTCTTCGCCGCCAGGTCCTTCGCCGCGTCGAGACGGCGCACGGGGTCGGCCTGGCGCGCCGTCTGCTGCAGCAGCCGCGTCGCCGTCTCACGCGCCTCGACGAGATCGGCGGACGCCACGGCCAGGGCACGGCCGACGCTGCCGTCGGCATCGGCGGCCGCCGCGCGCGCGTCGGCCTCGGTGTACTCGTGGTCCCGTACCAGCACCGCCGCGACGTCGCCCGGGCTCAGCGGGCCGAACCGCAGCCGCGGGCAGCGCGAGCGGACCGTGGCCAGCAGCGAATCGGGCACCGACGACACGAGCAGGAAGACGGAAGCCGATGGCGGCTCCTCGAGCGTCTTCAGCAGGGCGTTCTGCGCCTGCGGCACGAGGGCGTCGGCCTCGTCGACGATCACGACGCGGCGGCGTCCCTCGAACGGCCGGTAGCCGGCCTTGTCGATCACGTCGCGGACCTGCTCGATCTTGATCGACCCGGTGTCCCCCGGCGACAGGACGATCACGTCGGGGTGCACGTCACGGGCGATACGACGGCACGCGGCACAGGCGCCGCACGCGTCGCGCTCGACCTCACCGCCCGTTCGCGGCTCGAGGCAGTTGACCGCCCCGGCGACGGCCCTGGCGACCCGGCGCTTGCCCACGCCGGCCGGCCCGGCGAACAGCAGCGACGGCGGCAGCGTGTCGCGCGCGATGGCGCGCGACAACAGGGCCGTGATCCGCCGGTGGCCGAGGATGTCGCGGAAGGGCACGTCGCCTCAGCATACCCCGGGGGTCCGGCAGGTGCCCGCGCGGTCAGCGCGGGCGTGCCGGTGGGGCCGCCACGGGCGCGGGCCGGGCGGCCGGGGCCGGCCTGGGCGGGTTCACGTCGCAGCCGAAGCCCGCGCAGACGCAGTAGCGCTGGCACCGGTCCGGCGGTGCCGCGTGGGGCGCGCCCATCCGCTGCCGGTATTCGGGGTACATGGTCTCGGCGCCCCCGCGCGCGGCCTCGAGCGACAGGCCGTACCAATCGGCGAACTCCGTCAGGTACGGGTTCGCGCCGGGCAGGTGGTTCGGCACCGTTTGCGCGCCGGGCACCTCGGGTGCGTACTCGCAGGTGAACGGGGGCAACGCCTGTCCGGGGTCGAGCAGCCAGTTCTGGCTGCGGACGAGCGGTTCGGTGAGGAACACCGGATCGGCGACCACGGTGACGACCGTCAGCACGTCGCCGTGCTTCGTCCAGTGCTCGGTGACGGTACGGCGGTCGCTGCTCGGCACGCCGTTGCGCCGGAAGTAGTTGGTCTTCAGGTGCGTCGTCGTGACGGTCAGCATGTTCCCGTCCCACGCGCCGGTCGAGAAGCCCTGGAACGTGTGCTCGGCGTACTCGGGCGGATGCGGCCGCCCGTCCATCCAGATCGTCCGCTCGCTGCCCCAGGCCGGCATGTAGGTGCGGAAGGCCAGCAGCTGCTGGTTCGCGTCGAGGTCGGCCCAGACCCGCAGGTTGCCGAGCCCGCGCATCCCGTAGTCGGACGAGTGCGGGCGACACTGGTAGGCGCTGACCACCGAGATGCGATCGGCGTCCCAGCTGTCGGCCTGCAGCCGCGCGGCATCGTTGATCGGCAGCCCCGTGTAGTCACCGAGTTCCGGGCCCGGGATCCGCTCCGGGTTGTCCTCGTGGTAGACGGGCGCCCACTGGCCCGTGAAATCCACCTGCGCGGCGAGCGGCGCCGGCGCGCCGACCAGCGCGGCCACCACCAGCACGTATCCGAGCCCTTGCTTCACCATCGGTCCTCTGCAGCTCTGGCGCCGGCCCCTCGGGCCGCGCGGGACGTCGAACCGCGGCCGGCGCGTCAGCGCGCGGAACACGGCGTCGGATTCCATCGCGATCCGTCGGGCTCCTTCTTGAAGTCGGAGCTCGTGATGAACGGCCCGTTCAGGTACTGCGGGTCGCGGACGACGGTCGTCACCGTGAACCACTCGTCGCCGTTCGGCTCCTTGTGGTAGTCGAAGTACTCGGTGACGGTGGTCTTCTCGCTGTAGGGCACGCCGTTCTTGCGCAGGTACCCGGCCCGCAGGTTCGTCGTCGTCACCTCGAGCGATCGGCCCCGCGTGCCCGTGCGGGTCGCGAAGATCGGGATCGAGTTCACCGGACCCGGCAGCTGCGGCGGCCGCTCCCACTGGGCCACCGAGTGGCCCTGCCACGACGGAGCCGTCTTCGGCGGCGCCTCGGCCCCGAAGCGGAACAGCCGCGTCTGCGTGCCGGTGTCGGTCTCCAGCTTGAGGGTGGCATCGTCCTGCCACGAGATGCGCACGCGCGTGGGGAGCCGCAGGATCGCGGGCGCGCCGTAGGCCTTGCACTGCAGGCCGGCGGCCTCGTCCTTGGCCGGGTCCCAGGCGTTCACCACCGCGAAGCCCTCGGGCCGCAGCGGCACGCTGGCCGCGTCGCCCTTGAGCGGCGTCACCATCCGCCAGCGCCAGTCCTCGCTGATCACCGACACCCAGGTCCCGGTCAGGTCGACCGGCGCGGCGGCCCTGGGCGGCCGCGGCGGCCCCGGCGGCGCCCCGGGCGGCCCCTGCGCCGACGCGCCGATCGACACGCCCAGCACGCACGCGGCGAGCAGCAGCCTCGTCCTCGCCCCGGCGCTCATCGCGTCCCCCGCGCCGCCGCCAGCGAGCGGTACGCCGCCTCGGTCAAGGCCTCGCCCGAGCCGTACCGCGTGTCGTAGTCGCGCGTGGGCCGCGCCGCCCTCACCTGCTCGAGCGTCAGGCCCTTGCGGACCATGTCGCGGACGCGGTCCCGGATGATGGTGACCATGTCGCGATACTCGACGACGTCGGCCTCGTTGCTCAGGCGGCCGTGTCCCGGGATCACGCGCGTGCCGCCGTCCTGCAGCCGCTCGGGCACCGTGATGTCGATGACGTGATCGAGCGCCGCGACCAGCCCCTCGATGCCACCGCCGCGCGCGACGTCGACGTCCGGATACCGGTCGAGGCGGAACAGGTCGCCGACCGCCAGCACGTCCGACCGGCGGAACCAGACGATGCTGTCGCCGTCGGTGTGCGCCGCCGGCGCGTGCACGAGCACCACCGGTTCGCCGTTGAGCGAGAAGTCCATCGTGGGCAGATCGTAGGTGGTCGTCGGCAGGGCGGCGGGCGGCACGCTCCCGGCCGGCGCGCTGGCCAGCCGGCTCAGCACCTGGACGTGGGCGACGATGGCCGGACGCGTGAGGCCGAGCGTGCCGAACGGCGCCCCGCCCGTGCCACGCGCGCCCGCCGGCCCGACGAACGCGGCGTTGCCGCCCATGTGCTCGGCGTCGGCGCTGGTGTTCACGATGACGCGGATCGGCTTGTCGGACAGCCTGCGCACCTCGGCCACCACCTGCGGCACGAGCGCGGGCGGCGGCGTGTCCACGAGGAGCACGGCGTCCTTCCCCACCTGCACGGCGATGTTGGCACCGGCGCCGACCAGCATGTGCACGTTGCCCTGCACCGGCATCAGGTGGAGCACCGTCTCGGCGGCCGGCCGTCCCTGCTGCGCACCGAGCAACACCGTGCCCCCGAGGGCGGTGGCCAGCACGCACACGGCCACGCGCCGGCGCCGGGTCGGCGCCGACCGCCGCACGGATCCGGCCTGTGACTCGTCCATCGAATCCCCCACTGTGATGCCCGCCGGCCGCCAGGGCCGGCGGGCGCAAGTATACAAACTCGGCATCGCCGTGTTCGTGGCAATATTCGGCGACATGACACCCGGCGCTCGATGGGCTCGCGCGGGCACGGCCGTGGCGGCGCTGCTGCTCGTCTCGGCCGGGCTGGCGTCCGCGCAGTTCGGGCGCGGTGTGCGGTTCGGCGTGCGGTTCGCGCCGCCCGACCTGCCGGACCGCGGCTTCACGATCTGCCGGATCATGTACACGAGCGTCCGGCGCGAGGCCGACGGCGCCGGCTGGCAGACCGACTACCCGCTGGGCGACAACAACGTGCTGATCCGCCTGGGCGAGTTGACGCGCACGCGCATCAGCCAGGATGCGCGCCGCCAGCCCAATCACTGGGTGGTGCGCCTCACCGACGACGCGCTGTTCAACTGCCCCTACGCCGTGGCCTCGGACGTGGGGACCATGGGGCTCTCCGGCGTCGAAGTGGAGCGGCTCCGCGCCTACCTGCTCAAGGGCGGCTTCCTCTGGGTGGACGACTTCTGGGGCACCGCCGCCTGGGAGCACTGGTCGCGCGTGATCGGCGAGGTGCTGCCCGGACGCCCCATCGAAGACGTGCCGTTGACCGACCCGATCTTCCAGTCGCAGTTCGCGATGAAGTCGGTCCCTCAAGTGCCGCGCTATCCGTTCTGGGTGGCGACGGGGGGACAGACGTCGGAGCGAGGCGAGGACAGCCGCGTGCCGCACTTCCGCGCCATCCGCGACGACCACGGCCGGATCATGGTGGTGATGACGCACAACACCGACATCGCCGACTCGTGGGAGCGCGAGGCCGAAGAGCCGGCGTACTTCCAGCGGTTCTCGGTCACCGGCTACGCGCTGGCGGTCGACGTGCTGCTCTACGCGCAGACCCACTGATCCGCGTCCGCCCGGTGCGGCGCAGGGCCGGACCGGGCCCCAGGAGAGTCCCATGACCGCACTGACGGCTGACGAACTGTTGGCGTGGCTGGAGCGCACGTCGGGTGGCTGGCGCACGCTGCTGGCCGAGCACCCGGAGGCGCTCGACTTCCCCTGCGACGTGCGCGAGGCACAGCGGGTCGGAGACCTCATGCAGCACGTCGTGGCGGTGGAACTGCGCTACGCCGAGCGGCTGGCCGGCGTCCCCGAGACGGGCTACGACGCGGTGCCGACGGGCCCGGTCGACGCGCTGTTCACCGTCCACGACCGCGCGATGTCACTGCTGCGCGACGTGCTCGCGCGGCCCGGCGTCGACTGGGAGGAGGTGCTGGAATTCACGACGCGAAGCGCCGGCACGCTCCGGGCGTCGAGGCGCACGGTCCTCGTGCACCTGGCGATGCACTCGATCCGGCACTACGCCCAGCTGGCCACCCTGGTGCGCCAGCGCGGCATCAGGCCGGACTGGCTGATGGACTATCTGCTGATGGGCCTGGTCTGACGTCCGCTGCCCCGGCGGCGTCGGCGGCCACGGCGGTCTCGGCCCGCCCGCGCGTGCCGGCCGACGCGAGCGCGACCGGCACCGCGACGGCGGTCCAGCGCGGGACCAGGTACGTCGGCGGCCGGACCGTCGCGCAGCCGGCGCAGATCGACGGATAGCGCTTCGCGGCGATCGCCTCCCGCAGCGTCCGGTACCCGTCGCCCTGCCAGATGTCGGCGAGGCGCTGCGAGCGGACGTTCCCCATGGGCAGCCGGCTCGTCAGGTCGTAGCAGCACGGCACGACGACGCCGTCGGATCGGACGGTCATCGTCGACACGACGTGATCGCACATGTCGGCATCCTCGCCGCCGACGCGGACCAGGTCGTACTGCGGCGTCTCCCCCATGTGGGGCCACTGCAGCGCCCAGGTCGTCTTGTATTGCACCTGGTCGCCGAAGTGCTCGACGAGCCAGCGCGGCGCCGCAGGCGGCGGCAGCGCCTCGGTCAGGTCGCGCCGGCGCACGAACTGGGTCGAGGCGATCGCCACGACCGGGTTCGCACGCCCCTGACGCGCCTTCTCCGCGAGGAAGCGGTCGACGTTGTCGAGGATCGTCCGCGTGCGGCTCTTCTCGCGGACGAACTCGCTCTCATCCGGCGACACGCCGTCGAGCGAGAACTCGATCAGGTCGAGGTCGGTTGCGAGCAGCCGGTCGACGGCCGCCCGCGTGAGCGCCATGCCGTTCGAGACCGTCTTGACGAAGATGGAGGGGTCGACGGCCTTGATGCGGTCGACGTAGTCGACGAACGACCGGTTCAGCAGCGGTTCGCCGCCGTGATACAGGACGACGACCCTGACGAGCGGCCGGTGCGCCTCGATCTCGGCGAGGACGCGGGCGAAGACCTCCTCGTCCATCACCCCACGCGCCATGTCGACCGTGCCGGTCGGGCAGTGCGAGCACGCGAGGTTGCACCGGCTGGCCGGTTCGATGCGCAGCACCCGCGGAAACGGCGGCACGGTGGACATGCGTCCTCACCAGGACCCGGGCGGACGCCCTCCACCGGGGCCGGCAACCGGGCGGCGCAGCACGCCCGCCCGCAACCTCATCAACGAAGCTCGGCTGCATGATACGCCGCTCCGGGGCCGGAGGGCGACGGGAAGATCGTGGCTTGGGAATGGCGGGGGCGACGGGACTCGAACCCGCGGCCTCC
>CAWULT010000138.1:0-10983 GCA_963923455.1 uncultured bacterium
CCGCCGAGGCGGCCCGCCTGCCGGAACGGCAGACCTGCCCCTGCGCCCTCGTATACTTCGCCGATGACGCCAGTCACCCGGATGGTCGCCCACCGGCCGCGCTCTCGGATCTGCGCCGGCCTCGCCGTGCTCGCGCTGACCGCGCCGTCGAGTGGGGCCCAGAGCCCCGCCTCCCAGCCGTCACCGCCGGGCGAAGCGGCGTGCGCCGCGCTCGGCGCCTCGACGGTCCCCGGCGTTACGGTGCTCACGACGTCGTACGACGCGGGCTCCCCGGCGCAGCCGCCGCACTGCGTGGTCCGCGGTTCCGCGGCGCCGCGTACCGGCGCCGACGGCAGGCACTACGAGACCCGGTTCGAGTTGCGTCTGCCCACCGCGTGGAGCGGCCGGTTCCTGTATCAAGGCGGTGGCGGCAACGACGGCGTCGTCGCGCCGGCCGTCGGCCGCAACACCGGGTCGTTTCCCGAGACCGCGCTGCAGCGTGGGTTCTCGGTCGTGACGACCGACGCCGGCCACCAGGGGCCGACCCCCGAGTTCGGGCTCGACCCGGTGGCGCGGACGGACCATGCCTACGCCGCGCACGAACGGACGGCGGCGATTGCGCAGGCCATCCAGTCGCGCTATTACGGCCGGAGCCCGTCGCGCCGGTATTTCCTGGGCTGTTCGGGCGGCGGCCGGCAGGGCATGCTGTTCGCCCAGCGGTACCCCGACGCGTTCGACGGCATCGTCATCTGCGCGCCGGCGATGCGGGTGTCGAGCGGCGCGACGATCGCGGCCGCGTGGGACACGCAAACGTACCTGTCCGTGGCGCCCGCCGGCCCGGACGGCCGGCCCGTGCTGAGCCGTGCCTTCAGCGACGCCGACCTGGCGCTCGTGGCTCGCGGCGTCATCGCGGCCTGCGACGCGATGGACGGTGCCGCCGACGGCATGGTGCTGCGCCCGGACGCGTGCCGATTCGACCCAAGGACCCTGCGGTGCGCCGGCCCGAAGACCGACGCATGCCTGGCCCCGGCCCAGGTGTCGGCGCTCACACGGGCGTTCGCCGGCCCGCGCGACTCGAAGGGGCGTGCCCTGTACGTCGGCCAGGCCTGGGACCCTGGTATCGCGTCGCCCGGCTGGCGGCAGTGGAAGCTCGGGACGTCGCAGACCGGCACGCCGAACTCGGCGCATACCACGTTGATGGCTGGTGCGCTGGCGCTCGAGTTCGTCACGCCGCCCGATCCGTCGCTGACGATCACGGCGTTCGACTTCGACCGCGACCCGGCCCGCATGGACGCGTTCTCGGCGGTGTTCGACACCTATCGCGATGCCACGCTCGCCGCCTTCCAGGCCCGCGGCGGCAAGCTCCTGATCTTCCACGGCACGGCGGACCCGATCTTCTCGGCGCTCGAGTCCATCGAGTACTACCAGCGTCTCGTCCGCAACAACGGCGGGGCGGAGGCCACGGGGCGCTGGGCCCGGCTGTTCCTCGTGCCTGGGATGACCCACTGCGCGGGCGGTCCCGCCACCGACAGCTTCGATGGCCTCGGGGCGATCGTCGACTGGGTGGAGAAGGGCTCTGCGCCCGCGCAGGTGCCGGCGTCGGCGCCGCCTGGCTCCACGGCCTTCCCCGGACGCACGCGTCCGCTGTGCCCGTACCCGGCCTACGCCCGGTACGGGGGCAAGGGCAACCTGGAGGACGCCGCGAGCTTCGCCTGTGTCGCTCCGTGACGCGCGGGTGACGGTCGCGACCGACGGCGACGCCGTCGCGGCGGCCGCAAACCGGCGTGCTATCCTGCTTCGCCTTTTCCATGCGTTCTCGCCGGGTGGGACCGGCGATACGAGGTGTCTATGAAACGGAACGTCCTCCTGTCTCTTCCAATGGTGCTCGTGAGCGCCGCGGCCTTCGCGCAGATCGCCCTGCCGCCGGGCGCGAGTCCACAGGCCGCGCAGGACCCCGGGTACCAGGCGCTCATCGCGACCTGCAAGACGCCGCCCCCGGCGCGTGGCGGCGGCCCCGGTGGTGGCCGGGCAGGCGGTGCAGCGGCTCCGGCGGCCGCAGCGCCCACGACGTTCCCGCCGCCGCCCGCCGAGTACACCGTGACGGCGATTCCTGGTGTCATCGCCGCAGGGCAGAAGTGGACCAAGGTCTGGGAGACCGACGGCAACAACGCCGACGGCATCCTGGCCGACAAGAACGGCGACCTGCTGCTGGCGCAGAACCACAACAGCAAGGTGCTGCGGCTCGACGCCTCGGGCAAGACCACCGAGGTGTTCCGCGATACGCACACCGGCGGCGCGCTGTCGGTCAGCAAGAAGGGTGTGACCTTCATGGTGCAGCGCGGCCTGCGCCAGAACGTGTCGCAGATGGCGCCGACGCGGAAGATCCTCGCCGACACGCTGCCCAACGGTGACCCGCTCGATTGCCTCGGCGGCGTGATCAACGATCTCACCGCCGACAGCCGCGGCGGCGTCTACTTCACGATGGGCGGTCTCTTCCACGCCGACGCCAAGGGCACGGTGACGCGCTACGGCGAGAACCTGCAGACCAACGGCGTGGTGCTCAGCCCCGATGAGAAGACGCTCTACGTGACCAACGGCCGGACGGTGGCTGCGTTCGACGTGCAGCCGGACGGGTCGCTGAAGAATCAGCGGCAGTTCGTGGAACTGCCATCGGGTGGCGGTGACGGTCTGTCGGTGGACTCCCAGGGCCGGCTGTACGTGACCGCGGGCCCGGCGCTGCACGTGGTCGCGCCGGATGGGAAGCTCCTGGGCAGCATCCCCGCGCCCTACGGGCTCATCACGGCCGCCTTCGCCGGCAAGGACAAGAAGACGATGTACGCCGTGGTCAGCCTGATCGACCCGAACCGGCTGCAGCACGCGTACGTCTACTCGATTCCGATGCTGGCGCAGGGGTACAAGGGCCGCGCCAAGTAACGTCGGCATTTGCCGGGGAGGCCGCGCGTGAACGGACGCGCGATCGCCCCGGTCGTCATTCGCGCCGAGGTCGTGCCGGCGCCCCTCCACGTTCTGGTTGCTCGGCTGCGCCGGCGTCACGCACGGGTTGCGCGCCCGCGCCGGCGGATGTAGGGTTTCGCGATGCGATTGCTGACGTTGCTCCCCTTGCTCGGTGTGCTGTTCCCTGGCCTGGCGCAGCAGGCCGCGCCGCCGGCACCCTGTGCGGCGATCGCGCGCCTCGACCCGGCCACGCTGCCGAACGCGTCGACGCGGATCGACTCGGCCGTCGCCACGTCCGCCCGCGCGGCACAGGGCAACGCACCGGCGTATCCCGAACACTGCGAGGTGCTCGGGCGGATCAACGAGCGGACCGGGGCCAATGGTCAGCGCTACGCCATCCGCTTCCGACTGCGCCTGCCCGTCGCCTGGAACGGCGGCTTCTTCTTCGAGGGCGGCGGCGGGTCGAACGGCAACCTTGGCAGCGCCTTCGGCAACCTGCAGGGCCAGCAGCGCACCACGGCGCTGGCTCTCGGCTACGCCGTCGTGTCGCAGGACGCGGGTCACGACAACATGGCGAACAACGACCCGGAGCGCGGCGGTGCGGTGACGTTCGGCTTCGACCCGCAAGCGCGTCGTGATCACGGCTACAACTCGTACGACCAGGTCACGCAGGCGGGCAAGGCGCTCGTGCGCACCTTTTACGGCCGGCCGGCGACGCGCGCGTACTTCGTCGGCTGCTCCGAGGGCGGACGCGAGGCGATGATGATGTCGCAGCGCTTCCCCGACCACTTCGACGGCATCCTCGCGTGCGCCCCGGGATTCAACCTGCCGAAGGCGGCGCTCTACGGGCACGCCTGGGACACGCAGACGCTGGCCGAGGTGTCGCGCGCGACCGGCATCTACGACCGGGCCGGGCAGCCGTTGCTGACCAAGACGTTCACCGACGAGGACCTCGACCTGGCGTCACAGGCGGTCCTTGCCGCGTGCGATGCGCGCGACGGCCTCGCCGACGGCATCGTCGACGACTTTCCCGGATGCACGACGCCGATGGTTGCGGCCAAGCTGGCCGAGGTGACCTGCAAGGGGCCGAAGCGCGTCACGTGCCTCTCGGCCGTGCAGGCGACGGCGCTGCAGAAGCTCTACACCGGGGCACGCGACGCGCGCGGCGAGCCGCTCTACGCCGACTGGGCGTGGGACCGGGGCCTCGGCGGCCGCGTGGGCGATGCCTACAACCAGGGGTGGCGCATCTGGAAGATGGGCCCGCACGACGCGCCGGTCAATGCGGCGATCATCGCGACGCTCGGCGCGGCCTCGGTGACCTCGCTCTTCACGACGCCGCCGACGCCGGTGGCGATGAACGGGCCCGAGCCGCTGAAGTTCCTGCTGGGCCTCGACTTGCAGCGCGACGGCGCGAAGCTCGCCGCCACGACGGGCGAGTTCACCGAGTCGGCGCTCGACTTCATGCGGGCGAACTCGACCGACCTGACGCGCTTCAAGGCCCGCGGAGGCAAGCTCGTGATCGTGCACGGCGTGAGCGATCCCGTGTTCTCGATCACCGACACCATCCGCTGGTGGAACGACCTGAACCGGGAGACCAACGGTGCCGCGGCCGACGTTGCGCGGTTGTTCGCCGTGCCGGGGATGAACCACTGCGCCGGGGGCCCCGCGACCGACCAGTTCGACGCGTTCGGATCACTCGTGTCGTGGGTGGAGAAGGGCACGGCACCCCAGCGGATCGTCGCGACGGCCGGCGCGAGCACGCCGTGGCCAGGGCGGACACGGCCCTTGTGCGCGTACCCCGCGCAGGCGCGCTATTCGGGCACGGGCAGCATCGAGGACGCCGCCAACTTCGTGTGTCGGTGAGCGCTACCGCGTGCCCGTCGTGCGTCGGCCGTCGCCGACGACCGCCTGCATCACCATGTTCTCGAAGTCGCGCAGGAACTCCTGGTTCGAGGTCTGCGTCATCGCGATCGCGACGAGGTCGTTCTTCCGGTCCACCCAGAAGTGCGTGCCGAACGCGCCGCTCCAGCCGAAGCTGCCCTCCGCGAGGAACGAGTTGCGCGCCACCGGGTCGTTGACCACGCGCACGCTGAGGCCGTAGCTCTCGCCCTTCGGGCGGCCCGGCAGCGTGTCCGGCGCGAACACGGAGCCCATCAGCTCCACGAGGCGCGGGCTGAGCAGCCGAACGCCGTTCAGTTCGCCGCCGTTCGCCAGCATCAGCGCGAACTGCGCGTAGTCGGTGGCCGTGCTGACGAGTCCGCCGCCGCCCGAGAAGTAGACGCCGTTCATGAAGCCCGGATTGTTGGCCGGACGCAGCCCCTGCGGCGTCCGCGAGTACAGCGTCGCGAGACGCGGGTTGCCGGTGGGCACGATGTAGGTGGTGTCCCGCATCTCGAGCGGGTCGAAGATCCGCTGCTTGACGAAGCGATCGATCGGCATGCCCGACGCCACTTCCACCACCCGCGAGAGCACGTCGAACCCGGCGGCCGCGCTGTAGGCCCAACGGGTGCCGGGCTGGAACTCGAGGGGCACCCGGCCGAGGCGGGGGATGTAGTCGGCCAGCGTGTCCTTCGGGCCTGCCGCCGCGGCGCGGTTCGCCGCGTTGCTCATCGGCCCGCTCACGACGCCGGAGGTGTGCGTCAACAGGTCGCGGATCGTGACCTCGCGCTCGACCGGCACCGTGTAGTACCGTGGCGCGGCCGGCGCGCCGCCCGCCGGCGCCGGCGCGGCCCCCTGTGCGGCCGTCGCGCCGGTCTGGGGCAGTGGCACGGCCACGGTCATGTCCTTCCACTCGGGGATGAACTTGGAGACGGGGTCCTGCAGCCGGACCTTGCCTTCCTCCATCATCATCAGTGTCGCGACGCCGATGACCGGCTTGGTCATGGACATGATCCGGAACATCGCGTCGGTGGACATCGGCTTCTTGCTGTCGATGTCCATCACGCCCTGGGCGTCGAGGTGGGCGATGCGCCCGTGACGGGCGACGAGCGTGACGGCGCCCGAGAAACTGCCGGCGGCGATGTGCCGCTGCACGAGCTCGGTGACGCGTGTCAGCCGCGCGCTGGAGAGGCCGACGTCCTCCGGCTTCGACGAGGGCCCCGCGGCCTCGAGGCCGAGCCCGAGCACGGCCATGCAGGACAGGACGAGCATGGACACGGACCAGCGGCGCGTGCAGAACATGGAGGGACCTCCTGCAGGATGAGCGGTCGCATCGTGCGCCCAAAACCGGACGGGTGTCAACCCGGGTATGGCGATTCCCTTCCGGCATAAGTGCTATGCCACTTGAACCGCCCGCGCGTTCATGCGACCCTCGCCCCCTCGCGCGCCGACGACCAGACTGGTGGGAGCGGTCCCGATGAGACGCATGAGATCAGGATGGCCCTGGAGCGGCGGTGCCGCGGTCGCGGTGGCCGTGGCCCTGTGGTCGGGCGATGCCGCTGGCCAGCGCCCGGTTGCGGCCGGACGCCCGAGCCCTGCGGAGCGGCCGGCGGCGGTGGCGCCGTCGCGGACGGTGCCAGCGCCGGTCTCGCCTCAGGCGCGACTGTCGGCCGCGCAGGCGCGCGCCCTCCTCGACCGCTACTGCGTGTCGTGCCACAGCGACCGGGTCAAGACCGCCAATCTGTCGCTGCAGGGCTCCGACCTGGCCAGCGTCGCCGAGCACGCCGAACTGTGGGAGCGGGTGATCCGGAAGATGCGGGCCGGTGTGATGCCGCCACCGGATACGCCGCGCCCGCCGCTGCCGGAGTACGAGGCGCTGCGCGACTGGCTCGAGCACGAGATCGACCGTGCGGCCGCCGCCCGCGTCGAGCCGGGTTCGGTGGTGCTGCACCGGCTGAACCGGACGGAGTACGCCAACGCCATCCGCGATCTGCTCGACCTGCGCATCGACGCCGCGTCGCTGCTGCCGGCCGACGACGCCGCGCACGGGTTCGACAACATCGCCGGCTCGCTCACGATTTCGCCCACCCTGCTCGAGGCGTACGCCACGGCGGCGGCGCGGATTGCCCGGATGGCCGTCGGCTACTGGACGTCACCGACGGAGGCCACCTACCTCGCGTCGAACGACGCGTCGCAGAACCACCGCCTGGAGGGAATGCCGCTCGGCACCCGCGGCGGCATCGTGGCGCGTCACGAGTTCCCGGCCGACGGCGAGTACACGTTCTCGGTCCAGAACTTCGGCATCGGCAGCTACATCCCTGGCGAGCAGCTCGCGCTCATCATCGACGGCGAACGCGCCCACGTCTGGCCGTACCGGGGGGTCGGCGTGGCCGTCGGCATGACGGCCGACAGTGACGGGACGCTCGAGGTCACCGTGCCCGTCCGCGCGGGGTCCAGGCTGGTCGGTGCGACGTTCGTCGCCACGAACTACCGCCCCAGCCTCGACGTGATCCGGCAGTACGACCGGAAGTCGCTCGAGAACAACGCCATTCCCCAGCTGCAGTACTACCCGGCCATCGGCTTCGTCCGCATCCAGGGTCCCTTCAACGCCCAGCGGCCGGCCGACTCGGCCAGCCGGCGCCGGGTCTTCGCCTGCCGCCCGCGCGTCGCAGCGCAGGAAGCGGCCTGCGCCCGCCAGATCGTGACGACGCTGGCGCGTCGCGCCTACCGGCGCCCGCCGACGGCGGAGGACGTGTCGGCGCTGATGCGGTTCTTCGACCGCGGACGCCAGGACGGCACGTTCGAGGACGGCATCGAGATGGCCCTGCGGCTCGTGCTGGCGAGCCCGAGCTTCCTGGTTCGGGCCGAGCGCGAACCGGCGGGCGTCCCGGTGGGAACACCGTTCCGCATCACCGACCTGGAGCTGGCCTCGCGGCTGTCGTTCTTCCTGTGGAGCAGCCTGCCCGACGACGACCTGCTGGCGGCGGCCAGTCAGGGCCGCCTGAGCCAGCCCCGGGTGCTCGAGCAGCAGGTGCGGCGCATGCTGGCCGACCCGAGGGCGGATGCGCTCGTGTCGAATTTCGCGCAGCAGCTGCTGTACCTCCGCAACCTGCCGGCGACGTCTCCGGACGGCGTCTTCTATCCGAACTGGGACAACGAGCTGCGCGAGGCGTTCCGGCGCGAGTCCGAACTGTTCTTCGACAGCATCGTCCGGGAGGATCGGAACGTCCTGGACCTGCTGACCGCCGACTACACGTTCGTCAACGAGCGGCTCGCCCGGCACTACGGCATCCCGAACGTGTACGGGGCGCGGTTCCGGCGGGTTGCGCTGCCGCCCGCGCTGGACCACCGCCGCGGCCTGCTGGGCAAGGGCGGCTTCCTGGCCGTGACGTGGACGCAGAACTTCCGCAGTTCGCCCGTGAAGCGCGGCGTGTGGGTGCTCGAGAACATCCTCGGGACCCCGCCCCCCGAGCCGCCGCCGAACGTCCCGGCGCTCGAGGAGACGAAGGGCGAGAGCGGCAGGCCGCTCAGTCTGCGCGAGCAGATGACCCTGCACCGCGGCAACCCGGCTTGCGCGGGGTGCCACCGGATCATGGACCCGATCGGCTTCGCGCTCGAGAATTTCGACGCCGACGCCGGGTGGCGCGACCGGCAGGGGGGTGACGGCGGTGTACCCATCGACACACGCGTGCGCCTGTTCGACGGGCAGGAGGTCGAGGGTCCGGCCGGCCTGCGCCAGGCGCTGCTGCGGTACTCGCCGCAGTTCGTCCAGATGTTCGTCGAGAAGACGATGACCTATGCCACGGGCCGCGGCGTCGAGTACTCGGACATGCCGACCATCAGGGCCATTGCGCGCGACGTGGCCCCCGGCGGCAACCGGTTCTCGGGCATCGTCCTCGGCGTGGTCCGCAGTCCGCAGTTCCAGATGCGCGTCAAGCATGCCGAGCCCTCGGCCGGCACGAGGTGAACGGAGTCTGCCATGTACGTGACGAGAAGGCACATAGCCCGGCGAACGTTCCTGCGGGGGACCGGCGTGACGCTGGCGCTGCCGCTACTCGAGGCGATGGTGCCGGCGCTGACCCCCGTCCGGCTCACCGCCGCGGCGCCCGTCCGGCGTTTCGTCGGCATCTGGCATCCGCACGGCGCGTCGCCGGGATACTGGAGTCCGCTGCAGGAAGGCCGGGACTTCGAGTTCTCGTTCATCACCAAGCCGCTCGAGCCCTTCCGTGACCGGGTCGTGCTCATTTCGGGCCTCGACATGCCGGAGGCCATGGCCACCACCGAAGAGCCGGGCGGTGACCACGCGCGGGGCGCGGTGCTGCTGTCAGGGGCACGGCCACGGCGCAACGCCGTCAGCCCGTACCTCGGCACGACCGTCGACCAGCTGATCGCGGGCAAGTACGGCCAGGACACGATCCTCTCCTCGCTCCAGCTCGGCGTCGAGGACATGGGGAACTTCGGCAACTGCAACTGGGGCTACAGCTGCGCGTACACGAACTCGATCTCGTGGCGGTCTCCGATCGAGCCCCTGCCGACGCAGGTGAACCCGCGCGTGGTGTTCGAGCGCCTGTTCGGGGACGGCGCGAGCGCCGAGGAGCGCCGGCGCGACCGGGAGCGGAATGCCAGCATCCTCGACGCCGTCGTCTCGCAGCTGGGCACCTTCCGGCGGCAGCTCGGGAGCGGCGACCAGCAGCGGGTCGACGCGTACGTCGAGAACGTGCGCGAGATCGAGCGGCGCATCCGCATCGCGATGGACAACGCGGTCAAGGAGCCGACGTCAGACGTGCCGTTCGGCCTGCCCGAGAGCAAGCACGTCCACTTCCGCCTCATGTACGACCTGATGGCGCTGGCGTTCGAGGGCGACATCACGCGCTCGATCACGTTCATGCTCGGCCGTGACCTGAGCGGAGCCAGCTTCCCGGAGTCCGGCTACACCGGCGGATGGCACGGGACGTCCCACCACGGCGACAAGCCCGAGAACATCGCCAACTACGCCAAGGTCAACCGCTACCACGTCCAGAACCTCGCCTACTTCTGCGAGAAGCTCCGCGGCATCAGGGACGGCGACGGGTCGGTGCTCGACCACGTGCTGATCTACAAGGGCAGCAACATGGGCAACTCGCACCGGCACGCCCACGAGAAGGTGCCGGTGATCCTCGTCGGTGGCATCGACGGGACGTTCAAGGGCAACCGGCACCTCGTGTTCCCGGACAACACGCAGCGGACGTCGAACATGCTGCTCAGCGTGTTGCACCTGTTCGGCATCGACATGGACAAGATCGGCACCAGCACCGGGCGGTTGCAGCCGCTCGAGATGGCGTAGCGGGGCCATGCGCCTGCACGCGCGGATCGTGATGTCGCTCGTCGTGGCCGCGGCGCTCGGCGCGTCGTCGTCGGCGCAGGTCCGCGGCCGGGCCACACGCCCCCAGGTGACTCCGCCCCAGGGGCCGCCGAGGGTCGTGATCTTCAAGTACTGTACGAGTTGTCACGGCATCGACGACTACGCCTACAACGCGCTCGACCGCGCCGGGTGGGACGCCCACCTGACCGCGAAGCACCGGGGCATCGACCTGCCGCTGCCGCCGCAGGACCGCGACGTGCTGCTCGATTGGCTGGTCACGCGCTTCGGGCCGACGACCAAGCCCTTTCCTCGCACGTACGTGCCGACCGAGGTCACGACGTTCTTCACCGATGCGGAGGCGAGCGCCCTGATTGGCCGCGCCTGCTCCGGCTGTCACGGGGTGGACCGGGTGAACGACGCCCGGCATTCGGCCGAGCGGTGGCGCGTGGTGGCCGTCGACATGCGGGAGCGCGGCGCCCGCATCACCGATCCGGAGCTCGAGCGCCTCGTCGAATGGCTCGGCCGCGTGAAGGGCACGAACGAGAGCCAATGAGCGTGCGGCGTTCGGCGTGGCACCGGCGGCTGGTCGTGGTCATCGTGGCGTCTCTCGGGGGCGTGGCGGCAGGCGTGGCCCAGCCAGCTGGCGCGCCGGTGCTGCGCCTGCGCGCCGCGGTCAAGGCGGCCGGCGCCGGCGACACGCTGGACGTGTCGGTGCTCCGGTGGTCGACGGACGCCGAGCGCGCGCCGCTGCTGGCTGCGCTGGCCCCTCCACCGCCACCCCCGCCAGGTCGGGAAGGCGGCGCTGGGCGGGGGCGCATCGGACGGGGGGG